>JADGCU010000003.1:43752-59002 GCA_015228785.1 Candidatus Omnitrophota bacterium
CAAGAGCGAGGCCGTTATAAGCAGCTAAAGAAGTCACATGCATCACTAAAAGAAGCGCGTCCGTAAGATCCCCCTGCGCCACCATCTGAACCAGCCCCGCGGCCCCCTGCGTACGAATCGTCTCTCCCACAACAGCTCCCGACAGCATGGCCTGCTCAGAACGCCACCAATCCTGACGAAAATCCTCAACGAGCCGGCGGAACTCGACCAACATGGCCTCCACCTGATGAAACGCCCGGTCATTCGTATCCAGATCAGATGAAGACAGAAGGAACCACTTGGCCATATCCCACAAGAATGTGCCGCCACCTAAAAGTAAGGGGATCGTCTCAATCTCAGCCTGCTCCATCTTCCTCTGTATATACAACTGATAGGACTTCAAAAAGGCGAGAACCTTCGAACGATCATAAATACGACCATGTTCAGCTCCTGCCGCCAAGACCGGATTCTTGAAGTCCTCCAAACGCATACAAGGACCACGCGCACGCTCCCAATCAAACAGTGTCAAGATTCTGGCATCCTGTTCCCACTTGATGTTGCCAATGGAAACATCATAATGAGCCGCAGAAATCATAGGCATGGCCCGTTCCTTTTCAGCCGTCCAGAAAAAGGCGATCGTGTCAAGCTGAGAGCTCAGGAACGTAAAGTTATCGCGGAACAGTTTCTGGCCCCTGGTCAGGGAACGACCTCTCTGATCCAACTCCTCCTTACGATGAATAAGTTCGCTACGAGCTGTCACGATATCAAAAGGCCCAAGCTCATGCGTAGCCCCTTCCGGCTTAAAAGAACCAATCGCATTATGAAGGCGTGCAACCAACTCACCCATGGCCGAGAAATGAACTGGCGCAGCTCTTGGGAATGAACGCGACCCACCGGAAGAAATATACTGTTCCAAAAAGTAGTACCAGCTGCCGATCTGAACAAAAAGTGACCCGCTACGCGTCTTTAAAACCTGTGGCACGGGAAGCCCGGACTCAAAAGCCTTCATATGTGACGAGAGAACGAAACGCGCCTTGTCACGATCCATGCCAGCTATCTTCAGAACAAATTGCCCGCGGGGCGTCTCGATAAGAAGCGGCCTTCTGGTGGGGATCCCGCCAAAGAGTTCGCTATAGCGCAATTCATCCGGCGACTTAAGCCCAAGATCATAATATTTGAATAAATAAGCAATCTTTTCTTCAACACTCACCGGATCACGGCCGAGATCCCTCGATTTTGTCGACAGACGACGCCAAAGCGGCATGCCCCATCCGGAAACCCATCCCATGGCCCTATTGGCAACCAAATGAGTCCGCGACACAACATACAACAAATGAATGGCCGCGGCCCAGGCAGGATCAGCCTTAAGGCCAAACGAATTAACATGAAGAAGTCGATAATGTTTAAGAAGAAGTTCATTTTCAACAAGATACCGGAGTGTATGCCTGCGGGCTGCACCTTCACTGCGCTCAGGATAAAGCATGTGAAAGAGCTCATGGCCCTCAAAGATCACACGCAACTGCTCAGGAGGTCCGCGCAGGGTCAACGGATTAACCAGAAGTTTGCGATCTCTAACTCTAAACTCGGCGGGCCTTGCGAGCCTGTCGCTCATGATCACATCGGCCGAAGTAAGCGTGATCCCCTTGGCCGCAAGAACCTCAGCGCCGCCAAAGGCATTCATGATCTTCTCAAACTCAACGCTTGTTGCTGCGCGGTCCTCTGCTGTTCCAGTCGGGACACTGGCCGGGAAGGCATGGTTCTTCTCCTGCCCTACTTCAGATATACCCGAAAACGCTGTTGCTAGAATCCTTGAATGAATATTTCGTAATGCGAGCTTTAAGTCAGAATAATCCAAGATCCTCTTGATACGGGCATACCGCTCTGGCTTGGCAGCGACTTCGGCCAGCATCTCGTCAAAGCCAATCCAGTCATGCCCGTCCGCCTCAGCACCGACGGCCATAACCTGCAGGGCGAGCCTGTCATCAAGAATGAGCCCAAAGGAATCAAAGAATTCCCTGTTATCTGGCTCAGCCACATTCCAATTCGACCGATATACAAAATTGCGCCCTGGTCCCAAAGGAATCAACTGTTCCTTCGTGACCAAAGAACGGCCGCCAAAGATCTCTTCACTGATCTCCTTAAGGGCCGCCTCACACGGATCTGCGATCAGGCCATTATGCCCAGCAACAGAAACATCAAAGCGCCCGGAAACTGCCTGCTTCTGACGACCACCACGGAAAACCCTAAGAACCTGCCCTCGAGCATTGAACACAACCACTCGAATTGTGCGATGCCAAATCCCTTTCTGGTGTGCTTCCCGGCGAAGAACTTGTTGCCCCGTATATATGCCATCCGCGTTCACTTCCAAAAGTCTTTCCTTCTGGGTTGACTTAACAGAATCCGCCTCTTTTCCCGTCGGAGAAGAAAGCGCTACCGGGTAACGCTTTCCCGTCGGAGTAAAAAAAGAACCTTCGGCAGGGGATGAAACTGACCCCTGAGATGCCGCACTCGCTGCACTATCTGACTTAGACATGCCGGCTTCTGCTGGAACTGCAGGCTTTGCCTCATCCGCCTGGCTCACAGGAACTTCAACGCCGTTAATAGAAACCTTTGATGGCACTCCATCAGGAACAGGAAGGTTGACGTGGACACTGGCAAAAATGATCTGAAGCTGGTCGGTAGGGACATTGCGCCAAACATTATTGACATCCGGAGCGCGGATCTGGATCGCCTTCTTGAGCGCCTCGGCGAACTCGGCTTGCATATCTGAGGGGATTTCTTTCTTGGAAAGGGTAATATCAAGTCGACCATTATTGACCACCGCTCGCTTGCGAATATTAATGTCCTGAATAATCTCCTGGACCTTAGCGATCACGATATCTCTGCGCAAGGCGTCCTGAAGAACCTTCATCACCGCATCAGCCCATGCTTTCTTAGCCTTGGCCTCATCCTGACCATTCACATCCATCAAAGGATCCTTCAGGCTCTGGACGCTGGGCCACAGGGCCTCTACCACAGGCTGTTGACGAGTTTTCAACTCTTTTTCTTTTGAATCCACAAAATCCTGCGAATCCTTTGCCGCTATCTCCTTGGCCGCAGCATCCGGCGTATTCTTGGCTTTAGCCTCATCCGCAGCCTTCTTTGCCGCCTCAGCGCCCTTCTTCAGATCTTCCAGCAATTTCTGAATCATCACGATCTCGCGCATGGCCTGGCGAACATCTACTGTCAATGCCTTGGCTCTCCCCTCTGCCAGAGGAGGCAATGCCATATTAAGTTCATCCTGTCTCGCCGACTTAAACGCATTAGCCAACGCATTCAACCACGCCTTTTTAGCGGATGCCTCATCCGGCGTTCCCGCAACCCATGTCTTGAGCACAGGATCAGCCTCGCTCCACAGGTCATTTTCAAGCGCTTCCTGACGAGACTTCCATGCCGCATCCAACGCCGCAACCCTGTCTTTCTCTGCCTGGAGCACATCTTCCTTAGCTTTCGCATCTGCCGCCTTCTGGGCTGCTTCCAAAACCTTCTTCGCCGCCGAGATCTCTTTCTGGGCCGACAATGATTCACGCGCAGCCTGACGGATAACATCTGCTTTATTTTCAGCTATCTTCTTCAGGAAATCCTGATCCGACTTGCGACTCGCCACAACACCCGCACGGGCGACCAGGCTTGCCTGAGCATCAGAACGATTAACGCGCACAGCGCCCAGAACAAACATGCCTCCAGCCAACAACACGCCGATTGCCCCCAGAATGCCGACCGCGGACACGAGAGCCGGAATGGAACTCAACAAAGCAACCCATGATATTGTCGGAATAAGAATGGAGAAATTCTCCGTTGGAATACGCGCCCTTAACCATAACCCAGCATGCTGCGGGAGTTTAATGACTGTCATCACAAGGCCCAACGCGGTCGTCAAAAGAAGCACAGCCGTCATCGTGAAGTAAAGGTTAAAGATATCCCGCAAAGTTTCCGCTGTTCTCGTAAGCTTGGCACCCTTATCAACTTTCGCTGCTCCCAAATGCTCAATAATCTTTTTGCCGAAACTGCCCTTGAAATTCTTTCCTTCTAAAAGGACCGTCATAACCCCCACCAACGGATAAACAACCAAGGAGAATATCATCAGCCCGATAAACGGGATGCCACCGTTCAATATAAGGCCTGCGACGACCGCAGAAGTCAGCGCAACAAACCACAGAAGGCCTTTCTTCATATTAGCCTTCTGCTGAGCAGTCCACTTGATGTCCGTTGGATCAGCCACCTTAGCAACATCGGAACGGTAGTTATTGTCCCCCAGATAACGTAACAGGCCGCCGAACTTGGCAAAGGCAAACTTCACATCCTTCACATGCTGTCCCCACCAGGTCTTCACGCCAACCGTCGCTGGTGTTGACCCAGCGTTTAAGAGAAACGGCGCAAAAAGAATGGCAACAACGAGCATGATCGGAAGAACGGACCAGATCAGCCCCACGCTCTTCCAGAGAACAATGCCAGCTGTCAGAATCATGACCGCTGGAATGGCAAAACTTAATCCGGGCTGATTCACATTCACATACAGGTCGCCCTGCTTGGCCTGTTCGCCGGAAGCCCAGCCGATCGTATCCAGGAACATCCGGTAATGGTGACGACCTGCGCGGCGTCCTGTCGCCACGTAATCCGCGAGGTTCTTGTATGCCATCTTGACACCCGTCGCGAACGCACTGTAAATGAGGCCCATGTAGGTGATCATGAGCAGCGGGAAGATCCTCATATAATAAATCGTACCCTGAAGGAATCCACGCTCGAGGACCAGCTGGAACCAGCCCGATGATCCGATCGCCTGCGACAGCATGAGCCCGATCAGCCCCCACATGAGCTCACTGGGGAATCCGATGAAGAAGCTAACGCCCACAAGCCCAACAGCCACCATATACAGAGTGTTCTGAATAAGAATGATGGGCTTGCGTAAGAAATAACCGATCGCGCCGATCATATGCGCGTAGGAACGTCCAGCCCCGATCAAATTGGAATGATTGAATTCCGCGATCCTCTGGCCAATAGCCTGTTCAGCAGCACCAGCGCCAAACTTATTGGAAATGCCCAACAGACCAATGTTCACAACCTCACGAGCCTTGGCCGCCTGCATGATCTCCGAGTTAAGAACCTTCTCGCCAAGCATGGTGCCCTTATAAGCGCCGAAAATGTCTTCATTGACCCACGGCGCGCTGAAAAGGCCCAGCTGACGGAATGACATCACGCGCACCATATCCGGATGTCCATAGTGGAAACGGATCCCCTTGAAGTTCAGCGAACGCTGGGTGATCGTGACAAACGTGTGATCCCCCAACCCATGGACGCGGCCTGCGGGTGAGAAGTCATCTGTAATAATATCCTCAGGGAATCCAACGATGAAGACATCCTCATCACGGAAGTTCTCCTGCATGGCCGGAGCCTTGAAGGTCTCCTCCAAGTAAAAGTCCTGATTGATGTCCATGAGCTGCATGATGTCGCCAGTTACAAAACGACCCAGGTTGTTCTGGTTGACCGGCTTACCCTGGCCAGCAAAATAGTGACTATAAAGCTCAATAACATTGGTACGGACGATACGGCCCTGCTCGCCCTTCACGTTCGGCATCATGGTCAGAATATCTTCCCCGGCCTTCGCCTCACCCAGGCGGAACTCGGCGGTCGCGCCGGCAAAGTTGTCAATATACAGCTGGTCATTCTGGGCCAATAATTCCGCCTTAAGCCTCTCACGCAAGACACGATTGTTTGACAGCCCCGGCATGCTGTTGCGTAACCAAGCCGCCTGAATGCTCTTAAGCTCATCATCTGAGAACATCTTGTTCTTCTTCATTTCCGGCTGAACCGTCTCAAAATCTTTCGTCAGATAATAGGCCTGTTTTGAAGCATCAAATTCTACCCACCCCTTGCTCAGTAATTTCTTGAAAACAGCCTCACCAAACTGCTTCTCCGTTACAATACCTAAGAGCGGAGCGCGGATAGCCCCGGCGTCAACACCCGTCAAGCCCAGGTTGCTAATAACCCGATCCACCACCGGCTCAAATATTCTTCTATCAAACCTGCCATTATGTGCGTTGACCCCCTCAATAAAGCTAAGGCTCGGATTAAGATTATGCAGATAAGCCAACTTCATCGACGGATACAGTCCGAGCTCAAAGTTCATATCCGCTACGCAGATCTTGTCCGCTTCATTGGTGCTCGTCAGCCAGCCGCCGTAGGGCTGATGGCCAACAAGGTACTCAAACTTCTCATCGACCAGACGGCCAATATTCTCTTCATAATTCCCGCTGACTTCCAGCTCAGGGAACATCTGCTCTGCCATCGCTTGAGCTGCGTCCTCATCCGGGAAATTAGTACGTGCGAGCCAATCATACATCTCACGATAACGCATGATCCCGCGAGTCGAGCGCCCCATAGGCTGGAAGCGATAAGAGGCCCACAAGCGAACCTGCGTTTCCATCCAACCACTGTGCATCCGGTGACGTCCGATCGCCGGATCAAAGTAACCCAGGCGCTCGCCGTATTTGAGCGCCTCCAATAACTTGATATCAGCACGACGGGCCGCAACCTCACGCAACATCTTCTGCTTCTTGACAGGATCTGCTTCAGCATTGGCCCTGGCTTCGAAACTGTCTGTATCACGAATCATGCGGGCAATAAAATTCGTCCACTCCTTCGGCTTCTTGTTATTGATATACGTCAAGAATGTCGCACCTGTATCATACTTAGCATTGATCCCTTCGTACTCTCCGATATCCTTGTCCGAGAACGGATACAGGACCGGCTCATTTAAGAAAGGCAGGATCACGCTGAAGTTATACATAGCCTCCCAGATCGGCGTGTGTCTCATGCCCATGAAATAGCTGGAGAGCGTCTTCTGAAGACGATCTGCCACTCGCCAAACCGACGGGGCCTTGCGCAAATCAGGGACCTTGGTGATATTCTTGCCTGTTGCATCAAACTCAAATCTATAATCCTTATGCTCCGTGATATCCGCAACATCATCCTCCAGCAAGGCATCCATGGAAGCGTTCCACGCCCTGGCCGTACGGATCATGCGCTCCGCTTCCTCAATAGACCGGCGCTGATACCGCATGGCCCAATAAACTGCCTCGAGAATATCCTTGTCCCCAAATCCCTGAAGCACCAGACCCTGGACCTTGAGTTTCTTAACTGCCTCTTTATTCACATTGCCGTTAACGTCGATATACCCGGCCGCTTTAAGTGCGGCATAGATCTTGGCGGCTTCCGTCTTGATCTCTGTATTCTTCGTTGCCAATTCTTCGGTTGCCAGTTTACGAGCTCCACGGGTCAGCGCATACCCATGATACCCTTCATCCGTCCTGCCACCCTTAAGCTGATTGTAGGCCGTCTGACGTAAACGGGAGTAGTAAACATTCCGCAAGGCAGTAACAATATCCTGCTCCGATATCGGCGCATAAGCCACGACCTTGGTCGGCGGAACAAGTTTCTTCATAAACTGCCGCATCGCGCCATGCTTCGTGAAGACAGCCTTGCCATCAACCATCTTTGCGCCAAAGATCCCCTCAACACTGTCGTTGCCAATGCGCTCAAGGCCCAGCTTAGAGAGGATCATGTTCAACGGCTTTGCGAGCGTCATCACCCAGCAGAACACCTTTAATCCACCCATGGATAAGATGAGCGGCCCGACCATCGGAATATGGAACAAAATCGCGACTGCGTAATTGACGATCCAAAGTTTCCCGATCCAAGCCAGCGCTGTCATAACAACCCCGGGCAACGCAACCCCGCTAAACAGCGAAAAGACCAACGCCGCCACGCCAATTAATCCAGCAGCAAAGAAAGCCCAGGAAACAATCGAATCCTTATTCCAATGATCAACACGATTATTCCCCATAAACTTAGCAATGAGGTAGCCTGCGCCTGACTGAACTAAATAATAGTAAGCAAAGATATCGAGCAAGAAGATCGACACAAACGTTGAAAGGCCGATCGCCGCCAAGATCGGACCGCCAAACGGGATCGCAACTGAACCCGCCATCCACGTACTCATAGCTGCGGTCTTAAGCGGCACAAAGAGCCAGGACCAAATGAAGAAATTCATAACAGCCTTAAAGGCTGTCGCTAGCCCCATGAATAACCAGGCGCGCGCCTTACGGCCTGTACGACCACCGATCTCTTTGCGATTCTCATACCCAGGCTCTGTATGATATTCCGCTTTACCCGCGCGCTCTTCCATCTTGACGTGATTCTTCCAACGCTCCTCAGCCTTCAGGTCATTTAAGCTATGATCAATATGCTTAACACCGCGATATAAAAGTGCGCCTAAGGCGATCGTCGCACCCATACCCGCAAGCCAAACCAGGCCCCAGGAAACTGTAGGCGCCCCAGCCAGTAAGACACCCGCCGTCAAGAAGAGCCCTGCTGCGAGCGTAAAGATCACGATAGCATATTTAAGCGGAAGATTATTCTCCACATATTTGATCCCATAATAAGCACCGACCGTCATCACAGCCGCAACGCCCATCAAGCCCAACACAAGACTCAACGGCGCCCCGTAAGCCCACAAGAGCCCCGCTGAGGTGATCCCGACCGGGCCAAGAACAAGCGTCAAACGACGCCCAAAATTCACAATAACGCGCGCCCAACCGTGCAGACCAAACTTCACGGTCTTGATATCTGGATAAATCTTGCCAAGAATATCTGTAGTCCCGATTGTGGCCGCCACGTCCTTGGTCATGCCAGGATTGGTCCGGAAGTAATCGCGGGCAGCCTCACGCTGCGCCTGAACGCCCTGTACCTGTGCAATCTTCGGATTCGCGGCGATCGCAACCCGGACCACCTCATCCCAAAATCTGTCGTTATACGTCTTCCCTGCCGCATCGGGTTTCCGATAATTCCTGAGGAACTCAGGGTAAGCGAACAGGCCTTCCACATCATCATGATGAATAACATCCGCATTCGTCTTCCCGCCGGTAGCCTTGGCCACGCGCTGGTGTAACCACAGCAACACAGACCAGAGCGCTGCCTCTTCAAATTCGATCTTCTGACCGATCTCATCTAAGGGCATGCCGCTCTTCTTCCACTGGAGGGCCAAATAAAAACGGTAGAAATCAGGCGTTGAGGTGACATTGGCTGTCTTGTCTGAGGTCATCTTGATCATGTTGTACAGATACATTTCAAACAACCCGAAATTGTCGATCGCCTTCAGATGATCTTTATATTCTTCAGATTCCGCGCCCAGAACTTTCTTCATGACCGGGATAAAGAATTTCTGGCGATAATTGCGGAAGAAACGTTCCAAAGATTCTTCCACAGAATATCCGGAATTGAGTCGGGCGCGTAATTCCTTGATCATCGCCTTCTTCGCCTGCTTAACGCCACCAGCCTGGAATCCGACTGTTGGAAAGTCCTGGACTTTCTTCAGAATCGCGGCGATCTCGGAACGGCTGTGCTGGAGATGTATTTCCGCGACCGCTGTTTCATTGCGATAAGAGAACCAACGCAACATCTGACCAAGCCACCCGAGCTTTTTGCCAAGCGCCAAAAGCCCCAAGACAAGAGCCGCGAGACCGCCGGCTAAAGTTCCCAGAACGCCATAATTGTGAACCCACTTCTTCAACAGATCCGGCGTGCTCTTGCCCCCCTGAGTTACATCTAATTCGCCATTCTTAAACGGTGAGCGCTGCTCACTGAACTTGCTGGCATCAAACCCTGCCCCTTCCCAGGCATATTCATAGGTCATCTGATCCGCATCCACAATACGGCTCCCGCCATCGATCGTACGACCACCCTTAATCTCATAGACTGTTTTGTCATTGTTAAAGAACTTGACCTCTTGGCGCGTTGGATTATTGCGATCGCCGCCATCCCAATACGCTGCCAGCGGCCTACGGACTTGAGCCCTCACATCAAGAACCGTGATCTCCTCACCCAACATGGTCTTCCCAAAATAGTGAAGCATGGGCAAGCTTGTGACGCGACCAAACTTCTCGGCTAACGAGCGACCAGCCGGAGTGAAATACTGACTGACTTTGAGCTTGGAATCCATGGTCATATATTCATAGGCTGTCACCTGATAACCATCGGCATAGGTCACTGTCAACGGCTGGCCATTGCCCCCACTGACACGCGCCACAATATGATTCATGTCTTTGGTGAACTTATTCAACCCAAAACTGACAGAAGGAATAGCAAAACTAAACGGAGCATCTGTCTTCGCAGGCATCCTCAACATCTGCACTGCGGGGGCCTCACTGAGATTCTTAAGATCTGCGATGATGGAACCAGGACGCAAGCCAACTTGCGGCGTACTAAGTGCCTTTTCATTCTTATCGCCGTTGTACTTCACCAAAATATCTGTCTTGCCTTCCAGAGCCCATAGCTGTAACTCAAGGGTATTATCAGCGTACAACACGCCCACATCACGCCCACGACTGTCGTTAGGGATCAGGAAATGGTACTTCGCCTTTCCATATTGATTATCCGAATAATGCTTAATCGTGCGCCCGTTAACCACTTCTTCAGAAAGAACTAACTTCGGATACTCACGAATAATCGTCAGTCGCGTATTCTTCGTGATGCCCATTTCATTCATAAACTTCCAGAAACCCGCAACGCCTGTTCCGTACTTACTGAATGTTGTCGGCATGCGCTTCTCAAACGCCCTGACCATGGCTTCTGCAACCTTATCCTTAAAGATGTCTCCCGCACGATTACTACCGATCTGCTCTCTCAAACTCATCGGAAGCTTATTCCCCACCATATATTCAAAAATACCTGTAATGTCATTGCCTTCGATCTTATAAGAACGCAACTGCTCTCCATTAGGATGGAACAGGACTCCCACGATCGTCTCCACCGTCTGACCAGCCTCAAAACGGGACGTGATCAGCTTCCGGGCCGCAATATCGCGCATCCAACGGTAATCATCAGAGGAAACATTATTCGGGAACATGACCGGTGTCTTGGAGAGGACCACACCGGCCTCCAATTTCAATTTCTTAAATTCAGCCTCTGCATCCTTGTCCTTGGCAAACGCAGCCGCGATGCTGTTAAAGAGATTTTCGCTCAAGGCCTCATTTCTCGCGCGACCAATCGTCCAACCTGTCTCCCATGTCGCATCTTTATGCGGATCGATCGAAATGACGCGACTGCGATCAGCATTCTGATGATCCCGATAGGTCGCAACCGCGGCCTTGGCGGTAGCCAGAACCTCTTGAGCCTTCACGCCATATCCTTTAATAACCCCCGTATATGTCTCAAGTCTCCGGGAGCCCATCAGTTCCATGCCCGTCACTAAAGCAACGCCGCCATTCTCTCTGAAATTCTTAAAGCTCACGGACGTTGTCTTATTGACACCGCCGATCTTTTCTGTCTGCGCAATCCGGACGACATTGTCAACAACCACGCCATGGACAACAAGAGTGGTTCCGTCTTTCTTCAGAAGATCTTCCGCATACGTCTCAAAGCCCTTATCATCGAAGTGAACCAATTCATTCTGGACCACATCTGTGCCGCTTGTCGTTGTGATCTGACTGCTCTCTTGAACAGGCTTTCCACCCAAAACCCTGCGATACACATCTTTAGACGACCGTCCTTCATTAACGCCCAATTCTGTAGATGTGACAACAAAGGTCTTATCGCTGATCTTTTGAGTTTCAGAGGTCTTCTGTTCTTTGGCTCCGGCGATAAGAACGCGATGAGCGTCATAATCGGTCGGCAAATAGAACTTGGATGTATTACCAACAATCTCCTCGATCGACATATCGTCTTCGTTTGCGCCCAGATAAACACGGGTCACATCATGGCCCTTAGCATCCATCCGACTCAGAATGGTCATGCCCAGATCGCGAAGGGGATTGAACACCTGGACATTGTTGTAGGGAGCATTCTTGACACTCATCAAAATATCTTCGGCCTTCACACTGGGAGCCTGTGTTATTGTCAGAGCATTCCCAAAACCAACAGATGTTGTCATGCGGGCATTGCCTGCTTCTTCCGTCTCGGCAATCCGCACCACATGATCCACATTCATTCCATTGATCGAAAGGGTTGTCCCTTCCTTCTTCAGAAGATCCTCGGCATACGTTTCAAAACCCTTGTCATCAAAATGAACCAGCTCATCCACCAGCACCTTCACGCCATCCATATTCATAACACGGCTTGTCTCTTTAACCGGCTTGCGGCCTAAAACATTCCTGTAAATATCGATGGTAACAAGCCCCTCATTGGCCCCGGATTCGATCGTGGTCACCATGAATCTGCCGTTGCAGACCTCTTCTGTTGTGCTTGTCTTTTGCTCACGCACATCAGTCTTAAGAACGCCGTTGGTGTCATAGTCGGTGGGCAGGTAGAATTTGGATGTTTTGCCCGTGATCTCCTCGATCCTCACATCTTCGGCCTCGAGGCCCAGATAGACACGAGTGATATCATTTCCCTTCAGGTCGATCCTACTCAGATCCTTGATACCAAGACTGCGAAGAGCATCCAATATCTGGTTGTCACTGTAAGACGCGACCTTCACAAACTGCCCCTTCAATTGACCCTCCGCCGGATTCTCAAGAACAATCATCAAATGAGTATTCAAGAAATCCGCCATCTCCGTATCCAAAACCATCTGAAGAGGACTGCTCACGCCATTAGTGCCAAGCTCCTGAACCATCCGGCCAATCGTTTCACCCTTAGAATTAAAGATCAGGATCTCCTGGGACTTGGACAGGATCACCTTCACCTCCAGCCGCATATCCTGAGGCTGAGCCTTCAAAAGCGCGAGGCTGACCATGCGGGCTGTCTTGTCCTGAAGGATAACAATAGCGTTCTTCCGGGTGATCTCAGGCAGGCTGGAAATATTCGTATCAACCAAACTCATATCCGAAACATTCCGTGTGATGACGGGACGTCTGACAGGAAGATATTTCTTGCCCGTGTTATCTGTCATCTCATCAAACTTTCCATCAACGTAGACAACATCTGTCTCTCCCTTGATGTAGTATGGGAATAATTCGACGCCATCGACCTCATGCGCCTGGTGTTCATAAACCAGACGGCCCGCCTTAAAGGCATCAACCAATGCGGCCTCAGAAACAATACGGATCAAACCTTCGGCCTCATCGTAGGCTTCAAACGCGGTGCCTGCTTTCAGGGCCTTCAGATCCTTTTCCCTCTGCTCCATATCCGGCAGGCTGTAACGGACGATCACAGGGCTCTCGATCTCGCCAAAATTCTTCGCCACATATGTACGGGGCAGGACCGTTGCCTCACCCTTCAGATCAGAAATATAGAACCAGTATGTCTTGCCATCGGCCTTGACCTCGCCGTAATACCCATCATCCCTCTTCTCAATGCGCTCCTCTTGTAACTGGGCCTTCGTTAACTTATTAATAGGACGGGCATGGGCAACTTGGCGAGAAGTCAACTCAAGAGACTTAGCCCCATCAAGCCTGACGCCAAGGGATGTCTTCTCTAATAGAGCTGTTTCCGCCTTAGCTACAGGACCTGGAATAAAAGGACGGCCATCAGCATTACAGAAAGAGAACTGATTGGTCACACAATCAGGACTATTGATCCTGATCTGGGCGAAATTAACCACCTGAGGGATATACGGACCGACGACCGTCAAAGGCGAGTTGGTCGTGATCCCGGGCAACAACACGTTCTTGGATTTTCCCCAGTAGAACGTCGGGCCAAACGCAAAGCCCAGACCATTCACAGATCCACCCTGAGAAGTGGACTGCGTGATCCCGGCCTTGAGAGCCACATTCTCCGTCCACGGCACAGGGACCGTAAGCCCAAATTCTATGTCTTTGGTATCATACTTACCGTTAGCCATCCCCTTAACGGAGAACTCATAGCCACTGGCAAACTCCACGCTTAAGGATGCGCCGGCCTTATACATGCCGGATCCGGAAGAGCTCACATCATACATGCCCTGAGCGCCGAAAGAGGTCTCGACAACGTCCTCGATCGACAAGAACCCGACCGGTGTCCTGACCTCTGTACCCACATAAAGATAATTCTTTTTCGGTGCCCACTTGGAAATATCTCTCTCCGGACGAATGAACGTCCGCCATGTGCGGCCCTTGCCATCTTCCCAAATAATGCCCGCATCAGCATTTAATAACTTCTCCTTGACCACAACATCCGTCGGTATATAGATCGACTTGCCCGTGGTATCCCAACTCTCAACCTGAAGCGAATCCTGACTTGAGGTAAAGGCACTGTTGAGCCTCAGATCCGCAAACCATTTCCTGGCAAGCCTGGTCTTGTACTGGATCGTCTGAACATGATTCACGTTGTTGCCATCAGCATCTTTCCCCACCGCGATATCCGCATATCCCACGTATGTCAAATGCGTGTCCTTGCTCAAATCTATCGTTGATACATCAAACAGGGCCAGACGAGACTGCTTCCAATCTTTATATGTCACATTATCCTTGGCCTTGGAAGACTTCGGATCCCAGACCTGCTGGCTCTGATAACGCTGCTCAAAGGCAACGCCGACGAGGTGGCGGTAATTCTTGCCTTCCAGATCAACGATCGCACCACTAGAGGATGTGGTGGGCGTGCCTTCGGCGCACTGAATTCCAACAGAGAAAAGATCCACATGGGCTGATGTCTTCTTACCGATCTTCTCATAAACCGACTGGACCAGCGCATCGCCTCCCAGAATCTCCTGACTCAAGAACGCGCCCAGATATCCCTGGGGATCACGGGATGAGATCAGCGCATTCAATTCCTCCTCGGAAAGAAGGGGCAGTCTCAGCGTCGAGTTCTGATCCGCGATCTCCTTGGCATCACGGATCACTTCCTCCTTCTCCTCATGAAGCGCGCGGGTCTTTTCATGGAGTTTCTGGGCAAGAACCGCGATATTATTCTGCAGCTCAAGAACCTCATCGCGCGCATCCTGGAAACGCCTGAGGAGATTGACGGCGGTATTTAAATTTCTCGTGCGCCAGGAAACATAATCACTGGCTTCCTGCTGTTTGGTCCTCATCTGCCCTAAATATGTATCAGCTTCAGAACTCTTGGTCTTCATCGACTGGGTATACTCGGCCGCCTCTGCGTACCACGCCTCATACGCATCAGCATACTGCTTCCAATAAGCCAGCTCGGTCGCATGATGAGGACCGTTAGGATCGCTGTCATAATCTGACTGTGCCAGGGCCAATGCTTCTCTGGCGTACACAAGACCAGGATAGATCTCATCCTGTCCGGCCTGGGCGATCGCCACCTTCTCTTCATAATAAGCAGACCCGCGCTGAGCATCCACAACACTCCACTGAGC
>JADGCU010000105.1 GCA_015228785.1 Candidatus Omnitrophota bacterium
GGGCTTTTGAAAGAAGGTAAGAATGTTGCCCTTGTGTCAGATGCTGGAACTCCGGGAATTAGTGATCCTGGGTTTCGTTTGATCCGTCTTGCTAAAGAAAATCAGATCCCTATGACGGTTATTCCTGGCGCTTGCGCAGCGCTTGCGGCGTTATCTCTTTCGGGGCTTCCTTCGGATCGTTTTGTTTTTAAAGGCTTTCTTCCGGTGAAGTCTGGCGCACGTCGGAAGGCTTTTCAGGTGATCAAGCCGGAAGATGGTACGGTTATTTTTTACGAATCCCCTCACAGGATCGTTAAGACCCTCAAGGATATTGAAGAAGTTCTCGGTGATCCGGTGATTGTTATCGCGCGTGAACTTACCAAAAAATTTGAGGAACGTCTGGAGATGAAGGCCAGCGCGCTTTATGGCCACTTTTCTGTTCACAAGCCCCTTGGCGAATTTGTGATTTTGATCCCAGCCTTGGCTTAATTAAAAAATATTATAGAAAGAAAAAGGAACATGCTCTCTTTTTGTTTCTTTCTCGCTATCTTCTTTATCGCAACCTATTCTATGTGAATGAGATACAGAAAGACGTAATTTCTTTATATTGCATATTTCGTTAGAAGGCCTTCTTGCTTTATATATATTTATATGGCACACTTCATATGATTGGGGATCGTCTAAAAACGTTGAGATAGGATGTTATGTTGAAACGGGTTTTTTCGGGTTTTATGTGTTTTTGCTTTATCTGGACCAATATTTTGGGCCCGGGAAGCGTACGTGCTGCAGAAATCTTTCTGCCTGAGCCAGGAACCATGCTGTTAACAACACCTGATTACGTTCCTGCCATGATGAGGGGGCTTCAGGTGCGCGTGGATAATCCTCTTCTTTTTGATTTTTTTATTGATACCGGTAATTCGGGGATGAAGCTCAACAGTCCTGCCTTTAAAGATGAAGCTGAAAAGCTGATCAAGTATTTTCTCGCATCTCTGACTGTGAAGGAAGAAGATCTGTGGGTCAATTTGTCGCCGTATGAAAAAGACCGCATGATCACACAGGAGCTTGGCGCAACCGTCCTGGGTCGCGATATGCTGGCACAGGATTATGTGCTTAAACAGCTGACCGCCTCTATGATTTATCCAGAGAAAGAATTAGGGAAGGCCTTTTGGCATAAAGTTTACGCTCAGGCTAAAGAACAGTTTGGGACGACGGATATTCCGGTGGATACGTTCAACAAGGTTTGGATCACCGCAGACAAGGCCAAAGTGTTGGAGCGTAATAATGCCGGGTACGTCATTGGCGCGCACTTAAAGGTGATGCTCGAGAGCGACTATGTCGCTCAGGCGAGAGACAAGAGACAAGAGACGAGAGAGGCAGTATCTCAAGATTCGCAAGAGCTGGCGAAACAAGTTGTTCGTGAAATCGTTCTTCCCGCGATCGAGAAGGAAGTAAATGAGGGTAAGAATTTCTCGAATTTGCGTCAGATATTTTATGCCATGATCCTGGCGTCCTGGTATAAAGCGGCCCTTAAAGATGCGCTTTTGAATCAGGTCTATGCTGATAAAGGGAAGATGGACGGTGTTCAGAGTGATGATCCGGCCGTGAAGGAGAAGATTTACGCCCAGTATCTTGAAGCGTATAAGAAGGGTGTTTTTAACTACATTAGGGAAGAGGCGGATGCGACAACAGGGGAGATGCTGCCTCGTAAGTATTTTTCTGGTGGAGTAAGACTGATTGATTCTAAAAAGGCACCTGTTCAGAGGGCCCGTAAGCTTGAAACTGGTGAAAAGTTGGGTAGTACGGGCGAATTAGCGATGGTTGCTGCAAAAATGGATCCGACTCTGGATAAGAAAAGGAAAATGACAATTCTTGTTTCTCCCGATTTTCCCAAGCCGCAGGTTGAGGTGTTTAAGAATTTGTTCCGCAACGCTGTTTTTGTTGAGAATTTGCCCGTGAAAGCCGGGGATGATGCCCTGGCCTGGGTGACGAATGTGCTAGTGTCCGCGTACGGTCCGTATGACGTCGTACTGATTGACAAGAATTCGTATGCGGCTAGTTATTCTCGTCGATTCAGCCTTAAGGATAAGGTGATCACAGTGGAGATGATCGACGCGGCTGGGTTCAACGCGCAAAACAACTTTGATCCGCAGAACATCTTGGATCTTCTGGAGGCGTGGGACGTTGTCAAAAAAGATGAGGGGTCTAATGTTCAGGGGCGGGTTATTTTTGGGGATCCGAAGTGGACGCCGGCGCAGGAGCAGCGCGAGCTGCAGGCCTTCTTGATCAAGAAGTTGTCAGAGGATCCTGAGCCCGGGATCGCGCCAGAGGTTGTTGCGGCCCAGGCTGGGGAAATCGCAGGTTATATCATGGATTTCCTGAATGGACGCAAGCGCGTGATCAAGGTGTTTACGAATAATATAACAGCTGATGAGATTAAAACCGGGTTGATGGCTGTTCAGGCGCAGGTCGAGAAAGCTATGGGCCAGGACGGTTCGATGACTCGGCGGAGTTTCTTGAAACTTCTTGGCTTGGCTACTGCGGCCGTCACAGTATTGAAACCAGTGGTTCTTTTTGCCAGTGATCTTTTTGATTATGTTTATATCAAAGCCCTGCCGTATATTAAATTATTTCAGGATAATGCGCTTACAACCGGGACGGCCGATTTTCCCGATGTTAAAGGATTTACGCGTAGCTTCCGGGGCGATGGTCCGGCAGGCCCTCTCCAACTATACGGCGCATCTTCCTATGACATGGCAGGACTGGCGCGTATTCAGTTGCAACACCTTTCGGCGGACTCCAAACGAGACACAACGATCCTTGATACATTTGTAAAGAATTGGAAGGCCGAAAACAATAAGGTATTTACTTTTAATAATGGTTATCATGACGCTAGTGGCAAAGCAGTAAATAATCTTCCTTATAATATGATTAGGATTTTGGGCCGAGATATTCCGAAATGGTGGGAGGGTTGGGACTGGAATGTGGAGCAGGGCGGATCGGCAGAACTAATTACTCTTGCGACGGATGCTTTTCGAAAGACTGGGAATGATGACTATCGTAAATTTGCTAAGGCAATGATCGATGCCCTGTTGCCGCTGCAGGACATGGATGCTTCTAAGGGCACTCCAGGTGGTTTTAGGTTTGGCCCGATCGGCATTGCGCATGATTCAGGGGACAGGTTCTACTGGAATTTGAAGTCTACCGAGAAGAATCAGCGCATTTATAGCGCGATACAGAATTATAATTCTGTTTTTGATACTGATACAGACTATGTTGCGTCTCTCGCGGCTGTCAAGGGCTGGATCAATTCGATGTATAACAAAGAGGAGCATCTTTTCCGAACGGCGGCTCAGTGGAACGGCACAGCTTGGGTGACGAGGACTGCAAATGAATATTTTGCAACAGATGTCACGGCCATGGCCCCTGGTTTTATATTTACAGATTCTAATTTTGGGGCAACGCAAGAGGAACGAGATTTGGAAATACGGGCTATGGTTGAGCAGACTGAAACGCGGACAGCCTTCAAGAACGCTGCGGGTATGCCAATATTCTTCAGGTTTTCAGGTTCCCAGACAGGAGATTACGGTTCAGTGGAGTGGACATCGCAGATGGCGTTCTTCTATCTGCTAGCGGCGAATTTTTATGATAATTTAAGAATTGTGTATCCTGCTTATCAGTCGAACTCCATCGCGCTTGATCGATGAAGCAATCTCATCAATCTTCCCGTCCTTAAT
>JADGCU010000106.1 GCA_015228785.1 Candidatus Omnitrophota bacterium
GGGGAAGGTTTTCGGCTCCATTCAGAACAATCCTTGGGTGATGCTGGGTGTGGCCAATGTCATTCTTGTTTTTGCTTTGAGTATGTTGGATGTGTTCACATTGCCTTCCTTTGGGCTGGGGCAGCCTGTACGTCAAAAGGGAGGATGGGGGATCTTTCTGATCGGGTTGACATCCGGTTTTATGGTCAGTCCCTGTACGGCTCCGGTTTTGGGGACGTTGCTTCTTCATATCACAACGCGACAGAATATTCTTTGGGGAGTTGTTCTTTTGTTTATATTCTCCGTTGGTTCAGGAACGTCTCTTGTTTTGGCTGGGACGTTTAGCGGGTTTTTGGCAAGTCTTCCTAAGGCGGGGATATGGATGGTGAGGATTAAGAAGGCGACGGGTTTTATTCTTTTGGCCCTGGCAGAATATTATGTGATCAAGGCTGGGCAATTGTTTCTTTAGGAAGGGTAGTGGATAGGCGGGGTAAATGTTTTTGTATTAATTGGGGAGATAATTATGATAAGAGTTGTTCGTAATCTTTTTTTGATCCTTTTTGTTCTTTCTTCGGTTTTTGTTAGTGGGGGATGTGTTCAGGCACAGAATAGGTTTGAAAATTCCCTGATTGGTAATGAGGCGCCTAATTCTTCGCTTGAAAAGCTTAAAGGGGGATCCGGCAACTTTCAGGATGAGATCAGTGGGAAAAAAGCAGTCATCATCTTTTGGGCTACGTGGTGTCCTCATTGCCGCGAACAATTACAAGCGATCAATACAAGTAAAGCAGAGCTAGACCAAAAAGATATCGCTGTGCTTCTTGTAGATATCGGAGAGAGTAAGGCGCAAGTGAACAAGTTCTTGAAAGATAAGGGGTATGATTTTGATGTCTTTATGGACAAGGATTCAAAGGCAGCGGAGTTGTATCAGGTTTTGGGTATTCCTACGATTGTTTTGGTTGGGTCAGACGGGAAGGTTCGGGGTGTTCAGTATCAGTTCCCGCAGGAGTATGAAGAAATTCTAAAGTAGCTTGACGACCACACATACGTGTGGTATAAGGTTATTCATGGAACAGCAGAGACTGACAGATAAGCAGCGGGATGTTCTTAAGTTCATCTACGATCAAATTCGCCAGCAGCAGTTGGCGCCTTCTATTCGAGAGATAGGTGAGCATTTTGGTTTCTCATCCACAGGGACAGTTCGTGATTATTTGAAAGCATTGGTGGACAAGGGGTATATTCGAATTCAGGAAGGAAAGTCTCGGGCCATTGAACTCGTTAAAGAGGCGATTTTTCAGGTGCCGGTCTTGGGGCGAGTCCAGGCAGGGCAAGCGGTTTATGCTGCGGAAGATCTGGTGGGGTATCTGAGCCTTGAACCGTTAGCGTTTCCGGGCCCTGATGTTTTTGCCCTTCGGGTGCGCGGGCAAAGCATGAAAGATGCGGGGATCATGGATGGTGATTTTGTCCTTATTCGTAAGCAGGAACATGCGCAGGCCGGGGACATCGTGGTTGCTCTCATGGGGGATGATGCCACGGTGAAGCGCCTGGCCAAGCGTGGAGCACAGTATTTTCTAGATCCTGCAAATTCTGATTTCCAGCCCATTTCAGTTACAGCTGAGACATCAATTATTGGCAAGGTTCTTCAGGTTGTTCGTGAGTATTGATTGCTAATATTTAAAAAGGAGAAGGTATGAAGATCGTCAAGACAGATAAAGCCCCGGCTGCGGTTGGTCCCTATAGTCAGGCCGTGATCACGGGCAATCTTGTTTTTTGTGCGGGCCAAATCCCTCTCGACCCTGCGAACGGAAATGTTGTGGCAGGCGGCATCGAGGAGCAGACTCATCGAGTGTGTGAGAATATCAAGGGCGTCTTGGCAGGGGCGGGGACATCGATCGAGAAAGTTGTGAAGGCGACGGTATTTCTTAAGGACATGAATGACTTTGCGGGCATGAATAAAGTTTACAGTGAATACTTCAAGGCCAATTTTCCAGCACGCTCGACCCTTCAAGTTGCCCGGATCCCGAAGGATTGTTTGGTCGAAATTGAAGTTGTTGCCGAATTGGCTTAATTTTCTTCGAGATGATTGACTTATTTTTATTTTTCCGTAAGATGGCTTTATATTAATGAAGGAGGCTTTTATGGTTCTTGTTCTAGGTCTTTTATCCATTGGGTTATTATCTCGTTTTCTGCCGCATGCGCCGAATTTCTCACCAGTTCTTGCAATTGCGCTTTTTGGGGGAGTGTATCTTCGTCGGTCGCAGGCTTTATGGTTGCCGCTTGTCCTTATGATCGTGAGTGATCTTGTGATCGGGCTTCATGCCACGATCGCCTTTACCTGGGGCAGTGTTCTTTTGACATCCCTTCTTGGCCTATGGGTGCGTCAGAATCCGACGGCGATCCGTATGGTTTGGGGTGCAGTGACATCAGCAGTTCTATTCTTCGTGATTACGAATTTCGGTTCATGGCTTGCCTTTTATCCGCAGACGCAGGAGGGTTTTATTTCCTGCTATACGCTGGCGATCCCGTTTTTTAGAATGAATTTATTGAGCACCTTGTGCTTTAGCGGAGCTCTTTTCGGGACCTATGAATTTATGGTCCGCAGGATGAAGGATTCGCGTTTGGCCCCTGTTCTTTTGAACAAGTAATATTTTTTGTATCATCATTGGGAAACCGTGTGAAAGTCACGGGCAGTCGCGCTACTGTGAGCCTTGAAAAGGGCGAGCCAGAGCACCTATGTGATACCTTAAGCAATCGATGTCGCGCGTAACGACAGACGAGGCGCATAGATTTTATATATGCCCTTCAGCGCGTTTATTTGCGGCTGGAGGGTTTTTTATTTTCTAAAAAGGGAGAATAGATGAAGAATAGTTTATTGTTTGTCGCGTTGGGGATGTTATTTCTAGTTACTTTGGCATACGCAGAGGAATCTGATGTTTCATTGGGCAAGATCATCGTGACTCCAGCCAGGTATGCCCAGGCTGCGGCCTTGGCCCCGTCTTACGTAAAAGTGGTCACAGCCCAGGACATTGCGACTTCCGGAGCCATGACTTTGCCGGGTCTGTTATCTCAGAAGGCTGGGGTACATGTTTATAGTAAAGGAAGTGACAAGAATACGATGGTGGATATCGGGGGATATAATGACGCCGCGGTGAGTAATGTCTTGGTTCTCTTGAATGGTCGTCGGCTGAATCCGTCAGACTCTTCTGGGCCTGATCTTGCGGGAGTTCCTTTGGATTCTATTGAGCGCATTGAGGTGATCAGGGGAGGAAGTTCGGTCCTGTATGGAGATAATGCCGTGGGGGGCGTGGTCAATATTATTACACATCAAGGCCGTCCAGGGGTTTCTGGGGATGTCTCTGTCGAGGCGGGAAGTTATGGGCGTCGTAAGGAGACGGCACAGGTGACTTCTGGCAATAAGGCTGTGACCGTGTATGTATTTGGCGGATATCAGGAAACGAACGGGTATCGAGCCAATAATCAATATCAGGCGGGCGATGGTCAGGTCCGGATCAATGGGAAGGGGGCACCACTTCTTTCGTTGGGGCTTGAGGCTGGCTGGCATGATGATCATTACGGACTGCCGAGCGGCCTTCGGGGCATGGCCCAGGTCATGAGCCTGGGACGTCGGGGGACAAGGACACCAGAGGATTATGGGGATACCCGTGATCGATATAT
>JADGCU010000107.1:0-1073 GCA_015228785.1 Candidatus Omnitrophota bacterium
GCGAGGCAATATATTAAAAGCCCCCTTTTAAAGGGGGCTTTTGCTTTTGGAGAAATGCTAGGATTCGAAAGGAGCTTCGCTGGATGCGACGAATAGGAGCATCCTGCAGGCGAAGCGAATGTCTGACCCGAAGCGCCGAAGGCGCGTGAGGGCAACGAATCCTAGCGAGGCAGCCATATGTATCTCTCGAAATCCAGATCGAAAGACAGAAGAAGCCCTGATGGCAGCGATGGCGTTGGGGTTTTTTCATGTCCGCGTATTGCAAAAGACTTACGCAAATTATCCGCCGAATGATGACGGCGAGCCGGAGGAAGTCTGGGGCATAGCAAAGTGCTTGACGGTTTCTTCTTGTTAAAGTATTATTGTAAGTGAGCACTTGCTTACTAACAGGAGGGTGGCATGGCCAGAGAGCCTATAGTGACGAAACGTCAGCAGGAAATTGTTGAAGCGGTTAAGAAGATCATTGCGGCGGACGGTTTTGATCGGTTGACGGTCAGGGAGATAGCCGGGCGGTTGAAAATAACGGAGGGTGCCTTATATCGGCATTTTAAGAGCAAAAATGACATTGTCAGTCTTTTGATCGACGATGTCGAGCGCACATTGCTCGAGGTTGTAGACGCGGCGACAGAGAAAGCTGAAGACCCTTTGGGCAAGTTGCGATGTGTGTTGTCGGCAAATATTCAGTACGCGGAGAAACGGAAAGGCCTGACGTTTATTGTTATCAATGAAACGCTAAGTATGAGAGATCCTGTGTTACGCAAGAAGATGGAATCTGTCGTTAATGTTTATTTGAAGAAGATCGAGAACATTCTGGATAAGGGAATTAAGGAGAAGGTGTTCAGGCAGGATCTTAATGTGCGGCTGACAAGTTTAGCGTTCTTTGGACTTGTGCAGTCTTTGGTAACGGTTTGGGGGTTAAGCGGGCATGGTTTTGCTCTTGATAGGCAGAAGATCTCAGGCCTATTTGATTTATATAAGGAAGGCATTATGAGGAAATAAATAGAATGCTGAAAGGGGTTCGAGAGGCGTGGGCCTTTCGAAGGATTTAGATGGTCGGGCCGCCATCTGGTTGA
>JADGCU010000107.1:1173-3598 GCA_015228785.1 Candidatus Omnitrophota bacterium
GGTGTGGCTATCCTCGACTGGCGGCTGTCTCATCAGATCAGCGTAATGCCGTTTTATTTGATACCGATCATCTTGGCATCTGCCTTGGTTAGCCGATCGGCCGGTGCATGGATGTCTGTTGTGTGTGCAACTGTATGGTTTTTAGTGGATGTTGGGGCGGGTTCTATTGATTACTGGCATGCCATTTCTCCCTACTGGAATGCGCTAGTCAGGCTTTTCTTCTTTCTGATGGTTGTTGGGGTGATCTCTCTGAACAAGTCTTTGCAGAAAGAGAAAAGCAGGGCGAGGGTCGATTTATTGACCGGGATATTAAATCGCAGGGCGTTTTATGAATTGTCTCGTCAGGAAATGGCGCGTTCCCGAAGGTATCACAGGCCGTTGAGCCTGGTCTTTTTTGATCTGAATGGGTTCAAGCAAGTTAATGATCGCTACGGGCACCGGACAGGTGACAAGATATTGCGTTGCGTGGGGGCGTCGATCAGAAAGAATATCAGGGAGGGAGATATTGCCGCAAGGTGGGGCGGCGATGAATTTGCTGTTCTTTTACCTGAGACTGAATATAAAGGAGCGATGCGTTTTGTGAACAGGCTGAACAAGGCATTGGTTCACATCGCCGAGCAAGAGGTCAAGGGGGTAAAGGCAAGTTTCGGGATCAAGACATATGCCGTTGCGCCGGTGTCTGTTGATGAGATGGTCAAGGCGGCAGATGAGCTGATGTATTCGGCCAAAAGGGCGGGACTTCTTCATAAAGAGCAAGTGTTCAGGCAAGGTAATCAGGAGGTGAATTATGGTGGAGATATCATTACCAGAGAATCTTAAGGCTGTCTGGATGTCTTTGGGTTCGGGATCTCTTGTTTTTATTGTTGGAATGGCTATTAGAAAGATCCTTCTAATACGCTTGAATAAGTGGTCGCAGACAACAGAAACAAAGATCGATGACATTGTTGTTGGTGCGATCCGTGTGCCCATGATCCTGTGGTGTGTTGTTCTGTCGGTTTACGTTGCCCTGAAAGTGGCGGCTGTTCCCGATCAGATGGGCCTTATCATGGAAAAGTCTCTCCAAGTGCTTTGGTTGGCGTCGCTGACGTTGGTTGCGGCTCAAATCCTGTCTCAGTTGATGAGGGTTTTTTCACGCAAGTTTGAGTCCACAATGCCAGTAACGACCCTGACGGAGAACATTGTCAGAATCATTGTCTGGTGTATGGGGGG
The DNA here is from genome assembly GCA_015228785.1 of Candidatus Omnitrophota bacterium. Taxonomy (GTDB): domain Bacteria; phylum Omnitrophota; class Gorgyraeia; order Zapsychrales; family Fredricksoniimonadaceae; genus JAAYZZ01. The sequence continues at coordinate 2,383 of JADGCU010000107.1, forward strand.
GCTGATGATCTTGCAAAGCCTTGGCATTTCCATTGCACCCATATTAGCCACCCTTGGTATTGGAGGTTTGGCGGTTGCATTGGCATTGCAGGACACGTTGGCTAATCTTTTTAGCGGGTTTCATATCATTATGGCGAGACAGATCAAAGTGGGAGATTTTGTCAAGCTGGAGACGGGGCAGGAAGGATACATCATAGATATGAATTGGCGGACGACGAAGATCAGGATGCTTCCTAATAATGTTGTGTTGATCCCGAATGCCAAGTTGGCGCAGGCGGTCGTTACGAATTATTATCTTCCGGAGAAGGAAATGGCCGTTTTGGTAGAGGTTGGCGTTCACTATGATAGCGATCTTCGCCGGGTTGAGCGGGTGACGTGTGATGTTGCCAAAGAGGTCATGCGGGAAGTTCAGGGCGGCGTTAAGGCGTTCGAGCCATTTATCCGGTGTCATACTTTTGCTGATTTTAGTATTAACTTCACGGTCATATTAAGGTGTCAGGAGTTTGTTGATCAGTATTTACTTAAACATGAATTCATTTGTCGTTTGCATGAACGTTACAAGAAGGAAGGCATTGTGATCCCGTATCCGATCCGAGCGATCAATTATGACCAGGAGAAAGTTTTAGTTGGGAGGGGTATATGAAAATCAAACAAACAAGAGAAATTTGGCAGGAAGCTGTTTTTCTTCAAGAGAAGAAGATCGATCATGATATGGTAAGGGTCTTGAGCGGGGATGTTAAGGGAACGCCTGCTCAGTGGCGCCGGATCAAGCAGTTCCAAAAGCAGCTTAAGGAAGATTTCTATTTGGAAGTCATGTATGTTTTGACGCATGTTCTTATTAAGAATGGGAGAAGGGCTCGTTTCTTGTTCGAAAAGATCGTTCAGCATAAGGAGTCCATATCTGTCAAAATGGAACGGAATGTCGGTGTTGAGGTTGCGACATTGGACTATCTTCATAATGTGGCGCGTGTTTTGGAGAGACCGCAGATCATTGAGAGGGAAAAGATCCTTGGTTTTGCGCGTTTGGTGATTTAGTTTTTATCATGCATGGGGCTATGAGAAAGGGTAAATATGGAACACGTGTTACTTTCTTTTTTAACGATCATGTTGTGTGGTCTTGGGGCACAGTGGATCGCATGGCGTTTTAATATTCCTGGTATCGCCCCCTTCTCAGTCATGCCCTGCAAAGCATGAAAATCCATTTGTTCATCAAACA
>JADGCU010000108.1 GCA_015228785.1 Candidatus Omnitrophota bacterium
CTAATATTGATTATCCTGTCATTTCTGTCGGCCTGACATGGGAAGGCGCGGCGCCTGAGGTCATGGAAACGGACGTTGTGGATTATGTCGAGCAGGCCATGATGACCGTGCAGGGGGTGAAGGAAGTTTCCTCCACAAGCCGTCAGGGGCAGGCTTCTGTTACCCTGGAGCTTGAACTGGGGAGGGACATGGATGTTGCTGTCCAGGAGGTGCAGACCAAGATCAATGAAGTTCAGCGGCGGCTTCCCAAGGACATTGATCCTCCTGTGATACGCAAACAGAATCCGGCTGAGCAGCCCATCATGTGGGTCGCTGTGACGGCAGATCGTTCAAAGGCCGAACTTATCAAATATGTTGAGCGGCATATCAAGGATAACTTTACGACGATCACCGGTGTTGGCGAGGTCATGCTTGGCGGATACCTCGATCCCAATCTCAGGGTTTGGGTCGATAACGATAAGCTGAATGCCTATGAACTCACCATTCAGGATGTCGTGAGCGCTATTGCTGAGGAGCATTCAGAGCTTCCGGCCGGACGCATCGAGACGGATAAGAATGAGCAGAGCGTCCGTGTGATGGGCGAGGCCGGAAGTCCCGAAGAGTTTTCCAATATCCTGATCACCAAGCGCGGCGGGAAGCCTATTTACCGGCCGATTTATATTAAGGATGTGGCCAAAGTCGAGGAGGGGCTGGAGGATGTTCGCAGGATCAACAGGTTCTACGGTGAGACGGCCGTTGGGCTTGGCATCAAGAAACAGGCGGGATCCAATGAGGTGGCGGTCGCGCATGAGGTGAAAAAGCGGATTGAAGAAGTGAAAAAGACCCTGCCTGCGGATATGAAGATGCGGGTGGCTTTTGACCGGACAAAGTTCATTGAAGAGTCTATTCATGAGCTCACCTTTACACTTTTCTTGTCTGCCCTGGTGACATCCCTGGTCTGCTGGTTCTTTTTGGGGGCCTGGAGTGCAACCTTGAACATTCTTTTGGCAATTCCGACATCCATCCTGGGGTGTTTTATTGTCGTCCATTTCTTGGGATTCACTCTCAACACCTTCACGGTATTGGCGTTGTCTCTTGCCGTGGGTATTGTCGTGGACGATTCCATCATGGTCTTGGAAAACATTGTCCGTTTCCGTGAGAAGGGGGAGAGCCGTCAGGAAGGTGCGCGTAAAGGGGCCAACCAGATCACAGGCGCTGCCATAGCGACAACGCTAGCTCTTATCGCAATTTTTATCCCTATCGTCTTTATCTCCGGAATTATGGGGAAACTCTTTTATGAGTTTGGGGTCACGATCGCAATTGCGGTCGCGCTTTCTCTCCTAGAAGCTTTGATGTTGACGCCTATGCGCTGTTCGCAGTTCTTACAGGTGGGGCATGTCACGGGGTTTGGACGCGCCGTTGACGAGGGATTTCATGCGGTTGCAGGCTGGTACGCTCATGCCTTGGCCTGGGCTCTGCGCTGGCGGTGGGTTGTTTTGCCTGGAGCCGTCGGTATTTTTGTGGCTTCGCTTTTTCTTGCAAGTCTTTTAAAGAAAGAGTTCGTTCCCCCGCAGGATCAGAGTATGTTTCTGTGTTCATTTCAGACGCTGCCGTCTGCTTCCATTGCCTACACCAATGAAAAGATTCTTGAGGTCGAGAAATTTGTGAAGGCACGTCCCGAGGTCAAGCATTACATGGCGGCTGTCGGCGGGTTCGGAGGCGGTGAGGTTAACCGTGCGAACATGTTCGTTGTCCTTAAGGACCCCAAGGATCGGCCATTGGATCCTAAAACCGGGCGTCGGATATCCCAGGCAGAAACCATGAAGGTTTTTCGGACAGAACTGAACAAGATCCCGGATCTTAAGGCCAAGATCCAAGACTTGTCTTTAAGCGGATTTTCAGCCCAGCGAGGGTTTCCCATTGAGTTTAGTGTTCGGGGGCCCGAGTGGGATAAGCTCATCCAGTATACCGAGACCATGCAGGAGAAGATGGAAAAAAATGGCCTAATGGTCGATGTCGACAGTGACTATCAGGCCGGGGCAAAAGAGGTGCGCGTGTTGCCTGACCGAAGGAAAGCCGAGGAGCACGGGGTGAGCATGGAGTCGATCGGCCAGGCAGTGAATGCTTTGATAGGTGGAACGGTCATCGGGAAGTACTCGAGTGGTGATCGCCGCTATGATGTCCGTGTCCGCCTTGTTGAGCCCCAGAGGGGGCAGTCTTCTGATATTGACCGCATTTGGGTCATGAACAACCGTGGTGAAAGGGTCGTTCTCAAAGATGTCGTGACGATCAAGGAGCTCCCCAGGGCTCTTACGATCACACGACGGGCCAGGGAGAGATCTATTTCAGTCTTTGCAAATGTGGCACCGGGAAAGTCCCAGGCAGATGCGATTGCCGCGGCTGAGAAGATCTCCCGGGAGGTTCTGCCCGATGGGTACCGCGCCGTCTTGGGAGGAAGTGCCCAGACCTTCAAGGAGTCCTCCGGAAGTATCGGGACTGTGTTTTGGCTGGGGATCGTTGTTGCCTATATGGTTATTGGATCGCAATATAACAGTTTCCTGCAGCCTTTGATCATTCTTCTGGCGCTGCCCTTCAGCATTTCGGGGGCGCTCGTGGCTCTCTTGATGGCCGGCCAGTCGATCAACATGTACAGCATGATTGGGATTATTCTTCTGATGGGCATTGTGAAGAAGAATTCCATTTTACTGGTTGACTTTACCAACCAGGTGAGAGGCACGGGAAAGAAGGTTGAGGAATCTCTTTTGACCGCATGCCCTGTTCGATTAAGGCCGATTTTAATGACATCATTTTCAACGATTGCTGCGGCCCTTCCGCCAGCACTGGCCATGGGGCCCGGGGCGGAGGTCCGTGTCCCGATGGCGATCACAATTATTGGCGGAGTGATGGTGTCGACATTCTTTACGCTTTTTGTTGTCCCATGTGTCTATCGTATTTCCGTTAGGGATTCTTGGGCCGTTCAGTCGATATCCGACGTCGAGGAAAAGATGTGACGCGGATGAAACCTCACGAAGTTCAGTTCACTCATATTTTTCGCGCGCTGCGTCATCGGAATTTCCGGCTTTTTTCAACAGGTCAGCTGATCTCCATGATCGGCACATGGCTTCAGATTGTTGCAGTAAGTTGGCTGGTCTATCGGCTCACCAATTCGGCTTTTCTTTTGGGATGCGTGGGGTTTGCCCTCAATTTTCCGGCGTTTATTTCCTCCCCCTTGGCGGGTATTGTGGCGGACCGATTTGATCGCCGACGTATCCTTATTTGGGTTCAGGCGCTTTCGATGGCTCAAGCTCTGGTCATGACCGTTCTCATTTTCATGGGCATGATCCAGATATGGCATATTATGGTGTTGTGTGTGTTATTGGGAAGCCTCAACGCCTTTGAATTGACCGTGCGGCAGTCTTTTCTTAATGACATGATCGATGACAAAAATGATCTTGGCAACGCGATCGCGCTTAATTCTTCGATCTTCAATGCGTCACGCCTGGTGGGGCCAGCGCTCGCTGGTATGCTCATCGCAGCTTTTGGAGAAGGCGTATGCTTTCTGTTGAACGCGATCAGCTTTCTTCCTGTGCTCGGCGCGCTTTTTCTCATGAGGATGCC
>JADGCU010000004.1 GCA_015228785.1 Candidatus Omnitrophota bacterium
AAGGAGCTTGATGAGATCAATGACCAGATCGCGAAAGAATTACGGGCTTTAGGAGGCGATGTCACGGGACTTGACGGGGATGAGCACATTATTCATGTTGAGAAGAAGAAATCTGATCGAGACTTGGGCTATGTTGGCACCATTACCAATATAGAGTTTAAGCGTCTTGCGCGGCATGTGCGCATGGGGCGGATCACGGTTGTGGCACCTTTGGGGGATGGCGATGCTCAGCAGCCCCATAATGTGAATGCTGATGAGGTGGCGAGCGCTATTGCCTCCTCTATGAGGGCGGAAAAGTTTGTTCTTTTGACAGATGTCCCTGGTGTTCTCAAGGACCAAAAAGATCCCTCTACATTGTTTTCAACATTGACAATGGCTGAGATTGATACGCTTAAACAACAAAAGATTATTTTTGGAGGCATGATCCCAAAGGTCGATGCCTGTATGGATGCGCTGAGGGGAGATGTCCCCAAGGCACACATCATTGATGCGCGTCAGGATCATGCGCTTCTTCTTGAGATCTTCACAGATAAAGGTATTGGCACTCAAATCGTTCCTTAATTTTCCATGAAGAAAAAAGAAGTATTTCAAAACTACGAGAATTTTATATTTACTACTTACGGGAAGCTTCCTTTGGTCCTTGTCAAGGGGAAGGGCTCTGTTATTACGGATATTGATGGAAAGAAGTATTTAGATTTCTTTCCCGGTTGGGGCGTGTCGAATGTGGGACATTGTCATCCCAAGGTCATGTCAGCCGTTAGGGATCAAATTGATAAGCTTATCCATGTTCCCAATAATTTTTTTCATCCTAATCAAGGCCGGTTGGCAGCTGAAATTGTTCGTAATGCTTTTAATGGAAAAGTTTTCTTTTGTAATAGTGGGGCAGAGGCGATCGAGGCTGCCATTAAATTTTCCAGAATCTATGGTGCTGGCAAAAGATTTGAGATCATTACGACGGAAACATCTTTTCATGGTCGGACGATGGGGGCTTTGGCAGCAACGGGTCAGGCTAAGTATCAGGAAGGATTTGCTCCTCTCCCTGGAGGCTTTAAGACTGTTCCTTTTAATGATTTTAAGGCGATCAAAGATGCTGTTACAGACAAGACCGTAGCTGTTCTTCTGGAGCTTGTGCAGGGAGAGGGCGGGATCAATATTGCTTCTAAAGAATATATTAAACAATTGAGGCAGTTTTGTCTGGAGAAGGACATTCTTCTTATTATTGATGAAGTTCAGACTGGTCTGGGTCGGACAGGAGAAATGTTTGCTTATAAGCATTACAATATTGATCCTGATATGATTACACTCGCTAAGGGATTGGGTGGCGGACTTCCTATCGGGGCAGTCGTTGCCAAGGACAAGATCTCATGTCTTCTCAAGCCCGGCATGCATGGTTCAACATTCGGAGGGAGTCCTCTTGTTACAAAGGCGGCTCTTGGGGTGTTTAAGGCAATTCAGCAAGATAAGATGCTGGCGAATGTCAAGGTTATGGGGCCTTACTTGATGGATAAGCTCGATGAACTGAAGAAGAAATATAAGATCATTAAGGATGTGCGTGGTTTGGGGTTAATGATTGGAGTTGAGCTTGCGATCGAGGGGAAAATGATTTTTGAAGATTGTCTGGCCAATGGGCTTATCATTAATTGTACGCAAGGTAAGGTCTTGAGGATTATGCCGGCGTTGAACGTTACGCGCAAAGAGATCAACAAGGCGATATTTATTTTGAATAAGGCGATCGAGAAGGCGACAGCTGTTTGATCGGAGGAAGCATGAAAAGAGATTTCCTAAGTCTTAAGGATTACTCATCTCAGGACATTGAGAATCTTTTGAATTTGGCAAAACAACTTAAGGTGAATCCTCGTCAGACGTCGGATTATCTGCGGGGCAAGTCTTTTGCGCTTATTTTTCAGAAACCATCCAATCGTACGCGAGTTTCTTTTGAGACAGGCATTTATCAGCTTGGGGGCAATGCGATCTATCTGGGGCCGGATGATATTGATCTGGGTAAGCGCGAGCCAACTTCTGATATTGCGCGGACATTGTCGCGCTATGTCGATGGTATTGTGGCTCGTGTTTTTTCTCATGATGATATTATGGATTTGGCCCGCTGTGCTACGGTTCCTGTGATTAATGGATTGTCAGATCTTTCTCACCCCTGTCAGGCGATGGCGGATATTTTTACGATCCAGGAGGTTTTCACCAATTTGAAGGGGTTGAAGATGGCCTATGTTGGAGATGGAAATAACATGGTCAATTCTTTGTTGTTGGCCTGTGCCAAGGTAGGGGCGCATATTTCTGTCGCAACACCTAAGGGATATGAACCCAATGCCGCCTATGTGAGATTGGCTCAGCAGGCCGCGGAGAAGACGGGAACGAGTATCGTTCTTACGAATTCTCCGCAGGAAGCTATCAAGGGGGCGCAGGTCGTTTATACAGATACATGGGTGAGCATGGGGCAGGAAGAAGAAACGGCTAGGCGTTTTAAGGATTTTCGCAGTTATCAGATCGATGAGAAGCTTGTATCGTTAGCGGAGAAGAATTATATTTTTATGCATTGTCTTCCGGCGCATCGGGGGCAAGAAGTGACGGCGTCTGTTATTGATGGCCCACATTCCGTGATCTTTGATCAAGCAGAAAATCGTCTTCATATGCAAAAGGCGATCATGGTATTTTTGTATACATTTAAACATTCATAATTGGGGGAATGGAACAGATGAAGAAGGTTGTTTTGGCGTATTCTGGCGGACTAGATACATCGTGCATCATTCCTTGGCTCAAGGATCGTGGTTACGAAATCATCGCACTTGTGGGCGATGTTGGTCAGGGTGATGATATGGAACAGGTGAAGGCCAAGGCGATCGCATCTGGTGCTTCCAAGGCGTATTGTCTGGATCTTAAACAGGAGCTTATCGAACAGTATGCACTTCCGACGCTTAAAGCAGGTGCTCTTTATGAAGGGAAATATAATTTAGCTTGTGCTCTTTCCCGTCCTTTGATCGCCTATCATCAGGTTCAGGTTGCTAAGAAAGAAAAGGCCGATGGTCTGGTCCATGGATGTACGGGAAAAGGGAATGATCAGGTTCGTTTTGAAGTTACTTACCGTTTGCAGGCTCCTCATTTGGAGGTGATTGCGCCGGTTCGCGTCTGGGAATTTAAGTCGCGTGATGAAGAGATTGATTATGCGAAATCCAAGGGCGTTCCTGTTGTTGCGTCCAAGAAAAAGCCATATTCGATTGATACAAATGTGTATGGTCGTGCTATGGAGAGCGGGATTCTCGAAGATCCGATGGTCGAGCCCCCTGAAGATATTTTTTATATGACTATTGATCCTAAGAAGGCGCCTAATACGCCGGGCTATGTTGAGGTAGGTTTTGAAAAAGGAATTCCAGTGTCTGTGGATGGGGTCAAGATGAAACCTTTGGCTTTGGTTCTCAAGCTTAATGAGATTGCGGGAAAGCATGGTGTGGGTCGCGTTGATATGATAGAGAATCGTCTGGTGGGCATTAAGTCGCGCGAACTATACGAGAATCCGGCAGGGACTGTTCTTCATATTGCTATTCGTGAGATTGAGAGTTTGGTTTTGGATCGTGATAGTCTTCGGTTTAAGGAGGCGCTCTCGCAAAAATATGCGGAATTGGTCTATAACGGTTTATGGTGGACTCCTTTGAAAGCCCAGATGGATGCGTTCTTCAATAAGTATCATGAGCATACGACGGGTGTTGCTCGTATAAAGTTGTATAAAGGTTGTGCCATGCCCGTGGGTCGAAAGTCTCCATTTTCGCGTTATAGCGATAAGATGGCGACTTATGGTAAAGGGGATACGTTCGACCAGTCTTTGGCCGAAGGGTTTATTAAACTTTGGACCGTGCCGTTCCAGAGACACTCGTAACAAGGCACAAGGCATGAGACACAAGGCGCAGGAATGTGCTTTGTGTGTTGTGTCTTGTGTCCCTTCAGAAGGGGTTGTTTATGCCAAGATTATGGGGATCAAGGTTCAAGGGGGAGTTTGGTGAGCTTTCTAAGAAGTTTACCTTTAGTGTTCACTATGATTCAAAGCTTGCGCTGTATGATTGTTTGGGATCGATCGCTCATGCCGAGATGCTAAGTGAAACAGGGATCATTCCTAAGAAGGATGCTTCTGATATTACCAAAGGGCTTAAGAAGATCGTTTCTGAGATTGAGAAGGGGACCTATGTATTTGAGCCTACATCTGAGGATGTTCATACGGATATTCAAAATCGTTTGAAGAAGATGATTGGAAGGCCAGCGGATCGATTACACGCCGCTCGCTCGCGGAATGATCAGGTTGTGACAGATGTTCGGCTTTATTGCATGGATCACATTCAGGCGATTATTGCAATGATCCGTAAACTACAGCGTTCGATTGTGACGTTTGCGGATAAACACCAGGACGTCATTATTCCGGGTTATACGCATCTTCAGGCAGCTCAGGTTGTTCTTTTGAGTCACCATATGCTTGCTTATGTGGAGATGTTGGAACGTGATAAGGATCGTTTTGTGGATGCGCTTAAGCGAGTGGCCATTAATCCGCTGGGGAGCTGTGCTCTTTCGGGTTCATCTTTACCGATTGATCGGAATTCGGTAACAAAGAAGCTGGGTTTCTTGGAGACGTCTGCTAATAGTATGGATTCTGTAGCAGATCGTGATTTTATTTTGGAGACCTTGTCAGACATTTCAATCACAGGCGTTCATCTGTCAAGGATGTGCGAGGATTTGATATTGTGGGTTACGAGCGAGTTTAATTTTATAAAACTCGATGATGCGTTTTGTACGGGATCTTCTATTATGCCGCATAAGAAGAATCCTGATGTGCTTGAGCTTATTCGCGGATCATCGTCTAAGTTCCCGGGGCATTTAATGGAGCTTACCATTCTCATGAAGGGGCTGCCGCTCACATATAATAGGGATATGCAGCTCGATAAGCCTGCGCTCTTTGGCAGTGTTGAGACGATTCAGGCCATGCTTACGCTGATGAGTGAGCTTTTCGGTGGTATCAAGGTTAATCGTGAACGATTAGCCGAAAGGGTCAAAGATGAGTATTTCTTCTCGGTCGATATTCTGGAGTATCTTGTTCGTAAAGGAGCATCTTACCGGGAGGCTCATGATACGGTTGGGGTTATTGTGAAGGAATGCTTGGATAGAGGAAGCAAGCTCGCAGATATGTCCATTACGAATTTAAAGAAATATTCCATGTATTTTGAGACGGATGTGAAGAATCTCTTAACGCCTGAGATTTCGGTTCAGATTAAGCGTTCTGTGGGCTCTACAAATCCGGCTATGGTAAAAGCGCAAATTACGCGTTGGAAGAATAGGTTAAAGTAGCATGTACGCACATCCCATTCATGATTTTCAATATAAGAATGGCGAGCTTTACTGCGAAGGGGTGAAGGTGTCTGCCATCGCCAAGAAGGTCGGCACACCGGTTTATATTTATAGTCATACGACCTTAGTTGAGCATTTTTGTAAGATCAGGGCAGCTTTCTCAGAAATTGATCCTATTATCTGTTTTGCAATGAAAGCGAACAGCAATCTAGCGATCTTGAAGGCCTTGGTCAATGAGGACGCTGGATTTGATATTGTTTCTGGCGGAGAACTTAAAAAGGCAAAGATGGTGAAGGCGGATATGCGGAAGGTCGCCTTTGCCTCTGTGGGAAAGACTGAGGGGGAAATTATTGAGGCGATTAAGGCAGGGATTCTTCTTTTTAATGTGGAGTCTAAGCCTGAACTTTTAAATATTAATCGTATTGCGGCAAGGCTCAAAAAGACGGTGCAGGTCGCATTGCGTATTAATCCTGATATTGAGGCCCCGACGCATGCCAAGATTAGCACGGGAAGCCTGAAGAATAAATTCGGCATTGATTTAAAGACCGCGCGCCAGATTTTTCTTGATCAGAAAGCGTATAAGTATCTTAAAATCAATGGCGTTCATATCCATATAGGGTCCCAGATTACTAAGGCGGCTCCTTTTTTGCGTGCGATCGAGAAGGCGCTTGCTTTTATTGATGATCTTGAGATGGATGGTGTCAGGATCGACTATTTTGATATTGGCGGAGGTTTAGGGATTGTCTATAAGGATGAGAACCCTCAGACAGCTAAGCAGTATGCTGATAAAGTTTTGCCTCTTTTACGTGGTCGTAAGTTTAAGGTCTTAATGGAGCCGGGGCGGTTTATTGTTGGTAATGCTGGTATTTTTATTACCACCAAGCTTTACTTGAAGGATAATGGCGTTAAGAAATTTATGATCGTGGATGCGGGGATGAATGATCTGGTGAGGCCCTCGATGTATGGCGCTTATCATGAAATTATACCAGTAAAGAAGAGTGCTGTGGGCAAGGTTACGGTCGATGTTGTAGGGCCGATCTGTGAAAGCGGGGACACCTTTGCTTTTGACAGGAAGCTTCCTGATATCCAAGATGGTGAATATTTGGCGCTTTTGTCAGCGGGGGCCTATGGGTATGCGATGGCGAGTAATTATAATGTTCGTCCACGAGCGGCAGAGGTTATGGTGAAAGGCCATCAATGGGCCATTATTCAGGAACGTGAAACGTTCAAAGATTTAGTAGCAGGATCAAAGTTGCCAGGGTTTCTGAAATGAAAAAGATTCCTTTCTTTAAAATGCAGGGTGCTGGTAATGATTTTGTCGTGATTGATGATATCCCTGGGTTGGATCTTATTGATTTTGCGAGAAAGGCCTGCGACCGACATATGGGTATTGGTGCTGATGGGATCCTTGTTCTGGAATCATCTAAGAAAGCAGATTACCGGATGCGCATCATCAATTCTGATGGTTCTGAGGCGGAGATGTGTGGCAACGGGGCGCGATGCATGGCCGTGTATATTGCTCGTAAATTTGCGGTTGTCCCTGAAGTTTTTACGCTGGAGACGATCGCGGGAATGATTCATGCCTCTGTTAATGATGAGATGGCATCTGTTCAGTTGAGTGAGCCTAAGGATTATCGCCCTAATATTGAGATTAAGTTTGGTGATCAAAAGCTTATTGGGCACTTCATCAATACAGGCGTCCCTCATGCGATTATTTTTGTACAGGGATTAGCGGAGTGTGATGTCAACGGACTAGGGCGCATGATCCGCAATCATCATGTTTTTGCGCCCAAGGGGACGAATGTCAATTTTGTTGAGAAGGTAAGAGATGGAATCATGGCGCTTCGGACGTATGAGCGAGGCGTTGAGGCTGAGACCATGGCCTGTGGAACGGGAAGTGTCGCATCCGCGCTTGTGGGGTATTTACAGGATCAGAAGAAGCTAGTGGCTCATGCTGGTGCTTCGATGAAAGTGGCCACTAAGAGTGGAGAGGTTCTAGATGTAACGTTTGATCTGGATCTGAAGGACGATAAGCCCGTGATCGCTAATGTATGGCTCAAGGGGACTGGAAAGTTTATTTGTAAAGGGGAGTATTATTATGGAGTTTAAAGGTTCGATTGTGGCAATTGTGACACCGTTCACGGAACATGGCATTGACGAGAAGGTTTTGCAAAATCTGATCGAGTTTCAGATTAAAAATGGCACTCAAGGGATCGTTCCTTGCGGGACGACTGGCGAGTCGCCAACCTTGTCACACGAGGAGCATGACCGTGTGATTGAGATCGCAGTTGATACCGTGAATCACCGTGTTCCTGTGATCGCTGGGACGGGTTCTAATTCAACGGCAGAGGCGATCAGGCTGACTCGTCATGCCCAGGATGCGGGGGCGGATGCGGCGCTTGTTGTAACGCCTTATTACAATAAGCCCACTCAAAAAGGGCTTTATTTGCACTTTAAAGCCGTTGCAGAGAGCGTTAAGATCCCGATTATCCTTTACAACATCGAGGGGCGCTGTGCTCGTAATATCGAGACAGCGACAGTGAAGAAGCTTGCCAAGGATTGTAAGAATATTATTGGTGTCAAGGAAGCCTCTGGAAATCTTGAACAGATGAAGGCTGTGAAAGAAGCTTGCGGAAAGAAGTTTGCCCTTATTTCTGGTGATGATGCCTTGACCGTTCCTCTTATGAAGATGGGCGGAGTGGGGGTTATTTCAGTTGTCGCTAATATTGTTCCTAAGGAAGTCGCAGAAGTTGTCAGCTTGATGGCTAAGGGCAAGATTAAAGAAGCCGAGGCCAAGCAGGAGAAACTATTGCCTCTTATTAAGGCCATGTTTTTGGAAACCAATCCTATTCCTGTTAAGACCGCGTGTGGGTTGATGGGGTTATGCTCACCTAAAACAAGGCTGCCGCTTTGTGAAATGGAGCCAGAGAATTTAAAGAAATTGAAAATTGCTTTGAAGCAATTTCATTTGATTAAGTAATTATTCTTTTTGAGGTTTTTATGATCAAGTTAGCAATTACAGGGTGTATGGGCCGTATGGGGCAGCGGATTATTGAGCTCGCTCAGAAGGATAAGGAGTTTCAGATCGTTGCGCTTATCGAGAGCCCGAACCGTAAAGATGTTCCCGAATTAACAATGGGACTTCCTGTTTTTAAGGACATTAGCATGCTTAAGGGCGCGGATGTGTTGATTGATTTTACGCTTCCTGAGGCAACGCCGTCTTTATTGAAGGCGTGTCATGAATATAAAGTTCGTATGGTTATTGGGACAACGGGTCTTGGTGCTAAAGAGAATTCTCAAGTCGAGGCTATTTCTCATGATATTGCGATCGTCAAGTCTTCGAATATGTCGATCGGCGTGAATGTTGTCTTCGGTCTCTTAAAGAAGATGGCCGAAACTCTTAAGGGATATAATGTTTCAATCACTGAGACCCATCATATTCACAAGAAGGATGCTCCTTCGGGAACAGCCAAGAGCATGGCTGAGGTTGTGGAAGCGGCGTCCGGGGCTAAGGTTCAGGATGTAGCGTCTGTGCGAGAGGGAGAAGTTGTGGGGTATCATAAAGTTACATTTGAGAGTCCGGTTGATACTATTGAGCTTTCACATAACGCAAAGACGCGTGATATGTTTGCGGAAGGAGCTTTGGTTGCGGCTAAATTTATAGCTAAGAAAAATAGCGGGCTTTATAATATGCAGCAAGTGCTAGGGTTAATTTAAAAATGAAATTCTAGAAATTATAAATCAAGAGAATTAAGGAGTTGGTGAATGGCAGTTCAGGTCGAATTATCAGAGCGGCTTAAACAGTTGCCCCCGTATTTATTTCTTGAGATCGATAAAGCCAAGCGCGCTGCGATTGCTGAGGGGCGCGATGTCATTAATTTAGGCGTAGGGGATCCTGATCAAGCGACGCATCCTGTGATCATGGATGCGATGAAGAAGGCGATTGATGATCCGGCTAATCATCATTATCCTTTCGACGCGGGTGTTCCTCAACTGAGAACTGAGATTGCTAAATGGTTCACAGGACGTTTTGGTGTTGACCTTGATCCGGTGAGCGAGATATACCCTTTAATTGGATCTAAAGAAGGATTGGCGCATTTTCCTCTGGCAGTAATCAATCCTGGTGAGAAAGTTCTTCTAACTGAACCGGCGTATCCGGCCTATCAAGCTGCTGTGACATTTGCTGGGGGTAAGATCCAATATTTGCCTCTTAAAGCTTCTAACGACTTTCTTCCTAAAATCTCGGATATTGTGGAAAGCAAAAATGTGAAGGCAATTATTGTTTGTTATCCCAACAATCCAACAGCAGCTGTGGCGACAAAACAGTTTTATACGGATCTTGTTCGAGTGTGTATTGAAAAGAATATTATTATTGTATCGGATCTTGCTTATTCTGAGGTTTATTACGATGGGATCAAACCGCCAAGTATTTTAGAAGTTTCAGGCGCTAAGGATATTGCTATTGAATTTCATTCGTTTTCCAAGACGTATTATATGACGGGATGGCGATTAGGGTGGGCTTGCGGGAATACGACATTGATTGCGGCTTTGGCCAAAGTTAAATCTAATGTTGATTCGGGCGTGTTTAATGCTATTCAGCATGCGGGCATAGCGGCTCTTCATATTGACAAGGTTGAGATTGAGGATATGCGTATCTGCTATCAAGAGAGGCGAGATGCTTTGATCAATGGGTTGCGGTCAATTGGATGGAAAATCGATCCGCCTAAAGGTGCTTTTTATGTTTGGGCCAAGATACCATCTAAATTCACCGATTCCATGGCCTGCTCCAAGGCTTTTTTGGATGAGGCCAATATTATTGTGACACCTGGCGTTGGTTTTGGTAAGAGCGGTGAGGGGTATGTTCGTATGGCCCTTACAGTGCCTGTGGAGCGTATCCATGAGGCGGTTCAGCGCCTGTCAAAAGTATTGGTATGATTGTTGCTAGGGGGTATTAGGGAGGATCGTGGTGCCCGTTGTTTATCTCGGTTTAGGGTCCAATCTTGGTGACCGCGAAAAGAATATTCGTGATGCTGTTGAGCTCCTTAATAACAGTGGCGTCAAGATTTTGAAATTATCAAAGATCATTGAAACGAATCCTGTAGGCGGGCCGCCACAGGATCTTTTTTTAAATGCGGCCGTAAAGGCTGAGACCGCACTATTGCCACAAGAGCTTCTCAAGACATGTTTAAAGGTTGAGGCTGACCTGGGACGCATGAGAACAGTTCTTAATGGTCCACGTACAATTGACATTGATATCCTTCTTTATGATGATTGTACGATTAATACCCCTGAGCTTGTGATTCCCCATCCTCGCATGAAGGAGCGCGATTTCGTGATGCGTCCGTTACGGGAGATCGTTCCAGATATCATCATCAGATGAACGGTTTAGGGGATTGTTAAGGGAATATACGTGAGGTATGGTGTCATGAAAGTCATCAAGACGAATAAGGCCCTCAGAGGAAAACTTGCTTTTTTAAGGAGTCAGGGAAAGAGCATTGGATTTGTGCCAACCATGGGAGCTTTTCATGAGGGGCACGTGTCGTTGATGCGTCGCTGTGTTAAAGAGAATGATATTACAGTGGTTAGCCTTTTTGTGAATCCTCTTCAGTTTGGCCCCAGGGAAGATTTAGCGAGATATCCACGGAATTTGAAGCGTGATATTGAGATGGCCTCAGCAGTTAACGTTGATTTCCTTTTTGTTCCCTCGCTCCAGGAGATATATCCAGAGCCATTGTCAACATTTGTGCAAGTCGGAAAGATCGGCAACATTCTTTGTGGGGCGTCACGGCCTGGACATTTTCAAGGTGTTGCGACAGTTGTCCTCAAGCTGCTAAACATCGTTCAGCCGTGTGTTATTTATCTAGGGCAAAAGGATGCTCAGCAGGTTGCGGTGATCAAAAGAATGATTTTTGATCTGAATATTCCAGTTTCGGTTGTGATTTGTCCGACATCTCGGGAGGCTGACGGCTTGGCCATGAGCTCCCGTAATATTTATCTCTCACCGACGGAGAGAAGGGATGCTGTGGTGCTCAACAAGGCTCTTCGGATGGGGGCGCGATTGATCGCCTTTGGTGAACGCGACGGGGGTAAAATAATTTCTAAAATAAAAAAGTTGATTCTCGAGGGGAGTAGTGCTAGCATTGATTACGTTTCGATCGTTGAGATCTCTGGGTTTGCGCCGGTCCGTCGGATCAGTAAGGATGTGCTGATCGTTATCGCGGTCAAGTTCGGCACCACGCGGCTCATCGATAATGTGATAGTGAAAGTTCATGGCAAGTAGTCATCATCGCTTGAAGTTGAGCATCATTGGATGTGGTGCCATTGGAAGCCGGATCGCAATAAGTACAATCAAGGAGCTCAAAGATCAGTTTATGATCTCAGCACTGTACGATATTGATCCTCTTAAGTCTCAGACCCTCGCTCGAAAGCTACGTAAACCATCTCTTGCTAAATCGACCCTTTCAGTGGCTATTCATGGTGCTGATATTGTTGTTGAAGCGGTTAATACGCCAGCCACTGGGGATATTGTTTCAAGGGTGCTTCGGTTGAAGAAAAGTGTTCTTGTTATGAGTGTGGGGAGGTTGATCGATGATGGCCGTCTTTTTCCTTTGGCGAAAAGATGTAATGGCAAGATGCTTCTTCCTTCTGGCGGGATTGCCGGGTTAGATGCTATTAAAGCAGCTCGCTTAGCGGGGATCACCTCTGCGATCCTTACGACCACCAAATCGCCACAAAGCTTCAAGGATAACGCCTATCAAGTAGAGAAGAAATTCCAATCTTCTAGTGTGAAGAGTGATGTGGTTCTTTTTGACGGGGGAGTTAGGGAGGCGGTTCGGTTCTTTCCTCAAAATATTAATGTGGCGGCGGTTCTGTCCCTCGCCGTAGGTGACATTGATAAGGTTCATGTTCGGATTATTGCCTCACCGAAAGTGACGCGCAATATCCATGAGATTGTGATTGAAGGCGCCTGTGGCAGAATCACGACACGAGTTGAGAATGAGACATGCCCCGATAATCCCAAGACAAGTTATCTTGCGGTTTTGTCGGCAATAGCAACACTTCAACAATACGGTCAGAATATTAAGATCGGAACATAAGGAGAGCGTATGTCAGCAGAAATATTGTATTTTGTTATTATTGGTGTTGTTATTATATTTTTTATGGGAATACGGTTTGTCCGTCCGACTCAGCGTGGTGTGATTGAGCGTATGGGAAAATATAATCGATTTGTCGTGCCAGGGTTTAATTGGTTCTTACCCGGGATCGAATCGATTATTTTGATTAATATCACCGAACAACTAATCGAAGCCAATCCCCAGGAAATCATTACAAATGATAATTTGAATGCTAAGGTGGATGCGCAGGTTTATTTCAAGATCAGAACGGATGAGCAGAGTGTTAAGAATGCGCTCTATAATGTTCAGAATTGCCAATATCAAATCGTAAACCTTGCCAGGACAACGTTACGTAATATCATCGGTACTTTGTCTCTTAAGTCTGCCAATAGCGAGCGAGGTAAAATTAATTCTGAGCTTCTGATTGTTCTTTTAAGGGAAACCAAGGAGTGGGGAATTGAGATCGTCAGGACAGAGTTGAAGGAGATCGATCCGCCCAAGGATGTTCAAGAGACCATGAATAAAGTGGTTAAGGCCGAAAATGAGAAGATTGCGGCCATTGATTTTGCAACCGCAACAGAGACTGAGGCTGATGGCGCCAAGCGCGCGGAGATCAAGAAGGCTGAGGGCATTAAGCAGGCGAAGATTCTTGCGGCTGAAGGTGAGGCTGAGGCGATTCGACTGGTCAATGAGGCTGCCGAGCAGTATTTTGTAGGAAATGCTCAGCTTCTAAGGCGACTTGAGATGGTGGAAACAGCGCTTAGATCAAACGCTAAGATCGTTATTCCGACAGGGAGCGATCTGGTTAACGTTATAGGGGAGATGGCGGGCATAGTGCCGGTCAAATCTTTAGACAACAAAAAACAATCGTAAAAGAGGGAGACAACATGGCTAAGAAAGTCGCAAAAGTCGGAGTAAAGAAGGAAAAGGGTTATCTTTATTTTATCGACAAACAGGGTGACGTCTCAGCAGCGCTTATGGCGCGCGGGGCGAAAAAGGGTGGCAAGCCCAAGAAGGTCACCAAGGTTGGCATTAAGAAAGAGCCTGGTTTCCTTTATTTTATCGACAAACAGGGGGACATCTCTTGCGCCGCGATGGTTAAGGGCGGAAAGAAGAAGAAGGCTAAGAAGTAGTTTAAGTTTTTAATCAATAAACAGCCCCGGGGTCTCAGTTATGAGGCGCCGGGGTTGTTTTTTGTAAGGGCGAGGAAAATTCGCCGACAAATAAAAGAAAGTTTTAACCGTAAGACAACTATGATGTCTTTGCTTAAGGCAATATCGTATGCATGACAATATTATTATTAAAGGTGCTAAAGAGCACAATTTAAAGAATTTGACCCTTGAACTTCCGCGCAATAAATTCATTGTTGTCACGGGGTTAAGCGGATCAGGGAAATCATCTCTGGCTTTTGATACGATTTATGCTGAGGGACAGCGTCGATATGTGGAAAGTTTATCTGCTTACGCTCGACAATTTCTTGATCAGATGCAAAAGCCAGATGTGGAGTCTATTGAAGGCTTAAGTCCAACCATATCGATCGAACAAAAGACTACCAGTCGTAATCCTCGTTCTACTGTCGCCACACAGACAGAGATATATGATTACATGCGCCTCCTTTATGCGCGTATCGGGATTCCTTACTACAAAGGTCAGAAGCTTGAGAAACAATCGGCTCAAGAGATGGTTGAGCGTATCTTGCGTCTTTCTGAGGGGACAAAGATCAATATTCTTGCGCCCATGGTGAAAGGAAAAAAGGGGACATATCCAGACATTCAAAAGCAGGTTATGAAGGCCGGTTTTGCTCGTCTTCGGGTTGATGGTGAGACTTATGAGACGAGTGAGAAGATCAAGCTTGATCGGTATAAGGTTCATCATATCGAAATTGTTGTAGATCGTTTGAGCATTAAAGATGATATAAAGGCGCGGCTAACAGATTCTGTTGAAACCGCACTTCGTGTCGGGAAGGGAAGCATTATTGTTGCCTTTCAAGATAACAAACCAGACTTGATTTTAAGTGAAGCTTATTCAGTTCCGGCGGAAGATATTGATCTTCCTGAATTGGAACCTCGTACCTTTTCATTTAATTCTCCCTATGGCGCTTGTCCAGAATGTAACGGGATAGGAACTAAGATGGAGATCGATCCAAACTCTTTGATCGGGGACCCTAAGAAGCCCTGGGTCTCGGCGATCGTTCCTTGGAAGAAGGGGCAACGCGCGTACATGATGTATTTTCGGGCAGTCATGAGGGAGTTGGCTCGGCTTTATAAGATCGATCTCACAATCCCTTTTAGTAAGCTTCCCAAAGGGTTTCGGCATGATCTTATTTACGGATCAGAAGATATCGTTTGGGGTAAGAAATATGAGGGGGTGACTGGATATCTCCAGCGACTTTTTCGTGATACGGATAGCGATTGGTTGAAAGAGGAAATTTCCCGTTTTATGTCGGAAGCGCCGTGTCCTTCATGCAGAGGGGAACGACTTAAGAAAGAAGCGCTCATGGTTCTTGTGAGTGGAATGAATATAGCGGATGTGACCAAATTCTCTGTTGTGCGGGCTAAGGCTTTCTTTGAGAATTTAGATCTTAATAAGGAACAGGCTCTCATTGCTGCTCCAATTATTAAAGAGATTATTCGTCGGCTTGAATTTTGTATCAATGTCGGGCTTGATTACGTAACACTTGATCGAAAGAGCGCCACGCTTTCCGGTGGGGAAGCGGAGCGAATTCGTCTCGCGACACAAGTAGGTTCCGGGCTTGTGGGGGTTATTTATGTTTTGGATGAGCCGTCGATTGGATTACACCAGAAAGATAATGAGCGTCTTTTGTCTAGCCTTCATGCGTTAAGAGATCTTGGGAACACCTTGATCGTTGTAGAGCATGATGAGGATACTATTCGAAAGGCTGATTGGGTTGTAGATTTGGGGCCTGGCGCTGGTAAATTTGGCGGGGAGGTTCTTTATGCGGGAACGATTGATGGCCTTTTAAAGTCGAAGGAGTCTCTTACAGGAAAATATTTACGCGGAGAGATAAGAATCCCTGTTCCTGTAAAACGGCGGGAAATCATAAGATCGAAATTCTTGAAGATAAAGGGCGCCAGTGAGCATAATTTAAAGAATATCGATATTCAAATTCCTTTGGGGACATTCGTTTGTGTAACAGGTGTTTCGGGATCAGGGAAATCAACCCTTGTGGAGGATATTCTTTACAAGTCATTGGCGCGAAAATTTTATGGTTCCCGCGAAACACCAGGTGCTGTTAAGAAGATCGAGGGATTGGAGCATATTGACAAAGTCATTGTCGTTGACCAATCGCCTATTGGACGAACGCCGCGTTCTAATCCGGCGACATATACGGGTGTTTTCTCAGATATCCGGACCCTTTTTGCCCGGCTTCCTCAAGCTAAGTTGCGCGGGTATGGCCCCGGAAGGTTTAGTTTTAACGTGAAGGGGGGGCGATGTGAGGCCTGTCAGGGAGATGGTATCAAGGAGATTGAGATGCATTTCTTGCCTGACGTCCATGTTGAATGTGAAATTTGTCATGGGAAACGATTTAATGACCAGACTCTTCAGGTTGAGTTTAAAGGGAAGAACATTAGCCAGGTTCTTGATAGTTCTGTAGAGGAAGCGAGAGATCTCTTTGAGAGTATCCCTCGGATCAAGCGTGTTTTGGAAACATTGAGCGATGTGGGTTTAGGCTACATTAAATTAGGTCAGTCGGCGACAACTCTTTCCGGTGGCGAGGCCCAGCGTGTGAAGTTGGCCACTGAGCTTTGTAAACCAGCGACTGGAAAGACTATCTATATTTTGGATGAACCTACGACAGGTCTTCATTTTGCGGATATTGATAAGCTTCTTCATGTTCTTCAACGACTGGTTGATCGAGGAAATACTATTCTTGTAATTGAGCACAATTTGGAAGTTATTAAGAATGCAGATTATATCATTGATCTGGGGCCAGATGGTGGTGATAGAGGAGGGCAAGTCGTTTTTTCTGGATCTCCAGAAGATATTATTAAACACAAGGGCTCTTATACAGGGCATTATTTGAAACCTTTTCTTTCTTGAATAGTCTTCCTCTTCCGCTTCATTATTTTCTTGTTTTTTCCTATTATTTGCCTTGTTTTTGGTAGAATAGAAACTATGAAATCCCGATTTTATCTGTTTCTTCATTTAATATTAACAATATTAGTTATTAATATTCAACCTGCTTTTTCTGAAGGGTCTAGCGAGAAGGAGCTGTTTGTCGTTGCTCAGAGGGCCTTTGAAGATGGGTTTTATGATGTTTCTCTCCGTTATGTAGATCAACTTATCAAAGAATTCCCCCAAACGAAAAAATATGTTGAAACACGCCTTTTGGAAGGGCAGTGTTATTTTTTCAAGAAACAGTATTTAAAAGCTTTTAATGTTTTTCAAGAGCTTACGAGGCATACAGAATATAAAGATGTGACGCTCTTTTGGCTGGGAGAGACTTATCTTAAGGTTGGTGATCATGCCAAGGCGCAAAATCAATATAAAGAGCTGATTCAGATATATCCCACTTCTCTTTACGCGGCGCAGGGGTATTATTCTTTAGGGTGGAGTCTTTTTGAAAAAGGGGATTATGAGAGCGCCAGGAATAACTTTGTAAAGCTTGTCGAATTGTATCCTTCCAACAATCTGGCTGAGGACGCTGCTTTTAAGGCCGGTGAATGTGCTTATAACGCTGGACAATACGAAGGCGCTGTTTTTCAGTTTCAGAAGTTTATTCAAACCCATCCGAATTCTCGAAAGGTTTTTGACGCCAATTTTAATATTGCGGAAGCATTTTATTATCTCGATCAGTACGATAAGGCGAGCGGAGCTTATCGAAAGGCGTTGGAGGGGGTTCGGGATTCTAAGGAAAAGCTGAGTGTTTTAGTAGGCCTTGGATGGTCTTTTTTTAAAGCAAACAAATTTGATGAAGCTATTAAGGCGTTTGATGAGGCGCAGGCACATGCTAAAGCGAGTAATATTGCGGAGGATGAGATTCTTCTTGGTAAAGCAAGCCTTTTTTCGGCGCAAGATAAACAGAATGATGCGTTAATGAACTATTCTGATTTGATCGATCGGTTTCC
Organism: Candidatus Omnitrophota bacterium; assembly: GCA_015228785.1. Taxonomy (GTDB): domain Bacteria; phylum Omnitrophota; class Gorgyraeia; order Zapsychrales; family Fredricksoniimonadaceae; genus JAAYZZ01. Next base: position 17,546 of record JADGCU010000004.1, read on the forward strand.
GCAAAGTTTGCGCATTGCTGAGGGCTATTTGGGGCGCGCGAACACGTATTATCTTCTAAATGATTATCCTAACGCAATTAATGATTATAAGAAAATTCTTGATCTTTCTTCTTCCCAAGCGAAGGGATCGGAAATACTTGAGAAGGCACGTTTTGGTCTTGCGTGGACATATTTAAAGAACGGCTCTTTGGATCAATCGATTGAGAGTTTTAAGGGTGTTCTTGAAAAGACGCAAAGTAAGACTGTTAAGGTGAGCGCTATGACGCAGATTGGCGATGCTTATCAGGAAGCAGGTCAGGTCGATAATGCTATTGAGACATATGATAAAATTTTGAAAGAAATGCCTGACACGCCCTATTCTGATTATGTCCAGCATCGACTTGGCGTGGCTCTTTTAAAGGCAGGACGGATTGATACGGCTATTTTAGCTTTTCAGTCTCTTCAGGCAAATTATCCTAAGAGTAAGTTTATTATTGAATCAAAGTACTACTTAGGTGCAGCATATTTTAAAAAACATGATTGGGCGGGGACAATCCAGGTTCTTGAGCCGTTTGTCGCGGAAAATCCTCGCGACAATGAATTCTCCGCAGAGGCCTCTTATTTAATCGCGTTAGCGTTTTTTAATCAAAAACAATACGATGAAGCTCTAGAAATTTTTAATGAGTTGTTGAAATTGTATCCCGACAAAGAGACGCTTTCCCAGAATGTTCAATTAGGCATAGCTAAGACAAAATATGAAATGGGGAATTTTAAAGATGCTTTGGCGATTTTTAAGGAAATTGATTTTCGTTTTCCAGGAACAGATGTTGCGTTAGAGTCGCTCATGTGGATGGGGCAACATAACATGGTTTCAGGGATATACGAACGAGCGTCGGAGAACTATCTTAAGGCGATAACAGATTTTCCCAAGAGTGACAAGAGGGATCTTCTTCATTTTGAATTAGGACGGGCTTATCATGCGCAAAGCAAATTTGATAAAGCTTTAGAACAGTACCGTCAGGTTAAGGGGGAGTTCTCAGCAAAGGCTAAACTCGCAATTGCTGAGATTTTCTCACAAGAGCTTGACCCTGAAAAAGCCATTGAGATTTATCAGAGCATTATTGCGACAAGCCCTGAATTTAAGCGCGATGCCCTTGTTAAGATTGGTCAAGTTTATCGTAAGCTGAATAAACATGTTGAAGAAATCAAGGCTTATGAAGAGGCTCTTTTAGAACCATTAGGGGTTTGTCAGGTTATTAATGCGGAGATTCAATTTTTGATTGGAGATACGTACGAACTTATGAATGAAGTTGATAAGGCGGTGGAGGTCTATTTTAAGATCCCCTATGTATATGTTAAAGAACAAGTGTGGGTCGTTAAGGCGTATCTTCGAATTGCTAGGATTTATGAAAACAAGGAAGATTGGGAAAAGGCATTGGCTGCGTATGGTAAAGTCGTGGAGCTTAAAGTTGATGAGTCAAAGTTTGCCGAGGAACGGATGTCGCGCATCAATAGTGCGCGAAATTTAAAATGATGAGAAAAGAAATATATGTCTATTGTTGAGATCGCTCCCTTTCAATTGTTCCTGAAAGGCGGACCTATGATGTGGCCACTCCTATTGTGTTCTATTTCTTCTTTAGCGATTATATTCGAAAAAGCTTTCTTCTTTTCTTCTGTAGAGAAGGAAATATTAGTTCTTAAGGATCAAGTTATTGGGGCGGTCCGTAAAGGGGATATGAAAGCAGCGGTAGCGTTTTGTGATGCGGTTAATTCGCCCTTATCGGGGATATTAAGAGCCGGGCTTCTTCATTTTGGTAAAGGAAAGACGGAAATCAAGGATGCTATGGAGGGAGCAAGCTCTGCTCAAGTGAATTTCTTAGAACAAGGGGTATCTTTTCTTGGTGCCCTAGGTAGCGTTGCTCCTCTTTTAGGATTTCTGGGGACTATTATGGCAATGGGGTTATCTATGCGAACGTTTCAATTGCGTCTCCAGGCCATGAACCCTGCGGCGTTTCAGGACATCGTGGGAGATGTTTGGGCGGCGCTAATTACGACGGCTTTTGGGCTATTGATTGCGATCCCGATTTTTCTCGCGTATCATTATTTTACAAGTCGCATTTTTGACATTGTTTTTCAGATGGAGCGCGCCGCCATGGATCTAACAGTTGCTTTAATGGATCTTTCTGGGACATCATCTTTGGAAGGGGATGAGGCGTGAATTTCCGGAAATTTATTAAGACAGCACATCCTTTTAGTGCGAATCTTGTTCTGCCTTTGAACATTATTTTATTGGCGATTTTTTCTTTGTTTTTAATGTTTTTTTTGTCAGTATCATCTAAGATTGATATAAAGCTCCCGCGAGCGGTGACGAGTGATATTTTTAATGACGATAACATTACCATTATTCTTACAAATGAGAATATCATGTACCAGAATGGTCGTGTTGTTTCTATTAATGATTTGCGAGGATTCTTGAGTCGTTTGAATAATCGTAAGCGGCCGATTTTGATTAAAGTGGACCGTCGTGCATCTGTGGGACGAATTGTTGATATTTGGGATCTTGGTCGAAGTTTGGGGATAGAACGCATCAGCATCGCGACCGATCAGGGGGAGTGAGGACGTGATACAGTGGGGACGCTCTTTTTATGCCCTTAGTTTTTCAGTATTTATTCATATAGTCTTTCTGGGGCTTTTTGTTTTATCCTGTAGGGGGGAAGTTAAAGATTTTAAGATTGATTTCTTCTTTTGGGGAGGCATCTTGAGGCATCAGGAATTATTACCAGTGTTATCAGATGAAAGTCAGAACGATGGGCGTGTTCGTATAGATTCGCCATCTGCAATCTGGGCGCCAGTTCAGATGGTTGCGTGGAGGCTTGGATCGTCTGTAGAAAAACCGGAATTATTTAAGGTAAGGGAAGAGGATAAGAGTCTTCCTTCAAAATTTATGACGGCTCGTGTTGAATTGGATGTACAAGATCAGTTAATTTCTAAAGACTCACAACTTGGTATTCCTGAAGCTCCGAAGGTGTATTTTCGACGGCCAGAACCATGATACACTGTGATCTTTTAACAGCGATTGCATTCTTTCTAAGCGTGTTGATATTTGTTTTTTTTGGTGTTTGGTTTTTTTATGTTTTTAAACGTAAGTTTATTAATGTTCAAGATAAAGGGCCGATAGAGCAGTGTCCCTATTGTGGCAATATGATATCGGATCATTCGCGCAAAGGCATTCTAATTTGTTCAGTGTGTCATAGCTACCTGGAGGTCAGGAATGAGAATCACGGGAAAAAGAAATGAGTCGGGTATTGTGTTGATTGCTGTTGTGGCGTTTATTGTTGTTGTGAGCGTTATGATCTTGGGGATCATGAGTCGCAATGCTTCTCAAACAGTTTCTGTTGAGGAGCAAGTGCGGCATATTCAAGCGGAACAATTAAGAAAGGGTGCCATGTGGGTGGCAAAGGCAAAAGAAGATAGGAATGAAGGTTTACCGGAAACTATTATTGAAAAACTTGGTGACGGAAAAGACTTTTCTATTTATTTCTCAAAGACAGGTCGTAAAACGAATATTAATGTGAGTTATTAGAATTTCTGATTTTTTTCAGGAATGAATTTTTATTAAATGACTTTCAGGTCGCGAATTATTCAATAATTTTTTATTGTTAAATATGATAAGACAAAAAAAGCTGGGGATTTACTGGGGGCAAAAGGGGCTCAGTCTTGTTGAAATCAACAAGAATGAGATGGTTATGTTTTCTGCGATCTCTTTTGATTCTCTGGAGAAGAATCCTATTGTGGGGATCAAGTCTTTGGCTGATGATCCACGTCTTTTGGATCTTATTCAGACTTCTTATCGTTCCGCTCGATTTTCAACAATTGACACTTGTTTTTCTTTGCCGTCTAAAGATATTATTATTCGTTGGTTTACAATTCCTTGGATGAAGCCATCGGAAATCCAGGGTGTTGTTGTTTTTGAAGCAAGAAAGTATATTCCTTTTCCGTTAGAGGATCTTTTTTTTACATATTATCCTTCCGTGTTTTCGAAAGGAGGGGTGCGCCAGGTTGGTATTTCATTCGTCGCCATTCGTAAAGCTACCTTTAATACGTATTTAACAGTTCTACGACAATCCGGGTTGAATGTTGTTTACGCAGAGCCCTCTGCTCTTAGTCTTGTTCGTTCTTTAGCCTTCAAGAGATTAATTGATACCACTCTTGTTACTGCGATTATTAATTTTTATCAGGATTCCGCTGAAATTGTTATTACGTCTAAGGGGCACGTTCGATTTATTCGGGATTTTAAAATATCGCTTGCTGATGAGAATTTATCTGAAGAACAAAAAGGACTTGTTCGGGCCAAGATGTTTAACGAAGTTAAAATGTCTCTTGATTTTTACGCTCGGCAACAGTCAGACGCTGATGTCAAAAGTGTTATCACGGTTTCTTCTGGAGTGAATAAGGAGATGTGGAGTGGACTTGGGGAGGACTTAGGGATTGCGATCCGCCACGTAGACCTTGTGGCAATCTTTGATAAGGCCATTTCCTCAAACGAGGGGCACGTGTACGCCTTAGGCACCGGCTTATCTGGTGGGGTCCCATCCGTTGTTGATTTGGACCTTTGTGAAGATCAAGGGGCGGCCAAAGAAATTCGAGCATCAGCAGCACCGATTAAAGCCGGGACATTAATTTTTTCTATTAGCGTGATTCTTGTTTCTGCGGCAATTTTCTTCTTGGCGAATGTTTGGTCACAATTGTTTCTTACAGAGCGGGAGGCGCAGAAAATTGCTATTGTACAAATCTTGGGCCCTTACGCAGAAAAGCCACTTGAAACAATTCTTACGGAGAAGGGCACGGAAATTCAAAATCTTACGACTATTAGGTCGTTAAAACTTCGTAGTACTGCGACGTCTGCTCTTGTTCGTTTAATCAAGAGCATTCCTGAGGGTGTGTGGTTTCAGGGGATTTCTTTCTCTATAGACCAAGAATCGGAATCTGGCAATGTAGGAGAAAGAGGCGCAACGATAAAAGTGACTAGTTCAATGACGATTGAGGGAAATGTTTATTTGAATAGTACTAATGCAGAGTTTGAGGCGGCTAGTCGTTTTGTGGATGTTTTAAAAGATGACAAGGCTTTTTCGGGATTGTTTACAAATATTAAACTAAAATCGTCGAAGAAAGTTACGTTAGGTAAGATCCAAGCGACTGCGTTCGTTATTAATTGCGAGTAATATTATGGCTATGAAACCTATACAGTTTAAAGGGGGGAAGAAGGCTAAGCCTGGCTCTGATAGTGGCGAGGATGTGTCTCTTTTAAAGTGGCTTCGAAAGTTTGATATTGGTTTTTTTCGATATCTTTTACATGAGCGGCAATTTGAAGCGGGTGCGGTGATGGTTGCGGTCGTCTTCATTTTTCTGGCCTCTGGTATTGTTATTACTCGACTTAATAAAGTAGCTGATCTAGACCGGCAGATTATTGATTTGACGGCTAAAAAGCTACCCGTTGAAGTTAAAAGAAAGGTTCTTCAGGAAAAGAAGGATTTTTTAACTAAGGCGGCTCCTGGACTTCCAGAAAAGAAATTTATTTCTTTTCTGACGGGATTAGCTGAAAAGAGAGGCATTATCATATCAGAGTTCGAACCAGTTACTGTGCAGAATAAAGACTTTTATTCAACAACAAATATTAGTTTTTCATGTTCAGTTTCTTCTTTTTCGAAAGCCCTTTTATTTCTGAAAGACTTAGAAACGTCTCCGTATTCTCTAAAAATAAGATTTTTACGTCTTTGGGGACGGGGTTCCATGGATTTAGGACCTGGCAATATTCCTGTTCAGCAGGAAACGCCAGTACAAATAAACGTCAAGCTTTCTTCACTTATTTTGCTTGTTAAATGAATAATAAAATAAAATTAATAAGAAATACAATATCTTTAGCCGCTTATGCTGGTGTTATTGTAATTTTATGTCCGCCTATCTTTGGTGTGATGGCCCAAGAAGTTGCGAGCAATATTGTTTCGGAGCGGGAGGAAGATATTCTGGCGTTGCCGGATCCTTTCTCTATTCCAGAGGTGTTGCGGAAAACCTTGGTTGATATGGATAGGAAGATCAAGGCGGATTTTGAGCGCAGCCAGATAAAACCTGTGGCCGATAAAATTCCAGAACCACAACAAGTGGGGGAGCCTGAACCGCCACCGGTAGCAAAGCCCGACTTCCCTTCACTGAATATTTCGGGTATTATTTTTAGTGATTCGAATCCTCAGGTTATTATCAATGGGGATGTGTTTACTACTGGTGATAGCATCAAATCTCCTGTTGGAGAGGTTAGTATCCATTCTATTGAAAGAAATCAAGTGACGTTTACTTTTTTGGGGGATTCCTATATAAGGGGCATTGGGGAAGAGGACAATAAAAGGCAATCAAAGAAATAATATAATTTTAAATATATTCCTAATATTATATATTCGTAAAGCTTAAAAATTAGAGGATGATTATTTATGAAAAAAAGAATCTTTTTTTTGATCACCATGGTAACCATGCTGATTCTTTGGACGATGGACCCTTATGCTCTTGTTTTTGGCGCCAGTGATTCCGGGTTCGTATTTCCTCAGTACTCGAAGAAGGTTTCATTAGACTTTAAGAATGCGGATTTAAAAGATGTGGTAAAAGCTTTCTGTCGACAAGTTTCGATGAACTTTTTGATTGCGCAAGATGTTGATGCGAAGGGAATTACTGTCTCGTTGACAGATGTTCCTATCGAAGAAGCATTAGAGAAAATTCTTTCTGCGTATGGATTGGCATATGAATATGATGCCGCCAATAACCTCTTTTTTGTCAAAAACAAACCAAAAGAGGGGGCTGATACTTTGGTGACCAGGGTGTACCAACTGAAATTTGCGAGTGTTTCGGGTTCTGCTGTTGGCAATGAACTTGGTAAGGGAGGGGCGATTTCAGGAGGACTGAGTGGATCTTCCGGAAAAGGGGGTGGCGGAGGGGGAGCCTCCGGTGGTCTTGTGACAGCTTTAAAAACTATTCTCAAAGGTAAGGGGGCGTCTATAATTGAGGATTCGAGGACTAACAGTTTGATTATCACGGCTTCTCAGGATAGTTTTTCTGGGGTAGAACGGCTTTTGGCAAGGCTTGATGCGCCCGTTCCCATGGTCATGATTGAGGTAGAGATGCTCGATGTTTCTAAAGTCTCGTCAGATCAAATAGGACTTACTTGGAGAACGGGAGTGGCTTTCAGCGGCGGTGCGCGGTCCATTCGTTTTCCATATGATGCTCAAGGGGATTCAGGCGTGATCCCTACACGAGGCAAATTAAGCTTTGAGGGCGTTGGTGCTGTCTTAGAATTTCTTAAAGGTCAGGATGACACAAAATCTTTAGCCAGACCCAGGATTTTGACTTTAGACAATCAGCCGGCCTCTATTAGAATATCAACAGATGAAGCCATTGGAGAGTCGACTACCTCTGAGAACAATAACGCAACATCGACAAGAACAGCAGAGCGCACAACGACAGGTGTTTTGATGATGGTGACACCTCAGGTCAGTCTTTTAACGGATGAAATTACTCTTGTCGTTGAACCCAAGGTGATTGATGCTACAAAGTCCGTTAGTTTTCCTTCAGGGAATTCTTATAAGAATCCTGAAGAGCGAGGGGTCAAATCTATTCTTAAGGCCAAGAATGGAGAGACCATTATTATTGGTGGGCTTTTGCGAAGAGAGGAAACCTTAAACGTATCAAAGCTCCCATTTCTGGGTGATCTTCCATTTGTAGGAAATGCTTTCAAACACACAAAATTGATTAAATCAGATCGTGAACTGATGATTTTTATTACGCCTAGAATTATGAGTTCTTTAGGTGAAGATTCTAAAGACTTGACGCAAATTGTTGAAGGTGTATCAAAAGGTGAGCAATCTAATTTTGATCCGAGAGAAAAGAGCATCTTTCAGGAAATGGACCGGATATCGGATAAGTAGGGGAATATATTATGGCGCGTTTAAGGCTGGGTGAGATCCTTATTAAACAAGGGCTCATTACAGAGGCACAGCTTCAAGAAGCGATCGAAGCCCAAAAGGTCGAGAAGCTTCATATTGGTGAGATCCTTGTTAATCGGCAAATGATTAAAGAAGATGATCTGGCCTCTGCCTTGGGAACTCAACTTCTCATCCCCTACGCATCTCGCGCTTCAGGCCTTCTATCGCCACAACAGGAGCAGGGACTAGACAAGCTTGTTCCTTTTGATTTTGCCAAGACTAATTTTATTCTGCCGCTCAACCGCACCATTAATTCATTAACTTGTGCGATCTTTAATCCCTTTGACCTTATGATGATCGACAATCTTAAGAAATTAACTGGTTGTGAGATTAACTTTGTGATCGCCACTCGCACCGATATCATGAAAGGCATTGATGAATTTTATGGTGGGAATACGGTTGATGGTAAGGGAGGCGCTTTATGGGGTGACGCGCTCGAGATTTCCAAATCTTCTCTATCTGAAACAATAAAGATCGATGATGGATATGATTCAGATCTGAGCCTTGATCGAGTTATTGCCAGGGCAGAAGAAGCTCCCGTTATCAAGCTCGTTGATCTGATTATTCGTCAGGCGATCGATGAGCGGGCGAGCGATATCCATATTGAGCCTTTTAAAGATAAATTGGAAGTTCGTTATCGTATTGACGGTGAGCTTTATCAGATCCCGCCTCCGGCCAAACATTTGCATCTTCCTATTGTTTCGCGCGTTAAGATTCTTGCTAAGCTTGACATTGCGGAAAGACGGTTGCCGCAAGACGGGCGTATTTCAGCAACGCTTGAGGAGCGCACTGTTGAGCTTCGTATCTCGACCTTACCGACAGTCTGGGGGGAGAAGGTTGTAATGCGTATTCTTGACAAGGATGCTGTAAAGCTGGATCTCGGGGTTCTTGGGTTTGACGCAAAACAACTTGATTTGATCCGAAAGGCCCTAAAAACGCCTTATGGACTTTTCTTTGTCACAGGGCCAACGGGAAGTGGTAAATCGACAACGTTATATTCTTGTTTGCGTCATGTCCAAGATCCGTCGTTGAATATTATGTCCGCAGAAGATCCTGTTGAGTTTAGGATAGACGGGATCAATCAGGTACAGATTAGGCCTGATATTGGATTTACCTTTGCCGAGGCCTTGCGTTCTTTTTTGCGTCAGGATCCAGACGTCATCATGGTCGGTGAGGTGCGCGATCTTGAAACAGCCCAAATTTGTGTGCGTTCTGCGTTGACGGGGCATTTTGTTTTGAGCACTCTTCATACTAATGACGCTCCCTCGGCTATTCAACGTCTTTTAGATATAGGGGTTCCTTCTTATTTGTTAACGCCTTCTTTAACGATGATCGTGGCACAAAGATTGGCACGAAAACTTTGTTTGGATTGCAAGGAACCTTATGAGCCGAAAGAGGAAGAGTTGGGAGATCTTAAGTTGTCCACCGATCTTATTTATAGGGCCAAGGGATGTGATAAATGTTCCCATACTGGATATAGAGGGCGACTGGTTATTGCTGAAATCATTGAGGTCGACGATGAAATTCGAAACATTGTCAGTAAAAATGGAACTTACACTGAATTGAGAGATGCGGCTCGAAAGAATGGGATGGTCACATTATTTGAATCAGGGATTAAGAAAGTTGAGGAAGGCGCAACGAGTCTTGAGGAAGTTTTAGGTGTTACTTTAGGATAGTTTTTTATTTGAGGGGTCCTGATCTAAAATACTCATATTAAAGGGAAGCCGTAATTATGCCGAAATTTCTTATCATATCAAAAGATCGTGAAGGAACCCAAGAGACGGGGGTTGTTGAGGCTGCTGATCTCGATAAGGCCGTCCTTTCTATTCAGACTCAGGGACGATTTGTTGTGACGGTTCAGCCCTTTGATGCGGAAGATATTTCCCGTATGCAGAGTTCAGGCATGTCTACGAAGCGGAAGTTTGCGCGAACAGGTGTCCGCATGATGGACGTTGTTTCTTTTGCTCGTCAATTGGCGACGATGCTAGAGGCAGGCGTTCCTCTTTTACGCAGTATTTCTGTTATTGAAGAGCAGGTTTCCAGCAAAAAGCTTTCTGTCGCTCTTTTATCGATTAAGGGCGATATTGAGCAAGGGGAAACGTTTAGTAAAGGACTTAGTAAGTATCCTACTATTTTTGGACAGTTTTGGGTGAGCCTCGTTGAGGTCGGAGAGGCCTCTGGAACATTGCCGAACATTCTTACCAAGCTAACATCTTATATAGAAGACGCGGCACGATTCCGCGCCCAGGTTATTGGTGCTTTAATTTATCCCGCGATTTTAGCTTTTGTATGTATGGGAGCCGTTGTCTTCTTTGCTTTATTCGTTGGCCCAACTTTTGAAAAGGTTTTCAAAGATATGGGGACGGAATTACCTATGTTGACCGTTGTCATGCTTGCGATCTTTAAATTTCTAAAACAGAATTTCTTTCTGATTATTTTAGGAATGGGGGCGGTCGCTTATGCTTTGGCCTTGTATATTAAGACGCCTCGAGGACGCTGGCAGTACGAGTCTTTTATATTTAATCTTCCTGTTTTAGGTGAAATTGCCCGTGAAATTGTTATTGAACGGTTTGCTTCACAACTGGCTGTCTTGGTCGAAAGCGGTGTGCCTATTCTTTTTGGCCTTGATATTACAGAACGACTTGTTGAAAATTCTATTTGTGCGCAAGTTATTCGCGATATACGTGAGGCAGCCCGTGAAGGACAGCTGTTGGCAGATCCTATGAGTTTAAGTGGGTTTTTCCCACCCATGACGGTTCAGATGGTCAAAGTAGGAGAGGAGACTGGAGAATTGGCCAAGATGTTGGGGCATGTCTCAAGGTATTATAAGCAGGATGTTGAGGAATTTATGAAAAGGTTCTCAACCGTTATTGAGCCTATCATGCTTGTTGTGATGGGGATCATTATTGGCACCATTGTTATTTCTATGTTTTTGCCTTTATTCAATCTTTCAGGATAAATGCTGTATATAGAGGAGCTTAATTATTATAGAATGACCTTGTCTTCTCTATAGATATATGGCATACTTTTTATAGAAAATGATTGGCTGAAGGCAGGCACAGGGTTATTTATTTGTCCTTATATCGCATCTTTTAGGATTGCCTTTCCATCAGCTTTTATATAAAGGCACTTTATCGCGAAGAAAGGAGGCGGATAGATCTTAAGCGGCCATTATCTGGTATTATATTTTAATAATAATTGGAGGAAAATATGAAGAATAAAGGGTTTACACTTATTGAAATCATCATTGTTATCGTTATTTTAGGCATCATGGCATCCTTGGCTCTTCCCAAAATTACCTCAACAATTGGAAGAGGTAATATTCCGCAAGGATTAGAAGTTATGGGTAAAATCCAAAGGGAGATGGATCAGTGCGCTCAAATGGCAGCAACATCTGAGTGCGATTCGTTTGCCGAGTTGGGGTATACTGCTGATGTAGATACTGGTGGTACCTATTCGAAAAATGGATGGGATTATACCGTATCGACTACTAATATACAAGGAGTCTGTACAAAGTGCAGTCCAAACGGCACTATTACTTTTACTATAACATCAGCTAGCAATGATGGGGTAACGATTAATACTCAAGATGCTTCTGGAGCATTCGCTGGATTTAAGTTTAAGAATTAATGGTTTTTAAAAGGACCCTCCCTTGGCAGTTATCATGTTAAGGGAGGGTTCTTTCTAAGGATTAAAATGAAGGGCGTGTTAGGAAGAAAAAACATGAAAGCTTTTACACTTGTTGAAGTTATCATTGTTGTTGTTATTTTAGGAATCATTGCGGGCCTTGGGGTTCCCATGATTGCAGGTCCTTCTTTGGAAAAGGCATCGTTCTCTGAAGCCCTTCATCAACTGACCTCTTACGTAACTGCGGAAAAATCTTATTATTTTGATAATAATTCTCAGTATGCTGGACTTTGTGGGAAATTGGATGTAGATGTTTATTTTAAGGGTTTTGACAGTATTGATTGTAGTGCTGGGGGTATACCAGGGGTGATATCGATCAGGCGCAGTGAAGGGCCTGAAGCGGGTTATCATGTCAAGGTTGACGCCACTAAGTCTCCTCCGGAATATAAATGTAATGACTGTCCTCTATATTTACAGAAACTTTTACCACAAAATTAATCCTGATACGAGAAGAAGGACCTATGGTTAAAGTCATGAATATTCATCAGAAGGCGTTCACCTTAGTTGAAATATTGATCGTGATCATCATTGTGGGGATCGTTGCCGGATTTGGGATTCCGAATTTTTCAAAATCTATAGGAAGGTCCAGGGTCAGGGATGCGATGAACAATCTTTCTGTTATTCATGCGGCTAACGCTATTTATGAAGTCAGGAACAATGCTAATGTTTCCGGAGATCTTGATGCTATTAATGATAAGCTTAAGTTGAATATTATATCATCCGGAGGGACAATATATCAATGTTCCACTGGCATATGCACCGCGACTTCTGCGGCAGGCACGAGTGATTTCGTGGTCACAATGAACCTTAACGCGGCACTAGAGAAAACGAATTTAGTTTGTTCGCCTTCTAGTTCTTCTTCATGTCCGTAACATGTTTTTATAAGAACAGGGCGTTTTGTTATTCCTAAAGGGTTGTTAATATGTATATGCGTAACATAAAGAAAAGCGTTAAAGCCTTTTCTATGGTTGAGGTCATCGTGGCTTCCATTATTTTAATGACCACAATTACGCTTGTTTTTGGCACTATAGCCAATACGCGAAAGCCCGTTGTTGTGTCTACTCGTAAGCTTCGGGCAGCGACTTATGCGCAAGAAGTCCTTGATACCCTTCGAACACGCGTAAATGATAGTGAATGGAATAACGCAACTGTTCTTAAGGAGGGGGACCATTATCTCAATGAGATCCTTGCTGCTCCAACAGGTGTTAGCGGAACGTATAAGATTAAAGATGAGAATGGATTTAAGAAGGTCACGGCTAATGTCACATACAACGATGATATATAAGGTGGGATCTGATAGGTCTGTCTTTTTATCTCGCGGCCTTACCTTGTCAGAACTTTTAATCGCCACAACTATTGTTACTGTTGTCCTTTTGGGACTGGGGGTTGCCGGTGTTGCGATGAAAAAGATGGATACCGGTTATGTGCGTGATACCGCCCTCTATATGAAGTTGGCTGCTATAGGGGAAGATATTCGTCTTTCTGCTTTAGAGGCTCGCGGTACACGGAAGGATCCAGGTATTTTTGTAGATTCTTCGATATATAAAATGTGTTTTCGTTACCGCATAACAGAGGATCCTAATGTAAAAGATTGGCGTTGTTATTCTTTTTTGCCCGATGAGTCGCCTCAAACAAAATTTTATTCTTGTAATTTGTACGAGCCCGGAGCATGTACGGATAAAGGCCGCAGGACGTATCTGGGAGATCTCAATCAAGATGTTTTTTCAACTTCTGGTTCTAATAAATATTGTAATGCTCCCACTTTTGATGCGTCTCTTAACACGGAAGATCATAATCTCAGGTTTAAATTGATCGTTCGCGAGGATAATACGTGTAAGAAATGCGGAGCTTCCCCAAGTTGCCATGAGCGTTTAAATAATGGGACAGAAGATAATTCTCAGGAATGGATTGAATATACCATTTATCCAGAGGCCCACAGTTTTTGATATGCCCCGTTTCTTCATTCCAAATATTTCTTTAAAAGATCAGAATATAATCATTAGTGCGGCTGATGAGGCGCATCATATTGTTCGCGTTTTGCGTTTAAAGACAGGGGATGATGTTGAGTTGATCAATGGCTTAGGAACATTGGCGCGCGGGGTCATAACCCGTATCCTTGATCATGAAGTCTTTATTCGCATTAACGATTGCCTGACAATGAAGCCACGGGAAAAAGGAAGAATTATTCTCGCTTGCGCGCTTCCTAAAAAGGCCAAGTTTGAAGTGATCCTTGAGAAGTGCACGGAATTAGGGGTGGATGAGATCATCCCCATGATGACGGAACGTACTGAAGTCCGTCCTCATTCGGGAGGGGGGAAAGAGGAACGTTTTGAGAAGGTTATCGTGAATGCGTCTAAGCAGTCTAAACGACTTTTCTTTCCAATCCTTCATCCTGTGATGACTTTTGATGATGTGTTGACCAGGTTTGCTTCCCCAGAGCGTGTTGTTTTTATCCCCTGGCTTGAAGGCAATCGGATTTCACTCAAGGACGCAGTCTCCCGAAATCCTTCTTCGAAAGACTTTCTTGTTTTGATAGGGCCGGAAGGCGATTTCACCTCTCAGGAGGTTGAGCGATCGATAGAACGGGGAGCCTTGGCGGTCACCTTAGGGGACAACACTCTGAAGGTTGACACCGCGGCTACGGCTGTCGTTGCAGGGCTGAGACTTTTTTGTGATGCTTAAAATGACAGTTTACCAGAAGCACATCATCTCCCTTGTTATTATTACATTGGCTGTTTGGTGTCTTTCTCTTAAGAATGGATTCTTGGGAGATGATATGCTTCTTTTCTTGCAAAATTCTTTTTATTCTTCCTTTGATAATGTGAAGACGCTTTTTTCTGCATCTTATAACACAACATCAGATAATTTGCTCCTTCATTCGCAGATGAACAAAGGGTCAGGGTCTGTGGCGTATCGCCCCGTATTGAGCATGACATATTTCTTTGATGCCGTACTGTGGGGAAGAAATCCATTCGGGTTTCATTTGACAAATTTGATTATTCATACAGTTAATGTTTGTCTTGTTTATAACTTTATTTTTAGATTATTTGGTTTATATGGACTTTCATTTCTAACGGCCCTCTTTTTTTCGATCCATCCCGTTCAATCTGAAGCGATTTGCGCGATCGGATATCGCGCTGACCTTCTTGTTACGCTGTGGGTTCTTTTATCTGCAATCTCCTGGATGGCATTTCGGCGAGGCAAGATGGCGGGGTTTCTTGGAGCTATCCTTTTTTACTTATTAGCACTTCTTTCCAAGGAATCTGCTGCGTTTCTTCCATTCTGGTTCCTTGTCTTTGACCGATGGAAAAAGGTATCTTGGAAAGAAATTTCATGGCCCTATTTTGGATTTTGTTTGGCGGCTAGTTCATACCTTTATCTGTATTTTATTGTTTTTCCTAATACATCTCTTCATGCCTTTCATATGGGGTGGCTTGAAAAGTTGTCTGTTTGTGGTAAAAGCTGGACCAACTATATTACATATTTTCTTTTGCCAATCCTTGTTGTTCCATTTCCGCCCCTTTATTACACTTTTCCTCGACCTTTATCGTTAACAAGTGAAATCTGGTTTTTAGCTGTATTCTTTGTGTTGGCAGGGATCCTGTTGGTTAAGAGGTCTACGCCACAGCGACCGTACCATTTAATGGGATTATGGGCGGCCCTCTTCTTTTTTCCGGCATCAGGGATTATTTCTAATCCTAATCCCGTCGCGCTTCGATACCTATATTTCCCCGGGGTTGGTGTTTACTTGATCTTGGCTGTTATTCTGGAATGGATAGCGCATACAGCATTTTTCCAGTCGCCCACTAAACGCAAGAAAATTATTCTCTGTTCAATCTTTGTGGGAATGTGTCTTGCGGGAACATATGTTAACATCAATTACTGGAAGAATTATTTTACGATGGGCAGCTGTTTATCTAAAGAATTCCCTGATCATTATTTTGGCCATCTTATTTTAGGAGAATTTTGGGCAGGCAAAGGATATCCTGGGAAGGCGGTTCAAGAATTTAATATTGCCCTTGATGACCGCAGAGCGAACTCTCCCTTCCTTGTTTATTCCGCAGGATTGGCTTATTTAGATCTAAAGGATTATGCCAGGGCTCGGCAAGCCTTTGAATTTCTGATAGTTCGAGGCAGTAAGTATGGGTTAGGATATCGCGGGATGGGGATGCTTTCTTTTCAGCAAGAGAAGTATTCTGATGCTGTTTCTTATCTTGAAAAAGCACTTGCTTTGGATCCTCTGATTTCTGATATGATTTTGCTTTTAAAAGCATATGATGCTCTTGACAACATTGCGAAGGTGGAGGAGTTGTTAGAGAAAAGTAAAAACTTATTCCCGGATTCAAAGATACAGAGGCAGCCTAAGGGGGCGCATCAATGATCCTTTGGAAAATATGAACATTTATGATGAGCAAAATTAATACGCCTAGGAAACATATTCTCGTTCTTATTTTGATTACATTGTCTGTTTGGGGGATTTCCTTGCAGAACAAGTTTTCTATAGATGACACGTCTTTCTTGGGTAGAAATTCTTTTTATGCTTCTCTTGATAATATTCATAGGATTTTTTCTGATTCCTATATCACGAAAGAGGAGCTTAATTTCTCGCTTTCTCAAACTGATAAGGCTTCTGGGTCTGTTGCTTATCGTCCGGCTGCGGATTTGCCGTATTTCTTTGAATTCGCATTATGGGGAAAGAATCCCTTCGGGTTTCATTTAACAAATTTGCTTATTCATGTTGTAAATGTTTGTCTGGCGTATTGCCTTCTTTTAGGATTATTTCATAAGCAGGGACTTTCGTTTCTGGCCGCGCTCCTGTTTTCTATTCATCCCGTACAATCCGAGGCAGTCTGCGCTATTGGGTTTCGTGCTGACCTTCTCGTGACGCTTTGGGTGCTTTTATCTGTTCTCTCTTGGATGGCATTTCGAGATGGTAAGAAAGCGGGTCTTTCTTTGACAATTATGTGTTATTTGCTCGCACTCTTTTCAAAGGAACCTGCGATCCTTCTTCCGCTGTGGCTTTTGGTGTTTGATCGGTGGAAGGGGATCCCTTGGAAAAAGACACTGCGGCCTCAGATATTGTTGTGGATTGCCGCAGGATTTTATCTTATTCTTTATTTCTTTATTTTTCCAAATAGAGCAATCCATGCGCTCGAGCCAAGTTGGGCTGACAAATTGTCTATATGCGGAAAATCATGGACCACGTATATCTTATATTTCTTTGCCCCTACGCTTGTTACCCCATTTCCGCCACATTATTGGCCTTTTCCACAAACACTATCTTTGATGAGTGAAATATACTCTTTGCTGCTTGTTTTTATACTTGCAGGAATTCTGGTTGTTAAAAGATCATCGCGAGAGCGCCCGTACCATTTGATGGGCTTATGGGCAGTCTTTTTCTTTTTTCCCGCTTCAGGAATTATTGTTAATCCGAATCCTGTTGCCCTTCGGTATCTATACTTTCCTGGTCTTGGCATTTATTTGTTGCTTGCCGTTATTCTTTGGCGTATAGCGCGGCTAGAATTCATGGAACAACTGACGAAGAAATGGAAAGTTCTCTTCTTGTTTTTCTTCTTAGGTATGTGTTTGATAGGAACTTTTATCAATATAGGTTATTGGAAAGATCGTTTTACAATCGGGCATTTCTTTTCCCAGGAATTCCCTGATCATTTCTTTGGGCATTTTGTCTTGGGACAATCTTTGGGAAACAGGGGAGAGCATAGAAGGGCCGTTCAGGAGTTTGCTATTGCTTTAGATGATCCTCGGGCAAATGATCCGTTACTTGTGTATTCTGCTGGGTTGGCGTATTGGGAACTTAAAGATTATACTAAAGCCCAGCAAGCCTTTGAGTTCTTGATTGAAAGAGGGGGGAAGCTTTCGTTAGGATATTTTGGAATGGGGATACTCTTTTATTCCCAGAACAAGTATGTAGAGGCTGCCCCTTTCTTTGAAAAGGCATTAACCTTAGACAAGACCCCTTCACATATGATATTTCTTTTGCAAACATATTTCAATTTAGGGGACACTGAGAAAATAGAAGAATTGATAAAAAAAAGTAAGATTCTCTTTCCAAAGGAAGACCTAAAAAGGCGCGGTCATCGAGTTCCTCAAGAAACGTCTGCGGTCTTGGATTCGCCTTCTTTGCTTCCTGGTGACATGGAGTTTTATTTCGCTTCTCAGCCTAAAAAGAGGTCCTTTCTGAGAGAGTGAAACTCCTTTTTGACATCCCTAGACCCTTTATGTATAATCTAGCTCCCCCAAGATACTAATATTTATTTAATGGGAGGTATACGTATGACAGATCCAAAGAAGATGACAGCTGTGGAAGTCGACAACAAACGGAAGGCCTTGGATCTTGCCCTGACGCAGATCGAGAAGCAGTTTGGCAAGGGCTCTATCATGAAGATGGATGGTCAGGCAAGGGTTGATGTGGATTCAATCCCTTCAGGATCGATCGCACTCGACCTTGCTTTGGGCGTAGGGGGTATTCCTCGTGGACGCGTGATCGAGATATTCGGTCCTGAGTCTTCAGGTAAGACGACCCTTACGTTAAGTATTATTAGTCAAGTTCAGAAAAAGGGAGGGGTCGCCGCGTTTATCGACGCAGAGCACGCCTTTGATGCGCAATATGCGGCCAAGATCGGGGTTAAGCTTGATGAACTTCTTGTTTCCCAGCCGGATACGGGGGAGCAGGCGCTTGAGATTGCCGAGACCCTGACACGTTCCAATGCGGTTGATCTGGTGGTTATTGATTCAGTAGCTGCGCTGACGCCTAAAGCTGAAATTGAAGGGGAGATGGGGGATAGTCACATGGGCCTTCATGCTCGACTTATGTCCCAGGCGCTTCGTAAGCTTACCGCAGTGACAAGCAAGTCTAAGACATGCTTGATCTTTATTAATCAAATACGCATGAAGATCGGTGTTATGTTCGGTAATCCTGAAACAACAACTGGCGGAAATGCGCTTAAGTTTTATTCTTCGGTTCGTATTGATCTGCGGCGTATTGAAACGATTAAAAGAGGCGATGAACCAATCGGTAATCGTGTGCGTGCCAAGATCGTGAAAAACAAGGTAGCGCCGCCTTTTCGTGAGGCGGAGTTTGAGATCCTGTTTGATGAGGGCATTTCCTATTTATCGGATCTTATGGATCTTGCTGTGAAATACAATGTGATCGATAAATCAGGCGCCTGGTTTGCTTATGAAGGTGAACGTTTAAGTCAAGGACGTGATAATTTAAGAAAATATTTACAGGAAAATCCCAAGATCGCCCAGAAGATCGAAAAGGGTCTTTTGGAGAAGATCAAGGGAAAGGTCCCTCCTGTTGTTAAGGCTGAGACGAAAAAAGGCGAATAACGCGGTTTTTCTTCATGGATGATGATCTGTTTAAAAAGGCGAGGGGGTACGCCCTTCGCCTTTTCAAATTAAGGCCTCGAAGCGTTGGGGAGCTTAGAGATAAGCTTACTGTGAAGGGTTACGAAATCGATCTCGTCGAAAAAGTTGTTTCAGCATGCCTGGGAGCAGGGCTGCTTGATGACAGCGCCTTTGCTAAAGCTTGGTTTCAAAGCCGTTTGAAGAAGTATGGTTTTCGACGTGTGTCCCGAGAGCTTGTCGATAAAGGTATCCCCAAAGATGTCATTAATACAGTTTGGGAACAGGTACGGGGTGATTATGATGAAGAAACACTTGTTCGCCAGATCGCTGAGCGGCGGTTTTTCTCTCGCGAACAAAAGGATACTCCGGTTCTAAAACGTAAGAAGCGCGTTATGGATTACCTCGCTCGCCGAGGTTTTAACTTAAGCATTATTAGCAAGGTGATAAGACAGTTATGACAGGCCACGAAATTCGAAGCAAATATCTTGAGTTTTTTGCATCTAAAGGGCACAAGATCGTTCCCAGCGACTCACTAGTGCCCAAGGATGATCCTACGGTTCTTTTCACGACTGCCGGAATGCAACAGTTTAAGCCGCAATTTATGGGGCGCATTACGGATTATACTCGTGCGACATCATCTCAAAAATGTTTACGAACAGATGATCTGACGGAAGTGGGGGTTACAGATTTTCATCATACCATGTTCGAGATGCTGGGGAATTTCTCTTTTGGGGATTATTTCAAAAAAGAGGCGATTGCGTGGGGATGGGAATTCTTGACCAGTGTTATGAAGATCCCGGCTGAGAAACTTTGGGTCTCGGTCAATAAAGATGACGATGAGGCTTATAATATTTGGCTTCATGAGATCAAGATCCCTGCTCAACGAATCGTTAAGCTTGGCGACAAGTCCAACTTTTGGCCTTCTAATGCTCGTTTAAATGGCCCCAATGGTCCCTGTGGTCCCTGTTCGGAAATATTCTTTGATTGGGGAGTTGATATTGGCTGTAAAAGGACGGAATGTGATCCCGATTGTAGCTGCGGCCGTTTTTGTGAGGTCTGGAATCTTGTTTTTACTCAGTACAATCGTAAGGATGGCGGCGTGCTAGAGCCTTTGCCGGCCAAGAATATTGATACGGGGATGGGATTGGAGCGTTTAACGGCTGTCATGCAGGGCAAACGCAATAATTTTGAGTCAGACCTGTTTCAGCCGATTATTGGGGCGATTGATAAAGCCTTACTAGGGGAGAAAGTGACAATTAGTCTACGCGAAAAGCGCGTGATCGCCGATCATATTCGTGCGGCTACCATTGGTCTTGCGGATGGTGTTCCGCCATCTAATGAAGGGCGAGGATATGTCATGCGGCGGTTGATCGTTGACATGACCAATATCATGCTTCAGGCAGGAATAAAGAAGCCTTTGGTGTATACTTTTGTTTCTGCTGTTGTTGATGTCATGAAGACCCCGTATCCAGAGCTTGTTGCCAAGGAGAAAGATATTGCTGTAGATATCAGGCGCGTTGAAGAGGCGGTCATTAAGCTTAATGCTGAGAAAATTCCTGAATTTATGGGTGAGCTTGAGCGAATTAAGAATGACTTTGATCTTTTGGGAGAAGTCATGTTTCGTTATCGCGATAGCTTTGGTCTTCCGATGAACCTTATTCAGCAGAAGGTTAAAGAGAAATTTGGTGAAGATATCTTTAAAACAGCTGATCTTGTCTGTGAAAGATTGATGCAGGAACAAAAAGAACGTTCTCGGGCGGGAAGCAAGATGCAAGGGGATGTATTTTTGGCCGGGGATGTGGATATTAAGAATTTCCCTAAGACCGCTTTCTTAGGATATGACCAGCCTTCAGCAGATGTTTCGGTTCTTGCTTTCTTTGTCAGCGGTAATATGGTTGCTGAGGTGAAAGAAGGGCAGACGGTTTCAGTCATTTTGGATAAGACACCTTTTTATCCAGAACAAGGTGGCCAGGTTTCAGATTTTGGAATTCTTAGGGGAAAAACAGGTTCAGTGGAGATTCACGATACTCAAAAAGCTGGGGATGTCATTATTCATCGAGGGGTTGTCACAGGGACGCTCAAAACAGGTGATTTTGTTAAGGCATCGATCGATGGAGAACGACGGATCGCGATCATGCGTAATCACACAGCGACTCATCTTTTGCAGGCCGCGCTTCGTCAGGTGTTAGGGGAACATGTGAAACAACAGGGATCTTTTGTTGATGAGACAAGGCTTCGTTTTGATTTTACGCATCCTAAAGCGCCAACTAAAGACGAGCTACAACGGATTGAGGATGCTGTTAATTCATTTGTCCGCCGGTGTGATAGCGTGTCTAAAAAGGTGATGACAATTGAAGAGGCTAAGCAGAGTGGTGCGTTGGCGTTCTTTGCAGAGAAATATGGTGAGACCGTACGTGTTGTGTCTGTAGGGGAATATTCTAAAGAATTTTGTGGTGGGACACATTTAGATACAACAGGACAAATCGGTCTCTTTAAGATTCTTTCAGAGGGGGCAGTTGCTCAAGGTATTCGACGTATCGAAGCGGTTACAGGTGTGGGGGCGCTGGACTATGTGAAGGCGAAAGAACATCAGCTTGAGAAGATAGCCGTGATCCTTAAGTCCTCGGGAGATGAGGTGGTATCCCGGGTAGAGCAGCAGGTTAAAAAGGTCAAGGACCTTCAAAAAGAAGTGGGAGATCTAAATTTTGAGTTGATCAAGGGGACGATTGCCCAAATCATCTCTGGGGCTGAAAAGGTTCATGACGTTGCTTATGTCGCGCATGCGTTTGTTAACGTGGATATGGACACTCTATGACGCGTTTCAGATTTGCTGAAACAGAAATGCACAACGGTAGTTGCTCTTCTTGTGGCCACGACGGCAAATGATGGCGCTGTGATTATTTCAGTTTCTGATGATCTGGTGAAGAAAGGAATGAATGCGGGGACGATTATAAAGAAAATGGCCTCTCTTTTCGGAGGGTCTGGTGGTGGTCGGCCGAATATGGCACAGGCAGGATGCAATGAACCTTTGCGTCTGCTGGGAGCTTTTGAAGATATGAAGAAAATTGTAAAAGAGAGCATGACGACATGAAACTTCTGAAATTACACAGCAAGGGCATTGAACAGCTTTATAATCGAAATCTTTATTATCGTCGAAAAAGTACGATTGAGAAAGTTCAGCGCATGATTGAGGATGTGCGGGTCAATGGTGATGAGGCGGTTTTAAAGTATACTCGTCGATTTGATAAGGTGAAACTCCTGGCGAAGGATCTTCGTGTGAGCGAAAGCGAAATTAGCGGGGCTTTTCAGAACATTTCACCAGAATTTATATCGACATTGAAGTTTGTTATTAACAACGTTTCCATGTTTTATAAAAAACAGATCAAAAAGCCGGCATGTATCAAGAGTGACGAAGGGATTCATCTTAAAGAAGAATATAAGCCGATTGATACGGTTGGCGTTTACATTCCGGCGGGGACGGCGCCTCTTGTGTCTTCTGTTTATATGACGGTGATCCCGGCTCAGATAGCTGGTGTCAGGCGGATTATCATTGTTACGCCACCTGGTAAGGATGGTCGTGTTAATCCACACATTTTAGCTGTTGCCAATCTCTTGAATGTTAAAGAGGTCTATAAGATTGGGGGGGCTCAGGCAATTGCGGCGATGGCATTTGGAACCAAAATAGTCCCTAAGGTCGATAAAGTTGTAGGTCCAGGAAATTCCTATGTGACGGAGGCCAAGCGTCAGATCTTTGGTTATGCGGATATTGATATGCTGGCCGGACCCACCGAGCTTGTGGTTATTGCTAACCGCTACAGCAATCCAGATTTTGTTGTAGCAGACTTTGAGTCTCAACTTGAACACGCTGGAGGGTTATCAATTCTTATTTCGACGTCCAAGCAGCTTATTCGTCAGGTCAGGAACCGTGTTCAGGGTGGTTTTGTGATCTATGCGAAAAACATGGAAGAAGCATGTGAGATCACAAATAAGATTGCTCCAGAACATCTCCAGATCTTGACGAACAATCCTCAGAGTGTGGCACGGATGATCAAAAATGCGGGGGCGATCTTTTTAGGCGCCTATAGTCCAACGCCTTTAGGAGATTATATCGCAGGCCCCAGTCATGTTCTTCCCACATTGGGCACGGCAAGGTTTTCATCTGGTTTGAGCTTGAATGATTTCCTAAAGACGAGTCATATTATTTCTTATTCCAAAAAGGCCCTTGAAAAGGTGCGCGAGTCTTTGGAGCGTGTCGCCCTTATCGAAGGACTGGTCAAGCACGCGGAAAGCGTGAACGTAAGATTTAAATAAAGGCAACCGTGGAGGCCTTATGAGTGAACGCATCGCCCAGGTGGAACGAAAGAGTAAAGAAACGCATATCAAGGTCAAGATCGGACTTGATGGGCGTGGAGACCGTTGCGATATCAGAACAAGCATCGCATTTCTGGATCATATGCTTGAACTTTTTGGGTTCCATGGTCTTTTTGATCTGGAGATCGAAGTTGTAAGGGCAGATACAGCCATTGATATCCATCATACCAATGAAGATATTGGGATTGTTTTAGGTAAAGCTGTGAAGCAGGCGTTGGGGGAGAAAGCAGGAATTCGGCGCTTTGGTTTTGCGGGGGCTCCGATGGAAGCAACGGTTGCTCGGTGTATTATTGACATCAGTGGCAGAGGATATTTTAAGCTTAATATTGAAAATGACAAAGTGGGCCCCACAAAGGAAAAAGAAGAATATTCGCTCAGTTATCTTGAGCATTTCTTGGAATCATTTGCACATACTCTCGGAGCCACAATTAGCGTAACCATTCAAAATGTCTCAGATGATGTTCATACGAATGTCGAAGCTGTTTTCAAGTCTCTGGGGTTAGCCTTGGATCAAGCGACGCAGATCGATCCTCGGCGACAGGGAGTTGTTCCGAGTACAAAGGGAATTATTGACTAATCAAACAGAGAGCTGTTGACGGTCAGACGTCTGACATCTAACGATTGATGGGTATGATTGCTATTATTGACTATGGTATGGGGAATTTGCGGAGCGTCCAGAAGGCTTTGGAGGTTGCTGGAGGAACAGCAAGCATCGTTAGCCGTCCCGAAGATATTCTCAAGGCTGATAAGCTTGTTATGCCTGGTGTGGGAGCGATCAGGCCGGCGATGGATAAACTTAAAGAATTGGGGCTTGTTGAATCAATCAAGACATATATTTCTTCAGGAAAACCTTTTTTAGGGATTTGCTTGGGTTTTCAGCTTTTATTTGAATCGAGTACTGAAGGCGGGGATGTTAAAGGGCTTGGTATTTTAAAGGGCACGGTCGATCGTTTCCAGGGTTCGGTTAAGGTTCCTCAGATGGGATGGAACACCATTCAGAAAACCCCTAACGGTGAGGGCATGTTTAAAGATGTTCCTGAAGGCTCTTTTGTCTATTTTTGCCATTCTTATTTTGTAAATCCCCAAGATAAGTCCGTGACAGCAACGTTTACAGATTATGGGATCCCGTATACGTCGTCGATCTGTGTTAAGAACATCTGGGGAACACAGTTCCATCCTGAAAAAAGCCAGGCAGTGGGGCTCACAATATTAAAGAATTTTGTGTTGTTATGATTATTCTACCAGCAATTGACATCATGCATGGGAAGGTAGTTCGGCTTTTTAAGGGCCAATTTGATCAGATCACGGAGTATGGTTCTGACCCTGTTGAAATGGCGCGTCATTGGGAGGCTTTAGGGGCAAAGTATTTACATGTTGTTGATCTTGACGGCGCAGAGACTGGGGAGCGTCGCAATTCTGCTGTGATCAAACGTATAGCCCGTGAGATCAAGATTCCTATTGAGACGGGTGGAGGTATTCGTACGCGAGATGTTTTGGATGAGTATCTTGACAATGGCGTAAGTCGTGTGGTTCTCGGCACCAGGGTTGTTGAGGATCGGGATTTCTTAGGATCAGTTCTTAAGTCCTGGAAGGACCGTATTGCGGTCAGTCTTGATTGTAAGGAGGGATTTGTCGCTCAACGAGGTTGGGTTGAGACATCAACCGTCAAAGGTATCGATCTAGCGAATGATCTTGCTGCGATGGGATTGGCATATATTATTTATACAGATATTGCCCGTGATGGGGCGCTATCAGGTCCCAATATGGATGGTTTACAAGAAATGCTAAAGTTAACAGGGGTCAAGATTATTGCCTCTGGGGGGATCAAAGATATTGCGGATATCAAGGCGTTATTGGCCTTGAATAGCCCTAATTTGTACGGCGCTATCACGGGCCGGGCGATTTACGAAGGCAAGCTGGATTTTCAAGAAGCTTTAAAATTATGTTGATCAGGGAACAACGCATAGAGCACAACAGGAATATCCTTTTGCGTTTGGCTTCTGATACTTTGTGATTTCTATGTTAACTAAACGAATTATTCCTTGTCTTGATGTTAAAGACGGTCGCGTCGTAAAGGGTGTGAATTTTCTAAACCTTCGCGATGCGGGAGATCCTGTCGAAGTTGCGAAAATTTACGATCAGGCCGGTGCTGATGAACTCGTTTTCTTGGATATTACAGCGAGTCATGAGCGCCGGGGGATCTTTATTGATGTGGTCAATCGGACGGCGGAGCAGATTTTTATGCCGCTGACGGTCGGTGGCGGAATCAATTCTGTTGAAGATATTCGAAGACTCTTGAATGCTGGGGCAGATAAAGTTTCCATTAATACCGCTGCAGTTAAGAATCCACAGCTTGTAAAAGAGGCATCGGAGCGTTTCGGTAGTCAGTGTATTGTTGTGGCGATTGATGCTAAGAAGATGGGTCATGGATGGAAGGTGTTTACACATGGTGGAAGAAATGAGACTGAAAAAGAAGCTGTTGCCTGGGCTAAAGAAGTCGAGCGTTTAGGAGCAGGTGAGATTCTTCTGACAAGCATGAATACAGATGGAACAAAGGATGGGTTTGACTTGCCTTTGACTAAGGCGGTAACCGAAGCTGTCAATATTCCGGTTATCGCGTCAGGTGGTGCGGGTAAGGTTGAGCATTTTTCTGATGTGTTTACGAAAACAGGAGCAGATGCTGGTTTGGCCGCATCGATCTTTCATTATCGAGAGATCGAAATTGATCAAGTTAAGCAGCATTTAAGAGAACAGGGCATTCCTGTTCGACAGGTTGCGCTATGATCCATGAAATGACAGAAAAAGAATTCCTTGGCTTTGTCAAGAAAGGGAATCTGGTTCCCGTTTATCGAGAGATTTACGGGGATCTTGAAACGCCTGTGGCTGCCTATATGAAGTTGGCCAAAAATTCTAAATATTCTTTTTTGCTTGAATCTGTTGAAGGCGGTGAGAAGTTAGCACGATATTCTTTTCTTGCCAGGGATCCTGAATTGGTCCTAAGAAGCAAGGGGAATGAGGCTGAGATCATTCGTTTCAAAAAGGGCAAGAAAACGACTGAAAAACGCACGTTTAAGCGAACACCATTAGAAATTGTTCGGGAGTTGATATCTAAATATAATTATGTTAATATACCCGCCCTTCCGAGATTTTGTGGAGGGTTGGTAGGTTATTTAGGTTATGATACTGTCCGGTTCTTTGAGAAATTACCTGATAAAACACGAGATGATCAGAGTTTTGATGATATTGTTCTGATGTTAGCTAAGGATCTGGTCATTTTTGACCATCTGCATCACACGATCAAGATCGTTTCATGTGTTGAGGTTGATCCCAAAGACGTTCAGGTCGAGCTTAAAAGAAAATTTCGTGCGGCTCAAAAGAAGATCGATGGTCTTGTTGTGGGGATGACAGCCTCGCTTCCTAGACAGAAATTACTGACACAGCAGTCGTTGAAACTGACTGTTCATTCGAATTGTACGCGTAAAAATTTTGAAGGCATGGTTGAGTCTGCCAAGGAAGAAATTCGGGCTGGCGAGATCATTCAGGCTGTTCTTTCCCAGCG
Source organism: Candidatus Omnitrophota bacterium (assembly GCA_015228785.1). Taxonomy (GTDB): domain Bacteria; phylum Omnitrophota; class Gorgyraeia; order Zapsychrales; family Fredricksoniimonadaceae; genus JAAYZZ01. The sequence continues at coordinate 44,537 of JADGCU010000004.1, forward strand.
GTTTGAAGTGGACGTGAATATCGATGCGGTCAAACTCTACCGTACGCTTCGGACATTGAATCCATCGCCATACATGTATCTTTTGAATTTGGATGGATTGAATGTTGTTGGCTCATCGCCGGAGCTTCTGGTCCGCTGCGAACAGGGATTTGTTGAGACGCGTCCCATTGCCGGTACCCGTCCACGCGGGAAGACGCTAGAGGAGGATGTGGCGTTTGAGAAAGATCTTTTGGCTGATCCGAAAGAGCTTGCTGAGCATGTGATGCTCGTGGATCTTGGCCGCAATGATCTAGGGCGTGTTTGTCTTGAGGGAACGGTCAAGGTGACGGATTTGATGACAGTTGAACGCTATTCGCATGTCATGCACATTGTTTCAAATGTTCAAGGTCGCTTGAAACCTGAATACGATGCGGTTGCCGCCTTTGAAGCCGTTTTCCCGGCTGGAACGCTTTCAGGGGCGCCTAAGGTCAGGGCTATGGAGATCATTGATGGCTTAGAAAAGAATCGCCGAGGACCGTATGGAGGGGCGATTGGGTATTTCAGTTTTTCGCAGGATTTGGATACATGTATCACAATTCGTACAATTCTTCTGAAAGGGAAAAAGGCTTATATTCAAGCAGGGGCAGGAATTGTCGCAGACTCAGACCCGACGCGTGAATATGAAGAAACGGTCAACAAGGCAAAGGCTCAGATAAGGGCCCTTGAGTTGGCTCATAGAAGGTAACAGACAAAAAACACAGAAAAAGGAGCACCAATGGAAGTCAGGATCAGAATGCAGAGAACAGGCGACCCGGCCCAGAAAAATTACAACTGGCGCATTGTCGCAATCTCCAAGCAGTCTCCGCGTGATGGACGCGTGCTGGAGTCGTTGGGCTATTATGACCCGTCTCAGAAGCCGGCCGTGTACAAGTTGGACGTGGCCAAGCTTGAGAAGTGGGTTAAGCAGGGCGCTCAGATGACCGATACGGTCCGCACCCTCTACAACAAAACCAAAAAAGCGTAACAGCTTTTCTAAGAAAGGTTTTCTATGCAGGCGCAGCCAAACATGCTTGCCTTTATAGTCCAGTTAATACTAATTGGAGGGATTGTTTATTTCATTGTATTCCGTCCCGAAAGCAAGCGAAAGAAAGAACTTCAAGAAATGATTAAAAACTTGAAGAAGAACGATGAAGTCGTGACTGCTAGTGGGATTCATGGCGTTGTTGTGAATGTCAAGGAAAAGACCGTTATTCTGCGTCTTGATGAGAATTGTCGTGTTGAGTTTGACAAGGATGCGATCCTTGTTGTGACTAAAAAGGCTGAGTAATCGTTAATCTGTAATTAGGTAAGGAACCTATGAGTAAGGCACTGCGGACAAAACTTTTGATCATTCTTAGTGTTTTTCTCGGCTGCGTATTGTGCGCTTGGCCGATTCAGAAGCGTATCAACCTCGGCCTTGACTTAAAAGGCGGTATGCACTTGATCTTGAAGGTGGATACGTCTACGCTCATTGGGAAATCCAAGGAAGATGCGGTAGCCCGTGCGATAGAAATTTTGCGTAATCGCATTGACAGTATGGGTGTTGGAGAGACTGTGCTCCAGCGTCAGGGTGAGGATCAAATCCTTGTTCAGCTTCCTGGTGTTACAGATCGGGATAAGGCCGTTGACATGGTTAGACGCGTCGCGCATTTGGAGTTTAAGCTTGTTAAAGAAGATCCGGAAATGTTCAAAGCCGCTTTGAATGGCAATGTGCCTGAAGGATATGAGATCAAGCATCTTAAAGATGAAAATGGGGCCCCTATCTTGCTTGAATCCAAAGCGCCCATGGGTGGAGATGCTATTTCAGATGCGATGGCAGAACTTGATCAGGAATCATTTTTTTATAAAATCAACTTGAAATTTAATCCTGAAGGCACTAAGGCCTTTGCGGATCTGACCCAAAAACATGTGGGTGAACGATTGGCTATTGTTATGGATAATCAGGTGCTTTCTGCGCCTAATATCCGCGAGCCGATCATGACCGGGACAGCTGAGATCACAGGGCAGTTTAAGTTTGATGAGGCATCGCTTTTGGCGCTCGCACTGCGTTCGGGCTCGCTTCCTGTGCCGATTTACATTGAAGAGGAGAGGACGGTTGGACCGCTGTTAGGCAAAGATTCGATCGAGGCTGGGACGCGCGCAACAATCTATGGGGTTCTTTTTGTTCTGGCATTTATGATTATGTACTATTGGATTGGGGGAATGATCGCGTCAGTATCACTTATTTTAAACCTGATTATGATTATTGGATTTATGGGGTTTTTAAATATCATGCTTCCGGGGTCTCAGGTAACCCTTACGTTGCCTGGTATTGCGGGTATCGTATTGACACTCGGAATGGCTGTGGATGCCAACGTCCTAATTAATGAACGTATTCGTGAGGAGCTGGATAACGGGAAACCATTGGTCGCGGCTATCAATGGGGGTTATGACAGGGCGTATACAGCGATTTTAGACTCGAATCTCACGACGATCATTGCGGCAGCGCTATTGTTCCAGTTCGGTTCTGGCCCTATCAAGGGGTTTGCTGTCACGCTTGTCATCGGTCTTATGGCAAGTTTATTTACCGCTGTTTATGTTTCGAGAGCGATCTTTGATTTTCTTCTTGAGAAGCGCCTCATTACGAATCTTCGAATGATGCACGTTGTTGGTCGGAATATGAATATCAACTTTCTTAAGAACATGGGAATCTTTTGTGCGCTGTCAGCATTTATTACGGTTGTCGGTTTGGTAACGATCTTTATGAAGAAGGATTCGGCGTATGGGATCGATTTTGCGGGTGGCCAGGTTCAGGAATATCGTTTTGACAAACCGGTTTCCGTTGATGCCATTCGTGCTGCCCTTAAAGATGGTAATGTTAAGGATGCGGTGATTCAGCAGTTTGAAAAAACGCCGGAAACCGTTATTGTCCGTACCAGCGAGGATACGTACGAACAGGTTTCTGGTGTTTTCAAGAAAGACATCAAAGATAATAATTTTCAAATGATGCGCTTAGAGAAAGTAGGCCCTGTCGTTGGCCAGGCTCTTCGTGAGCGTGCTATCTGGGCGATCTTGCTGGCTTTGGCTGGGATCCTGATTTATGTTGGTTTCCGCTTTAAGAATTTTGGGTTTGCGGCAGCAGGAGTGGTCGCGTTGATCCACGATATCATTATAGCTCTTGGATTGTCAGTTATGATGGGGCGACAAATAGATCTGTTGGTTGTGACAGCTCTTTTGACAATCGCGGGGTATTCGATTAATGATACGATTATTGTTTTTGATCGTGTTCGTGAGAACATGCTCAAGAATCGGAAGATGAGCCTTCCGGAAGTCATTAATCATAGTATTAACCAAACCTTGGGGCGTACAATTTTGACAACATTTGTGACGTTGCTCGTTGTTATTGCGCTTTTTGTCTTTGGGGGAACAGTGCTTAATACATTCTCTCTTGTTATGATAATTGGCTTTATTTGCGGTGTCTATTCAACGATGTATATTGTGACGCCTTTGGTTTTGACGTTTCAAAAGAACTGGAAGTGAGCTTTTCAAAAAGCCCCTGAACCCGGGAGACTATTCTCTCGATAATTCAGGGGCTTTTTCTATCTGCACGGGATACATAATTCGAGGTGATCCTTGTTCCTTTCCCTCAAGTATTTTATTAGTCAAACGATCTCTCTTGAAACGTTTAAGAGTGACATCGCCCGCTTCGGCTATAACCGTGTCAATTCGGTCTCAGAAGAAGGAGAGTATGCTGTCAGAGGAAGCATCCTTGATATCTTTCCTGTCAATTTTGATTCCCCTGTCCGTTTTGATATTGATGACGATAAACTCCGCACGATCTATTCATTTAATCTAAAAACTGGCAAGAACATTTGGGAACATCGCGTTGTCATCATACTGCCGTGGAAGAAGCGCGCGGCAGAGGCCACGGGGTTTAGTTCTGAAATGCCGTTGGCCAACTTTGTGGATATAGAAAAAGGCGATTATGTTGTCCATAATCGTCACGGAATAGGCCGTTTCTTAGGTCTTAAGAATTTCGAGATCGACCTCAAGACCGTCGAGCACTTTGTCATTGAATATCAGGGAGGAGAGAAGCTTTACGTTCCTCGTCACGACCTTCATCTTGTTCAGAAATACATTGGCTTTGCTAAAAAGCCGCCGCGTCTTTTCAAGCTTGGCTCTCGGGAGTGGGAAAAGGTTCGCAAGATGGTCGAGAAACGCATTCAGCGTATTGCGGCCGAACTTTTACGCGTCCAGGCTCTTCGTGAAAGTCTTAAGGGATATGCGTTTTCAAAGGATTCTCAGTGGCAGGGGGAATTTGAGAGAGCTTTTCCTTATCAGGAAACTTCGGACCAGCGGAAGGCGACGGAGGATGTGTGTTGTGACTTGGAGGATATTCGTCCCATGGATCGCCTTTTGTGTGGGGATGTTGGGTATGGAAAGACGGAAGTCGCGATGCGTGCGGCATTTAAGGCTGTTATGGATGGCAAGCAGGTGGCGGTCCTTGTCCCGACAACTGTCCTGGCAGAACAGCATTTCTACAACTTTTCTAAACGCATGAAAGATTATCCTGTCAAGATCGGGATGCTTTCGCGTTTTCGCACCAAGGCTGAGCAGAAAGATATTGTGAAGGAAGCCGCTGAAGGACGTATTGATATCCTGATCGGTACGCACCGTTTACTTTCAAAGGATGTGGTATTTAAAGATTTGGGTCTTATTGTCATCGACGAGGAACAGCGTTTTGGCGTCACGGCCAAGGAACGACTGAAGCACATGAAACTGCTGGCCGATGTCTTGACGCTGACCGCAACGCCGATCCCTCGAACTTTGTACATGGCTCTTGCCGGATGCCGGGACATGTCGGTTATATCAACCCCGCCTCAGAATCGGATACCTGTCACTACGCAGATGATTCATTTTGATGAAGAGATCATTGAAGATGCAATCCGAAGGGAGCTCAGGCGTGGCGGGCAGGTGTTCTTTCTTCATAATCATGTAGAGGATATCGAACCATTGGCGCAGATCATTCAGCGTTTAGTGCCTGAAGCTCGCCTTGCTGTCGGGCATGGTCAAATGCCAGGTCGGGAGCTTGAGGCCGTGATGCTAAAGTTTCTCAAAGGCGAGATTGATGTTTTGGTCTGTACCACTATAATAGAGTCCGGTATTGACATTCCAAATGCTAATACCTTGATTGTGAATCGTGCGGATCGTTTTGGACTGTCTGATCTTCACCAATTGCGAGGCAGGGTGGGACGGATGGATATTAAGGCATACGCCTATTTTATAATTCCTGAGCATGCGCACCTTTCAGGAATTGCCAAAAAGAGGATCGAGGCACTTCAGAAATTCAGTGGGCTTGGTGCAGGATTTCAAATCGCCTTTGAGGATCTACAGATTCGCGGAGCAGGTAATATTTTAGGCCAAGAACAACATGGGTATATTTCAACGATCGGCTTTGATCTTTATTGTCGGTTGCTGAAAGAATCAGTAGAGAATATTAAGAAAGAAATGGAGACAACGCATGCGGTTTCGCAGACTATTTAGCATTTTCTTTATTTATTTTCTCCTTGTGGCTCCTCACGCATGGTCCATGGAAGATGCGATCCTGGCTGTTGTGAATGATGAGGTTATTACAGTTAAGGATCTTAAGGAGTATCTTCAAGGTATTTTGGCTCAACTTAAGGTCGAGGGCAAGACACAGGCAGAGGCACAGGAGACTATTCAGCAATATCAGGCCAAGGGTGTTGAACAGCTTATTGATGATCGGTTGATTCTTTCCGCAGCAAACAAGATGGGCATGCTGATCCGACCGGAAGCGATTGATCAAAGACTTGATGAAATTAAGAAGCGTTATAAGAGTTATGATGAGTTTTTGGATACGATCAAACGGGAAGGGCTTACGGTCACAGAGATCCGTAAGAAGCTCGAGAATCAGATAAAGGGACAGATTGTTGTGAATAATGAGGTACGGGCCAAGGTATATGTGAACCCGCAGGAGGTCACAGATTATTTCAACACTCACAAGGAGGAGTTTACGACAACCAGCCGCGTTTTTCTGAATACCGTCTTTGTGAATTCTGAGGCGGGAAGAGAATCCGCTCACAAAAAAATAGCCGAAGCCAGAAAAAAGATCAAACAGGGCGTTGGTTTTATGCTCGTTGTTCAGGATTTTTCCGATCTTCCTTCAGTCGGAGAGGTGACGGAAGAGCAGTTACGCCCTGAATTTAAGAAGCAGCTAGACAAAATGATCGTGGGAGATGTGTCGGGCGTTGTTGAGGTGCCGGAAGGATTTTATATTATAAAACTTGAAGGCCGCAAGCCAGGGACCACAGCGGTTCTTAAAGACGTTAACGATGCCATTTACCAGAAACTTTTTGAAGATAAATTTCGTGAGCGTTTTAAAGCATGGATCGAGAAGCTCCGGAAGAAGGCCTATGTTGAAATCAAATCGTAAGGTGATCGGGATTACATTGGGGGATCCTGCGGGTATCGGACCAGAGGTCACAGCCGCAGCGCTTCTCACCATGAATCTCAAGAAGTTGGATGTTGTTCTCATTGGTAATGAGGATGTGTTTCGTCAATTTTGGCCCGGCAATAAGCCTTTTCCATCTTTTATTCATATGGCTTCTGATGCCAAGATGAAGCATGTTCCAGGAAAGCCGACGCCTGTTTCTGGTTATGATTCCCTCTTATATTTAAACAAAGCTGTTCATCTTCTAAAGTCTGGGAATATTCATGGTCTTGTCACGGCACCTGTTTCAAAAGAGTCTGTGGGATTGTTTCACAAAGGTTTTAAAGGTCATACGACTTACCTTGCGCAGGCTTTTGGCCTTGGAAATGTTGAGATGGTCTTTGTGGCTGATGGTATGAAGATGGTTCTTGTAACGCGTCATGTTCCTTTGAAAGATATTTCTTCCATGATCATAACAAAGAAAGTCTTAAGCGTTATTACGACGACATATCGATTTCTTATTGAGCGCTTCAGCATTAAGAAGCCTAAAATTGCTGTTTTAGGAATGAATCCACACGCAGGTGAAGGTGGTCACATGGGAAATGAAGAGATCAGGGCGATTATTCCCGCCATAAAGAAGGCGAGAGCTCAAGGAATGGATATCAGCGGTCCTTTTGCGGCAGATACTTTCTTTGAGCCGCGTAATTGTAAGGGGTATGACCTCATCGTTGCTATGTATCATGATCAGGGACTTATTGCTTTAAAGACCCTTTATTTTGATAAGCTTGTCAATCTGACGGTTGGATTGCCTTTCATTCGAACATCTCCAGCTCATGGAACAGCATTCGGCATTGCTGGCAAGGGGCGTGCAAATTCTGGATCTATGAAAGCCTCTATTGAATTGGCTGTTCAGCTTACGGGGCGCTCATGAAAAAACTGTCTAAAGAGCCAAACAAGAATTATCCTGCTTTTGTTGCCGAGAAAAGACTGGGGCAGAATTTTCTTCATGATCGGAAAGTTCAAACCCGAATTATAGAAGCGTGCCAATTCTCTCCTGAGGAAACAGTCTTGGAGATCGGCCCTGGCCAAGGAGCGTTGACACGGCAAATTCTTCCGTGCGTCAAAGGCGTTATTGCGGTCGAAGCAGACCGTCAACTTGCAGAAGGCTTAGAAAGGGAGTTTTTAGATTCTAATCTGACGCTTCATCACGGGGATTTTCTTAAGTTTGATTTTTCGAAGATCCCCGGTCCTATTAAAGTAGTGGGCAATCTCCCGTATTATATTTCAACGCCTATTATTTCAAAAGTTCTTGAAAATCGAGAAAAGTTCACGTCTCTTTTTATGACTGTACAACTTGAATTTGGTGAGCGCCTTGTCGCAAAACCTGGAAACAAGATTTATTCCTCTTTCACCTGTTTTGTAAATTATTTTTCAGAACCAAAACTTCTTTTTACAATTAGTAAGAATGCTTTTAGCCCGGCCCCTAAGGTGATGTCCTGTTTTATGCGTCTCGACATGCGAAAGACTCCACCGGTTTCTGTTAAAGATGAGCCTTTGTTTTTACAGGTGATCCGTTTAGCTTTTCAGCAGCGGCGAAAAACTCTTTTGAATTCGTTAAGTCAGCTTTGCCCCAAGGCTAAGTTGGGCGCTGTGCTCGCCCAGGCAGGTGTCCCTGAACGGACAAGGGCCGAGGAATTGGGGCTTGAAAAATTTGCGATGATATCGAATTGTATGAAGGTGGCTCTTGATGGATAAGAAGATCTATTATCATGACACGGATGCGGGCGGGGTTGTGTATTACGCTAATTACCTTAAGTACCTTGAGGAGGCGCGTACCGAGTATCTTGAGTCGCGAGGGGAGAATGTTCCTAAATTTATCGAGCAAGGGTTCTTTTTCGCTGTTCGCTCTTGCAATGTCATTTACAAATCACCAGCAAGGTATGGCGAGACAATTAGTGCAGATGCGAATGTGAAGAAAGTAACAGGAACACAGATCTTCTTTCATCAGCGTATTTTGAATAAGGCGACAGAACAGGTGATGGTTGAGGCAGAAGTATCGCTTGTATGCCTTACGTTAGACTTTAAACCACGGGCGATCCCTGATGGGTTAAGGGAGAAACTAGCATGAAAATTTCTCTCAAAGTAATCTTTCTCGTTTCTTTTCTTCTCGCTTTCTTGGCTATTGACGGCTTTATTGGGTACAGCCTTTTGAAGCGTATGGGAGGGGAGCTGGAAGGAGTAGTAGGTAAAGATGTGGCTTTGATGCAGACCGCAACTATTATCACAAGATCTCAGCTTCAAAAAGCTGTTGTATTTGAGCGTGCGCGCAGGATAGCTGAGGAATTGGCCTATCAAGAAACAACGCCAGCCCGCAAGGATTACTTGGCGTCTTTTACTCGGAAAGAGAAAGGTAATTTTGAAGAATTAGCAAAGACGGGCGCGCTTAATATTATAAAAGGCAAGGAACTCATTAATAATACTCTTCATGCCGTGAAAGATGGGGCGACAAAAACTGATCTGCAAAAGGTGGCGAACATTCTTAAGGAGATTGAACGGACCCATATTCATTATGATGCCCTGATCGGTCAGATGTTTGACATGATTCTTTCTGGAAAGTATGAGCTTTCAGGGGAGGATATTGGACAGTTGCATCGTGATGAGAACAAGCTTTCGAACGAATTAAAAAATCTTCTTACGGAAATCGAGCGCCTTACTAACCAATCTCTCACAAAAGCAGGCAAATACGAGAAGACCGCTGAGATGATTTTGTGGGTAGCACTTGGAATAAGTTTCTTTGCCGGATTGATTATTGCCTTTTGGATTATTTATAGCATTGACGGGCCATTAAAGACATTGGTTAAAGCAACGCAAGATGTGGGGGCTGGGAAGCTGGATGTGCGTTTGAATGATTCATCGCGGGATGAGATCGGGGAAGTCAGTCGTTCATTTAATACGATGACACGTCAGTTAATTGAAGCCAAGAAGGAGTTGGAGCGTCAAAGTGATGTGTTAAGACATAATTTGGAGTTGACCGAGGCTCAAAAGAAAGACCTGGAAAAGGTGAACCGCGAGCTTGACCGATTTGTTCAGACGGTCAGCCATGATATCCGGTCTCCTTTGATGGGAATATCCTGGTATGCTGATTTTCTAAAGAATCATCATTATGCTACATTAGATGATAAAGGAAAAGAATGCCTGGAGGGTGTTTGCCGTGGTGTGGTTCGTGCTAATGCCCTGATCAAAGATCTCCTTGTATTAACCCGTATTTCGAGGGTGCGTAATCCCTATGAATATGTTCAGATCGGGGCGCTTGTGGATGAAGTATTGGGCAACCTGGAATACAAGATCAAGCAAAACAACGTCGATCTTCATATTCAGAAGAATATGCCAGCTATTATTTGTGACGGGATCAAGATCAAAGAGGTTTTTCTTAATTTCTTGACCAATGCCATCAAGTTTTCATCTGGCAATCCTGACGTCCAACCTCGCGTTGATGTGGGATACCAGGAGAATGTTGATTCTCATGAGTTCACGATCCATGATAATGGGATCGGGATTGCTCCGGAAAATCATGACGAGATCTTTGCTGTTTTTAAGCGTTTGGATACATCTGATAAATACGAAGGAACCGGGGTGGGGCTTGGTATCGTGAAAAGTGTTATCGATGATCATGGAGGAAAGATCTGGATTGATTCTGATCTAGGCAAGGGAGCAACCTTTCATTTTACGATCCCCAAAGGTCTTGAGAGTCATAAGCCGGTAGTGGCATAAGAACACGAGTTTTGCCTTGTCTTCACCTGGTGCGGGTGATAATATTGTTCCCCTAATTAGTTAAATAATATGATTACCAAAGATAATGTTAATTATATAGCGGCATTGGCCAGGCTTCATGTGAGCGAGGCTGAGGCAGATCGTTTTGCCAAGGACCTTGAAGGTATTCTTCATTATGTGGAGAAATTGAACAAGGTCGATGTGTCCTTCGTTAAGCCTACGAGTCACGTGTTGGATGTTGAAAATGTCTTTCGCGAAGATATTGTGTCCCCGTCTTTGCTTAATGAGGATGCCCTTCGCTCCGCAGTTGATAAACATCATGGTTTTTATAAAGTTCCCAAGGTTATTGAATGAATCTTTACGATTTAACTGCTCATCAGCTGTTGTCCTTGATCAAGGATAAGAAAACAACCGTTCAGGCGATGGTTGATTCTATCTTGTCTCGGGCTAAAAGTGTTAATGATAAAACACATGCTTTTGTGAGGTTTCATGATCCGTTGTTGTCCGACGGGACATGCCCAATCCCGATCGGAATCAAGGACAATATTTGTATCCAGGGGAAGCTTGCAACATGCGCTTCTAAGATTTTGAACGGATTTCATGCGCCTTATGATGCGGCGGTGATCGAAAAGATTAAAGGACGTGGGGGCGTTATTCTGGGCAGTCTTAATATGGATGAATTTGCCTTTGGATCTTCAACGGAAACATCTGCTTATGGCGTTACGCGTAACCCCTGGGATCTAAAGCGTGTTCCCGGTGGATCATCCGGTGGTTCGGCGGCATCAGTCGCGGCAGGGCAGACTGTCTGGGCTTTGGGGAGTGACACAGGCGGGTCAATCCGTCAGCCAGCATCGTTTTGTGGTATCGTGGGGATGAAGCCGACGTATGGTCGGGTTTCGCGTTACGGGCTTATTGCTTTTGGATCCAGTCTTGATCAAATCGGGCCGCTTACCAAAGACGTAACTGACAGCGCGCTTCTTTTGAATATCATTGCTGGTTTCGATCAACGCGATTCAACGTCTGTTAATAAACCAGTTCCTGATTATACCAAGGCATTACGTCGGGATGTGAAGGGTCTTCGGATCGGTATTCCTAAAGAATATTTTATCGACGGCATTCAGCCCGAAGTTTTAAAAGCGGTTCGAGAGGCCATCGAAGTCTTAAAGAAAGAGGGCGCTGTCATCAAAGAAAGCTCTTTGCCGCACACAGAGTATGCGGTGGCGACCTATTATATTGTGGCAACAGCCGAGGCAAGTTCAAATTTAGCACGTTTTGATGGAGTTCAGTACGGCCTGCGTGCGCTTCCTGAGAAGACCCGAAAGACAACACTGGTCGATATGTACGAGACAACGCGTGAGAAAGGTTTTGGGGATGAGGCCAAGCGCCGTATTATGCTGGGCACGTATGTCCTTTCCTCGGGTTATTATGACGCGTATTATTTGCGAGGACAGAAAGTTCGCACGTTGATCAAGCAGGATTTTGATAAAGCTTTTGAGGAATGTGATGCCATCATTTGTCCCACAGCGCCGACAACTGCGTTCAAAATCGGCGAGAAATCAAATGATCCCTTATCTATGTATCTGTCTGATATTTTTACGATTCCTGCGAATTTGGCAGGGATCCCCGGCATCTCGATCCCCTGCGGGTTTGATGCTAATAAGCTTCCCATCGGCCTTCAGATCATGACCAGGGCTTTTGATGAGGAAACACTGTTGCATGTGGCCTATACGTATGAACAATCGACCGCCTGGCATTTGGAGAGAGCTAAGCTCTAGTGATATGGAATTTGAAACAGTTATCGGACTAGAAGTTCATTTACAACTGAACACTCAAACCAAGATCTTTTGCGGGTGCAGGAATTCTTTTGGTGAAGATCCTAACACGTCCGTATGTCCGGTGTGTTTGGGGATGCCGGGCTCTTTGCCTGTGTTGAACCGTCAGGTGCTTATCTCGGGAATGAAGGTGGGCCTTTCGCTTAATTGCGAGATCAATTCTTTTGTGAAGTTTGATAGGAAGAATTATTATTATCCTGATTTGCCGAAAGGATATCAGATTTCTCAATATGATTTTCCGATCGCAAAGAAGGGCTTTCTCATTATTACGACCTCTGGAGAGAAGAAGACTATTGGAATCACCCGTGCCCATATCGAAGAAGATGCGGGAAAACTCATTCACAACGACACACTTAAGGCAACTTTAGTTGCCTACAATCGAACAGGCACCCCGCTGATCGAAATCGTTTCTGAGCCAGATATGCGTTCAGCCCAAGAGGCTTACGATTATTTGACGGCGCTTAAACTGACGCTTTCCTATTTAGGGGTCTCTGATTGCGATATGGAAAAGGGAAGTCTTCGCTGCGATGCGAATGTGTCAATTCGGCCTGTAGGAGAGAGCACGTTAGGGACTAAGGCGGAACTCAAGAATATGAATTCATTTAGTTCTGTCCGCCGAGCGATCGACTATGAAGTGGCTCGTCAGACCCGTCTTGTTATGGCCGGGGGAAAAGTTATGCAGGAAACTCTTTTGTGGGATGAGGCCAAAGGCATGACGCATCCTATGCGCAGCAAAGAACAGGCTCATGATTATCGATATTTTCCGGAGCCGGACTTGGTCCCGTTTACCCTTAAAGCAGATGAAATTGAGAATGTTAAACGTGATCTTCCCGAACTTCCCTATGCAAAACTTGTTCGGTTGATTGACCAATATAAAATTTCTGAGTACGATGGCATGATCCTTGTTCAAGATAAGAGCATGGCAGATTTCTTTGAAGCGTGTGCGAAACTCTATCCTGATGTAAAGAAAGTTTGTAATTGGATGAACGTCCAGCTTATGAAAGAGCTTAATGATCGCAAATGTTCTGTCAGGGATCTTAAGGTGACACCGACAAACTTTACAGCGCTGATCAAGAATGTCGAAGATGGCACGGTGAGCAATCTGATAGGCAAGGATATCCTTTCAGACATTGTTATTTCTGGAAAGGACGTTGGTCGTATTATTGAAGATAAAGGGCTAGCTCAGGTCTCAGATGATTCAGCGCTTGAGAAGATCGTTGATGAGATCATTTTTTCAAATCCGCAGGTTATGGAGCAAAT
>JADGCU010000109.1 GCA_015228785.1 Candidatus Omnitrophota bacterium
ATCTTAATCTTTTTGCCCGTCATACGGAAAATCGGCAGGGTAAAAAGATCGCAAAGATCATTGTGATCGGTCTTGTTAGTTTGGGGCTTCTTGCTTTGATCGTGATAAGGGCAAAAATAATACCCCCGATCATGCCTCCTATAACAAAAGGCATGACAAGCTGCTGATTATTTCGGGCAAGGGTCTCCACCTCAAAACCCACGATCTGGGTCGGCTGCATAACGCGGAACCATATCCATCCCGCAGCTGCCAAAAGGAGCCCCAAAAGGACAAAGGTTTTATTGACCGCCCCCTGGATGGTCATGGTCTGCCCCTGCGCTGCAGAACCCACCTGTTCAAAGACATTCTCATTAAGTGTTGGATTCGATGATCTCATATTCTTCCCTCCTTGTTACATCCTCATTGCCCAACGAATCGCGATCAGAAGGACAATATTTGTATATATACCAGCCATCAGGTCATCCAGCATGATCCCTGCGGCCCCACCCATATTCTCAAATCTATTTGCAGGCCATATTTTAAACATATCAAAGGCCCGAAACAAGAAAAATCCGATCACGATCACTGGCCAGGACAAAGGCAACAAAAAAAGAGCCACCATGATTCCAGCGACTTCATCAATGACGATACACCCGGGATCTTTCTTCCCTAGCGCCTTTTCAGCCGGCCCGCAGGCGAGAAAACCAAGGACTGTCACGAGAATCATGACGCCAACATATGCTGCCGGCCATGAATGAAGCGCTACGGCGATCAAAAGACCAGCCAGCGTCCCCAAAGTTCCCGGCGCCACGGGACACTTCCCGACATAAAAAAATGTTGCTAAAAAGATCGCGAGACGAGAACTCATGATTCCTGCCAGTTCTTATTGTTACGAAAGAAAGAAAAACCCGACCATAGAGTCAAGGCGGTTGCGCCTATCATAAACAAATTAATGATTAGAACAAGAATAAAATCAACGCTCTTGACCGCTCCTGCCGTGAGTGGCCAGACAACAAAAAACCGATATAAAAGAATGATCGATACCGTCGACATTTGAAAAACAGTCTTGATCTTGCCTGCGCTCTCAGCCTCCAAGACCTGGCCACGTGTTATCGCATGAATACGAAAAGCCGTCACCAAGATCTCCCGAATCGCGATAAGCATAACCATCCATACCGGTATCAGCCCCTCATAAGAAAAAAGGAACATCGCCGTCAAAATCAAGCACTTATCCGCAATAGGATCCATGATCTTACCAAAAGACGTGATAAGATTATACTTTCTCGCCCAGTAGCCATCCACAAGATCGGTCAACGACGCCAAGGCAAAAAAGAAGATCGACCACAGCGTCCCCCCAGTATCTTTAATATGGATCACCGCGGCAAAGATAAGGGTCAAGAAAATCCGTGATAACGTTAAGATATTTGGAAAATTCATGGAGCCCAACGGACTAAAACCAGTTGTCCATTCCTTTTATTCCGGTTATTCCACAGTCAACGCATGAAGCGACATCCTTCGCCAGAAACCCTTTTCTCCCCGGGCTGAAGTCCGTCATCTACTGGCGAACGGATAATGCCTCACCCATTAAATCATACCCCAACACCTGAGTGATCCGGGCGCTTACAAATTGCCCCTGCCTCAAAGGCCGCGGACTCTTCACATACACAACACCATCCACATCCGGCGCATCAAACTCACTACGTCCAATATAGATAGTTGTATCATCTTTTTTGCGTTCTTCAATCAAGATTTTCATCTCCCGGCCAATAAGACGCTCGTGAAGTCGCTGCGCCACTTTCTCCTGCTCTTTCATTAATTCATGCGCACGAGCCTCTTTTACTTTCTGAGGAACCTGTCCAGAAAGATCATACGCCTTTGTCCCCTCTTCATGCGAATAAGTAAAAACGCCGACCCGCTCAAAAGGATGGTCAACAAGAAAGGCCTTCAGCTCTTCAACATCTTTCTTCGTCTCACCAGGAAAACCGACAATAAAAGTAGTCCTTAAGAAAACCCCCGGGATCTTGCGGCGGATCTTCTCAATAAGCGCTATCGTCTGAGCCTTTGTGATCCTGCGATTCATAGCCTTTAAGACCTTGTCTGAAATATGCTGCAGCGGAACATCAATATATTTACAAATCTTGGGTTCTCTCGCCATCACATCCAAAAGTTCATCTGTAATATGCGCTGGATATGCGTACAAGAACCTGATCCATTCAATGTTCTTCACTTCACGTGCGATCTTACCAACAAGTTCCGCAAGATTCTTCTTGCGATAAATATCAAGACCATATGCCGTAATATCTTGGCCAACAATATTGAGCTCCTTGACACCCTGCTCATCAAACCGGCGAACATCCTGTAAAACCACTTCCATATCTCTCGAAATAAAACGTCCCTTGATCTTGGGAATGACACAAAAACTGCACTTATTAAAACAACTCTCGCAGATCTTTAGATACGCATAATGGGGCGGCGTGAGATAGGCCTTGGCCTGGAGCGCCTTGGGACTCATGGCCTGGACGCCGACAAAGGCATCAACCTCTTTTAATTCGGAAACAAGTTGAGACCCATAACGTTCGGCGAGACAGCCGGCCACGATCACCTTCTTGATCTTCCCCTTCTTCTTCAGGGCGATCAGCTCAAGAATAGCATCGATCGACTCCTTTTTGGCAGACTCGATAAAAGAACAGGTATTAACGATCACCGCATCTGCCCCCTCAAGGGAAGCCAGAGAGTGCCCTTTGCGCTCGAGAGTAGCCATCATGGTCTGCGAATCCACAGTGTTTCGAACACAGCCCAAATTTACGATCGCGACCCGGGACTCATTCTTTAATCGTTGCTGATGAAAATCCTGAAGCGTTTTTCCCATAAAATAAGAAGTCCCAAAGAATGTCAGGTCTGAATCTTTGACCGTTCTTGGGACCATCCATATTACTAGTTATTTCTCGACAGAAAGACCTTCGGGGGTGACGATCACTTTCTTAACCCTGGAATTCGGCCGGCCAACCTTCCCGATCGCCTTGCCATTAGCCTCATATTCAAGCTGATCAATATCCTTACCAGAGAGCTCAATCTTTTTCTGAGCATCCCACGTCACATGATTGTTCTTTTTAAGACTTCCCTGAAAGACTGTATTTCCATCCACCTTAACATTAAGCCAGGCCGTGGACTTTGCCCGAACCGTCAGAGAAACTTTCTTAGAAACTTTTGCGCCAGAGGACGTTTGTCCAGATGCCGTCACAGATTCCTCTTTCTTTACAACAGCACCCTTAGACGCCTCCGTCTTTTTAATGGACTCACTTTGGGCCTTCGGCTTCTTGGGAGAACCTTTCTTAACCGCTTGGTCCATGGCTACATTCGCAGCCATATGTTGACGTGCCTTCTGTACTGCCCCAATAATCAACGCAAGAAACCCAAAACTCAAGAGACCAATCACGATAATTTTTGCGATCTTTTTACCCTGCCGATTTTCCGTATGACGGGCAAAAAGATTAAGAT
>JADGCU010000110.1 GCA_015228785.1 Candidatus Omnitrophota bacterium
TCAGCTGCGTAGAATTGACAAGTACTGGAAACGCCGTGAAGAGATTTGGAATATTTACTCGCGTGAGTTCGCCGATACGCCGGTTGTTTTACCAGAACCGCCCGAGCCTAATACGCGCCACGCCTATCATCTTTTTACGTTACAGGTGGAAGAAAAGGTCTGCGGAATAAGTCGAGATAAGTTTCTGGATGCCATGACTTCACATCATATTGGCGTGGGTGTGCATTATCTGAGCATTCCGGAACACCTCTATTATCAGAAGAAGTTTGGTTGGAAACCTGAAGATTATCCGCATGCCATGAAGATCGGACGCTCAACGGTCAGTATTCCGATTTCGGCGAAGTTAAGCGAGAAAGATGTGAATGATGTGATTGCTGCCGTCAAATGTGTTCTTAAATAGGCGTCGCATATTGGTGAAGATGGGTGTGGGTGTTGTTAAGTCGGGGACTGGATTACTTTATATTTTGAAAGGCAAGGGAATGAAGATCGAACACAAAGTCATCAAAGAAATATTAAGGAAAGAAGACCCTGTTGTTCTGGAATTGGGAGCACACACGGGAGAAGATACGCAGAAGTTTCTGGATGTGTTTAAGGATATTAGGATTTATTGTTTTGAACCGGATCCTCGTTGCATCAAACAATTCAAGAGTTTTATTAAAGACAAAAGATGTGTTCTGACAGAGGCCGCGGTTTCGAATCGAGATGGACAGGTTGTTCTTAACATGTCCTCGGGGTGGCCGCCGCATTTGGTCCCCAGGCGCTACCAGATCTTGGGGCTGAGTTGCCTTTATTTATTTTTAAAAAGGAATGACTGGGATTATTCTTCTTCTATCAAGAATTCTAAATCTAATTCATCAGAGCATCCGTGGTTGAAGTTTGATCGAAAAGTGCAAGTGCAGTCCATGCGGCTGGATTCCTGGGTCGCTCATAAGGGCGTGAAGGCTATCGACTTTATCTGGTCGGATATTCAGGGGGCTGAAAAAGATATGATTGACGGCGCATCAAGTGTGCTCAAGATTTGTAAATATTTCTACACAGAATACGGCGAGGTGGGTTCCTATTCGGGAGCTCTGACCAAAGAGGAGACCATTGAATTGCTACGAAAGCATGATTTCGAATTAGTGCCCGAATATTCTTCCAGCGAGAAGAGAGGGAATTTGTTGTTTAGAAATATGCGCTTGGCGGCTTGATCTAGGGGTGAGGCATTCTTATGACATATGTTGAAAATGTAACTTGCCAGGGAGAATTGCTGGCCGTGATTTTGCGGCATGATTTCGTTCAGGAAGGGATCCATTTTTTTACGCCCAATAATTTTTCTCAACAGTTGGCGTATATGAAACGACCCGTAGGCTATGCGATCCCGCCGCATGTCCATAATCCTGTTTCTAGGGATGTAAGCTTGACGCAGGAGGTTCTTTTTCTTAAAACCGGCCGTGTTCGTGTAGATTTTTATGATCAGGGGCGGGTTTATTTGGAAAGTCGTGAACTGAAACAGGGAGATGTTATTCTTTTAGCTCATGGGGGGCATGGTTTCACCATGCTCGAAGAGAGTGAGATCATCGAGGTTAAGCAGGGGCCCTACGTGGGAGAGCAGGATAAAACGCGTTTTCCGGGCGTTAGGGCCGATCAGGTGAGACTGCACAATGACAGGTGACAAGATTCCACAGCGCAAGATTTCCGTGTGTCAGCCCTATTTGGGAGGCCGGGAGATGGAGTACGTCACCGAGGCCCTTAAAGATGGGTGGATATCATCCTCGGGGAAGTATGTGACGGCTTTCGAAGAAGAATTCGCAAAGTATTGCGGCGTGTGTCATGGCATTGCTGCGTGTAATGGGACAGTCGCTATTCACTTGGCTCTTGTGGCGTTGGGAATCAAATCTGGGGATGAGGTTATCATTCCGAGCTTTACCATGATCGCGACCGCGGCGGCGGTTGTGTATACGGGCGCCAAGCCTGTGTTTGTTGATGCGGATCCTTTGACCTGGAATATCGATGTGAACAAGATCGAGGAGAAGTTGACTTCTAAAACAAAAGCCATCATGCCCGTTTCTATTTTCGGCAATCCTTGTCAGATGGATGAGATCCGTCTCCTCGCTCGCAAGCATGGGTTATCTGTGATCGAGGACGGGGCTGAGTCTCACGGCGCAGAATATAAGGGGAAGAAAGTCGGTTCTCTCTCTGACATCACGGCGTTCAGTTTTTTTGCCAACAAGAACCTGACGACGGGCGAAGGCGGGATGGTGGTTACGGATGATGAGAATCTGGCCCAGAAGTGTCGCTATTTTAAGAATTTGTGTTTTCCTTTAATGGGCCCGCGCAATTATGTTCATGAAGACATTGGTTTCAACTATCGGATGTCGAATCTTCATGCGGCCATCGGTCTGGCGCAGGTTGAGAAGGCTGATGAATATCGCAAGATGCGTATGCATAATGCGGATCTTTATAAGCAATTTCTTGCGGATGTTCCGGGTATTGTATTCCAGAAAGATACGCAGGATAGCAAGAATGTCCATTGGATGAATTCGATTCTTCTTGATCCAAAAAAAATTGGTCGTAATCGTGATCAGCTGATCGAGTATTTGCGGTCTAAGGGAATTGAATCAAGACGTTTATTTGTTGGCATGCATCACCAGCCTTGTTTGTCGAAAGCGGGATGTGATGTTTCCGGGCAATATCCGGTGACGGAGAATTTGACAGAAAATGGTCTTTATCTCCCCTCAGCCAGCAATCTTTTAGAGGAAGATATTCGTTATATTTGTGAACAAATCCTTGGGGGCTTACATGTCTGAAGTTTTTGGCTCTTATGCCAAATATTATGATCTTCTTTATAAGAACAAGGATTATGCCGGAGAAGCTTCTTACATTCATGGATTGATCCAGCAGCACAAGCCCAGTGCCAGATCGATCTTGAATTTGGGTTGTGGGACGGGTAAGCATGATGTCTGTCTTGAGAGATTTGGGTATCAGATTACGGGGGTTGATCAGAGCGATATGATGCTTTCCGAGGCCAATAAGCGAGTAATTCCCGGCAAGCTCGATTTTCTTAAGGGGGATGTGCGGACGCTTGATTTGGGCAGAAAGTTCGATGTTGTTGTTTCGTTATTTCATGTCATGAGTTATCAGACAACGGATGAGGATATTTTTGCGGCCCTTACAACTGCGGCGCGTCATTTGGTGCCAGGTGGGATTCTTATTTTCGATTTTTGGAATGGGGAAGGGGTCTTGAAAGATCCACCGGAAGTACGGATCAAGCGATTAGAAGATGATGCAGTGAAAATCGTCCGTATCGCGGAGCCTGTTGTTCACGAAGACCAGCATGTGGTTGATGTGAGTTACCAGATCATTTCTTTTAATAAGGGATCAGGACAGTATAGTGAGCTTTATGAAAAGCATGCTATGCGGTATTTCTTTCTTCCGGAATTAGAGGCA
>JADGCU010000041.1:0-10560 GCA_015228785.1 Candidatus Omnitrophota bacterium
TTGAACATCAAAAGCAAAATAAAAATTCCCCTCCTTGATATGCTTAACCTGGGGAACATCAGCAGCCTCAACATCCAATTGAAAATAAGGCGCTTTGTTATCCAAATTGCGCACCTTATACCATGCCTCAATAGTCCGGCACATGTTTTTCATGACCCAATCATTCTGACCATAGGGAATGATGGAAGGCAGGCCATCGACCATCTCAATCGATTGAACAGCCCGGGAAATATTCTTCAGTGTAACCCGACGAACAAGCCCTGAGAAAGGCTCTTCAGGCAGCGTAAAATAATTGACTTCAATAGAAATCCCCAACGTTGTGTTAACTTCTTCGATCGTTAAATCATGCGAGGAAATCTTCATGATCTGTGAAATCTTGAAAGGCGAAGAAAGAGGACTGCGGAAAGGCTCATAAAATTTCTCAGTCCCGCCCTTTTTAACTTTTAGAAAAGTTCGAAATCCGTGTGTAGACGTCAACCGATAGGCCTTATTCGCTGGCTGAAATTCAACCATCGCCTTATCTTTGGATTCAATCCCAAAACAAGCAATCCCCTGCCCGCGATTAACATGAAACACCCACATCGGAATACCCCAGATGCCCGCAATACCAGGAAAGAAGTTCGAAAACGGCTTGGCCTGATGATAATTCTCGATAACAAAAGTCCCATTCCGGGCTAAATCATATTTCGGTGCTCCCTGCATGGTCTTCTTCTCCTTCTACCGATTTAATAAGGCGACTTGCTCTTGCGTATTAGATTATAGAAACCAGATAGCTTTGTCCGGAGGACAACGTCACTGTCTGAATCCTTAAAACGTACCCGTTTTAACTCGAAAAGATCTCGATTAAAACGATTATAACCCCGATTGGTCGCAAAAGCAGCTTTATAACCCGCATCACGAACAATATTCTTAACCTGCTCGCTGAATCCACCAATGGGATACACCAGATAATTGACCTTCTTTCCGATGGCATCCTCGATCACCTTCTTGCTCTTAACAACCTCCTGGATCTGTTCGGCCGGAGAAAGACCGGGAAGATAGGAGTGACTGAACGTGTGGCTGCCAATCGTCATGTTCTTTTGGGCAACCTCTTTAATCTGCCCCCAGTTCATATATCCGGAGTGACCCACAAAATCGGCAATGACAAAGAATCCTGCCGGAAAACGATTCTCATAAAGAACGTTCAATGCCTGGGTGTAATTATTCTCAAGACCATCATCAAACGTAATCACCGCACTCTTACAGCAAAAATTCTTGCCGACACGGATCCCCTCAACGTACTCATCGACAGACAGGACCCGATAACCATGCTTTCTTAAGAATCCCATCTGATAGCGAAAGGAATCCGGACTTACACTATTGGCATATTCCTTGTCAGTCTTGGCGACCGCAATGCTGTGA
The DNA here is from genome assembly GCA_015228785.1 of Candidatus Omnitrophota bacterium. Lineage (GTDB taxonomy): Bacteria > Omnitrophota > Gorgyraeia > Zapsychrales > Fredricksoniimonadaceae > JAAYZZ01. Next base: position 1,402 of record JADGCU010000041.1, read on the forward strand.
TACATGATGACCGGGACCACATAAAGCGCTCGGTAGGTAAAAATACCAGCGATGAGAACAACGATCAGCAATATGACGGGAAATATCTTCTTCATAACATCACAACGCAGCAAGCTTCTCCTTCACTAAGTCGCTGACAAGCTTCCCATCTGCGCGTCCCGCCACCTTATCCCGAACGACCTTCATAACATTGCCCATATCCTTCATTGACGCGGCTCCACTCTCCTTCACCGCCTGATCAATCAAGACCTTGATCTCATCGGCAGACATCTCAACTGGCAAATATTTCTTCATAATCGCGATCTCATTCTTCTCTTTATCCGCCAATTCCTGACGTCCCCCTTTCTCAAACTGCTCGATCGAATCCTGACGCTGCTTGATCTGCTTCTTAATAACCGCTGTCACCCCCGCATCATCCAACGCCTCTAAACGCTGATCGACCTTAACCTGTTTAACCATAGCCCGAAGATAACTCAGCGCAGAAGAAAGAACCGCGTCCTTAGCCTTCATGGCATCAATGTAATCTTTATCGATCTGTTTCTCTAGTAACATATCATTCTCCTATATAAGGGTCCCCTATCTCCCCAACCGCACTTTACTGCAAAATCAAATGCCTTTTATATTAATAACTTTATTTCGCGATTTCAACCCCTTTATAATCCCTATACACGAAACACGAACATCAAAATGTTCAGCAAGAAAATCACACAAGGCCTCATTCGCCCGCCCCTCCACAGGAGGAGCTGTAAGATATATTTTAACCGTCCCATTCTCTTCTTTATAAAGATTCTTTCGAGCACCAGGAATAACTTTAACGTTCAAAACCATAAAGATTCCCGAATAAATAAAAAAGCGAAGTTGTTACCAACTCCGCTCTAAAAAGCTTTCTTTCAAAAGAGTTGTTACCGATTAAGAAACTTAACGTCAATCTTGACAGCCTTTTCCCGGAATTTTGTAACAGATTTATCTTCGCCATCCTTAACCAAGAACCCGCCATTACCATAAACAGCCTCAACCCTATCCCGCTCTTTCTGAGCCGCAATCCTGGCCTGTAATGCATTCTCTTTCCAAATCCCCATATTCTTTTTCACGAGATGAATCTGGTTCTTGAACAATTTGATCTTATTTTGCCCCTCTTTCAAATCATTAATGTCGGGCTGAAACGTGGCTAATTCTTTACGAGTCACCTGAAGCACAGAATCAAGCTCCCGATTCTTCTTTTTAAAAACACGAATCAATTTCTCAAGACCCTGTTCCTTGGTTTTATAACGCTCAAGAACAGCAATATCCGCCTTTAATTCATCGTTCATCTGCTGGAGAGAGGAAAGTTCATTTCGTGTTGAAGTAAGCTCGGCATTGGCAAGCTCTAACTCTTTGGTCATCACAACGATCTTCTGATTCGCTTCATCAAGCGAAACCTTGGTAACCTTATATTCATGCGCATAATGACGGACATTCTTGGCCTGAGCAACAGCACTTTTCTCAGCAGCAATCGTCACCTTCTCCAATTTCTGATAATTGAAGACAAACATGACAAGACTAATAACTGAAAGAATTGCAATCAATCCCCAACTTACAATCCGCGCGATCTTTTTGACCTTCTCCTGTGACAACATAGCAATCCCTTACCCTTCTCTAATAATTACGATAACACAAATCTCATAAGACAATGCATCTAAGATATTTTATTCTTATAATCCAAAATATCTGTCCAAAACCCCAATACCAAGCGCTCCGGTCATGCCATTCAACCGATCTTCAATACGTTTTTCAATAGCTCTCATATTGTAGGGGGTCGGCGCAACAAACTCAAGACCACAAAGATAGTATTCTTTCTGTGTGTATGTCGCCTTACTCCAAACCCTGCGCGCTTCACGAGGAACAAAGAAAGCCTCATCGAGCACTTTAGCTTCCAACTGGATCTCCGCATCTTTCCCCGGAGAAACCAAATCCCTGCTTTCAAGAAGGGCCCCTGAAATACTCAAGTTTCGAATCGTCCCTTCCCCTTCTTGACCAGTGCGCATCACTCGCCAACGAACCGGAATATCTTCCCTGCCCCGGATATGACGACGATTTTTCTCTTCATCGAACATAAAGATCCTCTGCAAAGAACTTGAAATTTTTTATAGTATACTAATTCTCACCATGTGTGACAAGGAGAAAGTACCCGGAAGATCATTTCTTATCAAAAATAGCATTAAGAAGGGTATTAACAGCCTGCGAACTTGACGACCCCTCCTGTGTCGTCCCTTGAGGCGTTGTCGCAGATGTTTCAGATGCCCCCCCCGCCTTTTCTGAACCAGCGCCATCCGAAGCCTTGCCTCCAAAAAGAGCGCCCAACCCTCCCGCCACACCAGGATTCTTAGCCGAAATTTTCTCCAATTCCTTCTTTCCTCGCTCTAAAAGAATGGTTTTGGTCAGATACTTTTCATCCGCATGAATTTTTGGAGCCACAAGCGCCCCTTCTCCAATAATCGGAACACGTATTCTCCCATCCTGATCACGCAAGGCCGAAAGATCTGGAATTTTCCCAACAAAAACATCCGTGATCTTAGGAGAAACTAAAAGATTCCCCTTAATATCAACTGTTCCCCCGATCTTGGCTGTTCCTAACGCAGAAAACGCAACGTCGCGCGTCAGAAGATCCACCTGATCCAAAACAAGATCTGCTCCCTGAATACGCATTTGAAATCCCGCGCGGTCGATCAGCGTCACACCCTTCTTAAGATCTTCCTGCGTCTCTACCGGAAGCTCTGCGACGATCGAAGACCACATCCCAGATAAAAGAGCAACATTCGCCATTCCACTCTGAAGAACATTCAACCCTTCCAAGGCCCCCTCTTTCAGATCAGCTTTCACTTGCGCATTCAAAGATGCCGAAACCTCCTCAGGTGTCTTACCACTAAAAGAAACAGCACCGGAACCCTGCAAAAACCCATTCATCTTGACAGGAAGTTTATACGCTGTAGAAATCTTTCCTGCATCAATCCCCGTAATCTCAAGGGTCAATTGAACCTGAGGATTTGATAAAAACTTCTCAACAGCGCCTTTTCCCTTAATCGTGCCCCCCGCGACAGAAATAAATATGTCCTGAATGTCCGCATTCTTCGCATCAAGCGCAACCTTAGCCCCAAAATCATCAATCGTCACAGGAGAAAGACTCGTCAAAAGATACCCTTTTTCAACCAGAACGTGAGCCTTCAGGCTTGTCAACCCAAGGATATTCATCATTGCAGACTCAACGTTCAACGTCACCAATCCTTTGAGAGACTGAAGGCCCAATGACTTCATGGCTGGCAAAGCTTCTATTAATGCCTCTTGTGAAATCTTTGATAGATCAACCTGTAAAACAGATTCCGTGATCTTTATACCCAAATTCTTAAGCTCAAGCTTAATCTTCGCTTCCAGTTGAATATCCTGTTCATCAGCAAAAAGCGCACCCTTAAGAAGAACGGAGAACGGATCAATAAGAGAGAAATTTCTGATACCCAGATCGATCTTATGAAAATTTACCGTCATTTTCGGGGAGACCGCCTCATCAATATAAACAAGCCTGGCGTCAACAAGTTTAATATCTTTAATCAAGAAAACGGGTAAGGCTACGGCCTGAGAGCCTCCCTCTTTTTGATCAGAGGCCACCCCCTGTGCCTTTGCAGGTCCCATCATCACAACATTGATCAATCCCTCTTTATTACGAATAACCGTCGCGACCAATTTATCAATAGTGATATCCCCAATGACCAATTTCTGCTTAAAAATAAACTCTTTGAAATCTACCCCCAAAGAAGCACGACCAACAACAAGAAAGGGCCCTGACAAGAATCTCGGATCATCCATAATAACAATATCCGAAAGCGACACCGTAACACCACGTGAAAAAGAGACCCCTAGGTCTGCTCGACCAATTTTGACATCACGCCCCAAGGCCTTTGTCATGGCTTCTGTCATCTTGGGAACATAAACATTCAGATCAAATGTCCGAAGGAAAATAACAAGACCAATAACTCCACAAACCAAAATAGCGCAAAAACTTAAAAGAATGATCTTAACTGTCTTCATAAGTGGTTCCCCAAAATTTCTTAAAATGTTTACCGACGTCTTAGGCGCTCCATCTGAGCCCTGTTGCGTTCTTCCATCGCACGAATACGATCTTGAGTAGCTTCGCTCTTGTAACGCTGCTGATCCATTTTCTCTTCAAGAGCCCTCTGCGCATCTTGCAACTTGCCCTCATTATCTTTTTTCTTATCTATGATAACTTGAGATGCCTGATCAGCCTGTTGAACATGAGTCAAATTCATAAACCAGTCCGAAATACTGAATTTCTTGCCTCCATTAGCCTCCCCTGCCTTGGCCATGTTAAGAGAGAAAATCATAACGCCTAACATGAACATCCCAAAAACAATAATAGAAATTATATCGCGCATCCGTCAGTTCCTTTCTTTTCAAAGGTTAAAAATCACTTTGCGGAGGACTCGACATGATCAAGTATCTGCGTCACAGACTGACTGTGCTGATCTCCAGACACAGTCTCTAGCGAGACCCCTTCAGGAGAAGGCACAGTAAACGACTCTTTCTGTCCATATATCTTACGAGAGATCTGCCTTAAAAAATCATTAGTCTTCTTATACTCTGGGATCAACTCCTGAACCTCAAGAAAAAGTTCCTGCGCCTCTTCATAAAGCTTTTTATTAAATAACCCCACCGCCTCATTATAAAGACGATTCACCCCCGCTTCAAAATCTTTCCGGATCGCCGCGCGCTGTTGATTCAAAAGACGTTTTTCCTCATCCGCTGCCACTCTTAAAAGACGCGCCTTCTCCTGCTGCGCAGCTTTTTGATCATTGCCAGAAGCCACAGACGTCCGTGGAATAACAGTTTCAGAGGTAGAAACTTTTTCCTTCTTAGAAACTTCCGCTAAACTAGCCGCCTGTTCTTTCTTAGGAACATCTATGGAAACAGCTTCTTTATCTCGCGCCACATCATCGGCGGAAGCATTCCCCTGCTCTTGCTGCATTATCTTTCTTTGACGAGCCAGAGCCGCTAACTGTCGCTCCACACGATCTTCACGAGCCTTCTGCTCAGCTGCCATTCTCTGGAACCTTCTCACTTCACGAACATCTAATGCGGAAGAGGACTCCCCACTCCTCAAAGAATTATTAATGACTGTTTTCCCAGCTGTCCCTTCTTCTGACACCGATGCCGCCCGTTTAACGTCCTCTTGGGCCTGGCGTGCGTCCCTGACCGCATCTTTCCAATTCTTCGTCTTGCTAACACGAGACTCTTTTACAGCTTTTCCACCCTTCGCCACAGCAACTTTATTCGGCGCAACAACCTTTTCTTGAACAGGAGGCATAACCGCCTCTTTCTGAGCATCCTGCTTATCTAAAGGCTTCATATTTTCTTGCTGAGAAATCTTTGTAAATTTTATCCCCTCAGCCTTTTCTTCATGAAGAGCCTTCAAACTGACCAAATCCCCTTCTTTATGAATCTTACTGCGTTCAAGGGCATTCTGCTGTTCGATCAAACGAATCTCAAGTTGACGCTGAACAGCCGCATCATCCGCTTCCTCATCAAAAGACTTGGAAATCCCTCCCACATACGATTTCTTACTATCAACCTGAGAAGAAACCAAATCCTCAGTCCGTTTGATTTCCAGATAACGCTTCTCTCCCTCGATCTTCGCCTTCTCTGCCTTCAGGCGTTCATCTTCAAGGGCTGTTTCAACCAGCTTCATATAACGATCCGCCTTTTTACGCTGGTCCGCATCCCCCACCTTTCTCGCCTCTTCAAACTTAATACGAGCCTCTCTATATCGCTTAATCTTATAAAAAGCCATCCCCTCATCATAAACCGTTTTGGCTCTCGAGAAATCCTGAATAGCGTCCCCGGCGATCTCATTAGCGATCAAACCTTCTTTCTTTTCCTGCAAACGTTCTAAAACCCGACTCTCTTTCTTTATGGTCTTTTTTTGCTCTTCATAATCACGCTTAGAAATGATCCGCTCGATCCGCTCTACATAAGTCGTCGCAGAACGAAGACCGGGATCCACCAAAGCTGCCTCCCTGAACTTAACCTTGGCTTCCGGATAATCTCCATTGGCATAAAACATTTCTCCTTCACTAAAGAGCCTTCGCGCCTTCTCACGTAATTGTTGCTTTCCAGCTGCCAGCTTCATCTTCCCGACTTTTTCCTTCATCGCCAACTTCTTTTTAGAATCATCCGCTCGTGATTCCCAACTGGACGCAAACTTATCGCGCCTAACCTGCATACGATCCCTAACAACCTGAATCTCTTTCAAAAGTTCCGCGAGATCAGAAAACTTGTTCTGCAATCCAATAAAATCCTTATTCTGAGAACACTGGAGCGCATCCACATTGACCGCATTCGCCTTTTCCGCTAGACGAGCAATCTCCTGCTTATCCACATTCTCTTCAAGAAGAATCTTTTCTTCCCCCTCAGCACGATCAATGCGCACAAGATACCGATCAACATCCTTATACCCAGGAAAAATCTTCAACAATTCATTAAAACGTTCTCTCGCTAAGGAATTCTTCTTGCGACCAAAAGCCTCCATGCCCTGCTCATACAAAGCAGCGCTCTTACGTTGAAGCTCATACGCTTCCTTTTTCTTCTTTTCCTGGTTTTCCTTAATTTCCAGACGCTTTTTCTCTATCTCGGTCAAACGCTGACGCTCCTGATCAAGCTTTTGTTGCTGCGCCGTCTTTTTAACAGGCTCCGCAGAAACCTCTGAGCCTTTCACACCGTCGGCGCCCTCTTGAGCCTTCGCAATCTTGTCCTCATCTTGGGCCTTCGCAATTTTAGCCGCATCTTTAACATTAACGATCCTGCCTGCGGCTTCATCCCGAGTAATCTTAGCTGCCGCTTCCCGAGCCGCTTTTTCCTGACGAATAATCTCTTTAGCAATCCTGTTCTGTTCATTCTCAAGATTAGCAATAACCTCATCGATCTTAGAAAACGTCTTAGTTACGCTCGCCATTTCTTTATCATTAGCCAACCCCTTAATCTGACGATAAAGATCCGCGGAACGCGTAGAAAGATCCTGAACCGCAGCCGCCTCTTTACGCAGCTCATCAGGAGTTTTCAATGCCCACTTCTTGGCAATAAGTTCAAGATAATCATCTGTAGATTTATACTTTGGCAGAATCTTAGTGACCTCAACAAACCTGACCTTCGCTTCATCATACCGTTTATCTTTATAAAGTTCGATCGCCTGCCCATAGAGAGGTTCCGCCTTAGAGATCTTCGCCTCATACTCACCCGATTTAGGCAATTTCTCAGAAAGGGAAACTCCTCTATTCTCAATAGGAGCAGCAGCTTCCGCCACGTCAATACGCACAATATACTGCCCCACATCTTTATAACCTGGGATCACTTTAAGAACTTCACCAAAATGCTCTCTCGCAGAAGAATATTTCTTGGTACGGAAGAACTCGACCCCCTGTTGATAAAAAGCATCGGCTTTGCGTTGAAGCTCCCGCTGCTCATATTTCTTCTTTTCCTGATCTTCCCGTTCTTTCCGTTTAGCTTCAAGGCGTTGTTTCTCCGCCTGAGCCAAATCCTGGCGTTTCTTTTCAGTCTCCTGACGCAGGGTCTCCTGACGCTCTTTCTCTTTCTCGGCCTCATTAATTGCTGTCAAATACTGACGCGTCGCTTGATAATTAGGCTTTCTCTTTTCAACATCCATAAATAAAGAGCGCGCCGGCTGATTCTTCTTGTTCTTAAAAAGACTTACCGCCTCTTGATAAACCCCTTGGACAGCCGCGTCCTTTTCTCTTTGTTTTTCATCGGCTTCAGCGGAATCGATACGAATAAAATACTGTGCCACATCTTTATATCCCGGAACCACCTTGAGCGCCTCACCAAACTTTTCTCTCGCAGAAGAATATTTCTTAGCACTCAAAAGATCAACACCTTGTTTATAAAAGACATCCGCCTTGCGCTGAAGCTCAAGCTCCTCGAGCTTCTTCTTTTCCTCAACTTCATTCAAAGCAATACGCACAAAATACTGCGCCACATCTTTATATCCCGGAACTACTTTAAGCGCCTCACCAAACTTTTCCTTTGCAGAAAAATACTTCTTGGCTTGAAAGAACCCTACACCTTGTTGGTAAAAGAGATCGGCTTTACGCTGACGCTCCCGCTCCTTGTTTCTCTCTTTCTCCTGATCTGCCCGTTCTTTTCGCTTGGCTTCCCGATATTGCGTTTGAATTCTAGCTAAATCCTCACGCTTTTTCTTGGCCTTATCGATCTCAGCCAGATATTTACGGGTCGAACGATAATCAGGACGCGCCTTCTCTATATCCTGAAACTTGGCACGGGCCGCTACCGTCTTTTTATGTTTAAGAAGAAAGACCGCTCCCTCATAAGCCGCCAAAATAGCATCTTCCCCTGCTTGCTTCTTTGAAACCTCCTGGGGGTTCTCCGACATTCCCACAGGAGCCAAAACAACCTTCTTTAAAGAAAAGAATTTCTTCACATTTTCGATATAACTGCGAGTTGCCTTATAATCCGGATAATACGCCTCCAATTCCAATAATCTTTGATACGCCTCAATCTCCTTTTTCTGATTCAGAAAAGTAGTGGCCTGCTTATAAAGCACTTCCGCCCTAGCTAAATGATTCCGATCAAACTCAGTATTCTGATCCCGAATATCTTGATCAATTCTTGATAGATAACTCTGGGTTTTCTTATAATCCGGAAGAATCTGAGCAACCTTCACAAACATGTCCTTGGCCATCACGAAATCTTTTTTATTATGATAGAGGTCCATGGCCTCCGTATAAAACGGCAATACCTTTTCTTCCTGCTCCGCCCGTCTTTGCCGTTCGAATTCCTCCTGGATATCCGCATCAATCCGAGAAAGATAAGTTCTTACATTCTTGTAATTAGGCTCAAGACCCGCAACCTCAAGAAACTTCTTTTTGGCCTCTTCAAAATCATGATTTCCATAAAACGCCAACGCTTCTGTGTAACCGTGTTCCGCTTTTTCCATCTTCTCGGCGTAAGCCAAGCGCTCTTCCAAAAGTTTTATATCCGCATCAAGACGCACAAGATATTTAGGCGTTTCTTTATAATCAGGATAAAGGACTTGAAGCTGAAGGAACTTCTTCTTTGCCTCACTCAATTCCTGATCCTTAT
>JADGCU010000041.1:10608-14469 GCA_015228785.1 Candidatus Omnitrophota bacterium
GAGGCTCAGCCTGATTTACCCTGGAGCGGAGTTCATCCTCTTTCCTTCTACGCTCAATATCTCCATCAATACCGGAAAGATAGCGAAACGTATCCTTATAATCAGGATAAATGACCTCAATCCGTATAAACTTATCTTTAGCAGCCTGAAAATTCCCTGCGTTATAGAGAGCTAAGGCCTGCTTATACACATCTTCCGCCTGATCAGCCTTGACACGCTCTTCCTGCTCCTGTTTCTTACGAAGAATATCCTGATCAATCGTCGTTAAATATCGCGTTGAATCCTTATAATTCGGAAAAATAACCTCTAACTCCAAAAACTTCGCTTTGGCCTGCTGATAATCTGTATTCTGATATAAAGACGTTGCCTGATTGTAAAGCAACTCCGCCCGCCGCTGGCGAACATCATTCAGCGTCTTTTCTTTCTTTCGGATAATATCGTCATCAATGCGATCCAGATAAAAAGTCGTCTGCTTGTAATCTGGAAGAATCGCTGCCAGATCGATGAACTTCTTCTTGGCCTCCTCAAACTGCTCGCTTCCATAAAAAGAAACTGCCTGAACGTAAATACGCTCCGCCTCTTTCTCCAGTTTTTCCCGTGCGATCTGCTGCTGATAGCGCTTGATATCCTCATCAATGCCACCTAAATAATAGGCTGCCTTCTTGTAATTCGGATAGATCGTCTCGACTTCCTGGAATCCGGACTTGGCCTTTTCATATTCCTTCTTATCATAAGCAGTCATTGCCTCGCTATACACGGACTCAGCCCTGTCCCGGATCTCTTTAAGTCGATCCAAGTCCTGTCTCTGGGTAGCCAAATCATTCCCCTTACGCTTGGCCATCACGAGCGCAGCAATATCATCATCAACCCTTTTTAAATACATCCGGCTGGACTTATAATCCGGGACATTCTGATCAGCCGCAATAAATTTCTCTTTTGCCTCGATCAGCTGTCCCTTCCTATAAAAATCCATGGCCAGCGTGAAAGACTGATCAGCCTCCAGCATCCTTTTCTCAGCATTCTCTTTGTCTACATTGCGCCTGACGATCTCATCAGTCGATATCAAAGAAACGGCTTCGGACTTCGTCAAGGTCGCGCTCACAGCATCCGCGGGTTTAAGATACGAACGGGAAGATTTGAAATCAGGAACCACCCACTCAACATCCGAGGCCTGTTTCTGAGGCTGTCCTTCCCCCTTATTCTCTAAAGAACCCATCTCTGGACGCTGATCTTTCATGGCCTGCCGTTCAGATTGTCTAAGGTCCTGATCAACTATCTGAAGATAACATTTCACAGCTTTATAATCAGGAGAGATCTCCTCAACGAGTAAGAATTGCTCTTTGGCCTCCTTGAACCGCTGCTCTTTATAAAAAGAAACAGCCTGATCATACATACTCGCGATTTTATGAAGAGCTAACCGGGCTTCCTCTGCCCGCCGCCGATCTTGCGCTGTCTGTTCATGGGCGAGTGCGGCATCCGTGCGCTTACGACGTGTTTCACTTTCCTTAATATAATCCTTCATCTCCGGATGCTCAGTGATCTTGATCGCTTGCTCATAATACGCCCGAGCATCGTCCAAGCGCCCTTCTTCGGTCAACTTCTGACCCTGCTCGTAATATTCGTGCGCCTTCTGTTCACGCTGCTGATTGCGCTCCCTGACAGCCTGCTCCTTGATCTTGTCATTAACATTACGAATGTTTTCTTTAGACTTACGAATAAGAGATTTCAAGTCATAAACATCATTAGACGGAGCCTTATCTTGATTAAGAGACGAAGACGCCCCCTCAGCCAGAATCTGGGCCTGAAGATCAGAAATAAACATACTGAACATACAAAAAAGGAAAAATAAAAAGGAAGGAGTTCTTTTCATTAGATGTTTATGTACTCGCAACTGTTGCCACCAATAGGTTTGCGACCCTGAAATCCGACGGAAAATCGCCAAAAACAGCGCGCAATCTTTTTTAATAGATATATTAATAATTATATAGACGCTATTCTAGCATAGAGCGTTCTGCTTCTTCCACATTTTTCTCCCAAACTTTACATACCATCCTAAGTTCATCATTATCATAAGAATATCAACAATCCTTCTTCCATGATTGCTTCTCAAATAACTCCTGGAGATCTAAATGACAACCTTAAAACATCCCTCCCCAACAATAGACTTGATCTCATCCATCAAAACTTCGCTAGGAGAAACATGAAGCTCTCGCCCCACCTTGATCTCAACACTGCGATGATTTTTTGTGTCAATCTGAAGATGAACCGGGATCTTACCAGGAAACCTCTCAAATCTCTTCTTAATAAGAATAAGTTTCTCTGGAGAGGACTTGGTCATATCAAGAGTGATCATGCGAATCAACCGATAAATCTCATTAATATCCCGAAGATCATCCACAAAGATCTTTGGCGTCTCTTCTTTAAGACTAAGCGTTCCTTTCACCACAACGACCGCGCTATCTTTAATGTACTGAGAAACCAATTGATACGCCTTGGGAAACACAATGGCCTCAATCGTACTATCCATGTCTTCCAAGCCCAAAATAGCCATACGCTCACCGGTCTTTTTGGTGCTCGTCAACTTAATACGACTGATAAGCGCAATCATGACAACGCTTGCCCCCTCACTCATACGAGAAAGCTTCTTTGACGTCGCATTGGTAAATGTCCCGATCTCAACCTGATACCGGTCCAAAGGATGCCCGCTCAAATAAAACCCCAGAAGTTCCTTTTCGAAAGCCAAAAGCTGCGACTGCGGCCACTCCTTCATATCAGGAAAAGCCTCAACGCGTTTACTAAACCCCCCGTTCTCCTCGCCCATAGTAAAAAAGGAAACCTGCCCGACCTCCTCTTCCCTCTGAAGTTTGTTGCCAGTGGCAAGCGCCTCTTCAAGCACCGCCATCATCTGCGAACGTCTGGCTTTCAAGGAATCAAACGCCCCGCACTTGATCAGACTTTCAATGACCTTTCGATTATTGGTGCGCGTATCAACACGTTTACAAAAATCAAAGATCGAGGCGAAAGGTCCATTCAACTCCCTCTCTGCTATAAGACCTTCAATGGCCGCGCCTCCGACATTCTTCACTCCCAAAAGCCCGTAACGAACCGTATTAGACCCCACCACACTAAAGACTGCCTGACTTTCATTAACATCCGGCGGCAAGACCTCAATCTTCATGGCCCTCGCTTCATTAATGTACTCCACGATCTTATCAATATTATCTTTTTCGTTTGTGAGCAAGGCGCACATGAAAAGGACTGGATAATTGGCCTTCAGCCATGCGGTCTGATAAGAAACAACCGCATACGCTGCCGAATGAGACCGGTTAAATCCATATCCAGAAAAATAATCAATGGTATCAAACAGGCGATTCGCCTCATCCTCAGGGATATTGTTGTCCTTAAGACACCCCGCAACAAAGGTCGCACGCATCTTCTGCATGACATCCGCCTTCTTTTTTGACATCGCTCGGCGGAGATTATCGGCCTCAACAAGTGAGAATCCAGCCAACACACAGGCCATGGTCATCACCTGTTCCTGATAAATAGCCACCCCATAGGTATTTTTCAAAACCGGCTCGAGCTTGGGATGTTGATACAAAATGGGCTTCTCCCCGCGCTTACGCGCAATAAAGTCATCCATCATGCCGCTTTGCATCGGGCCCGGACGATAGAGCGCCAGGATCGAAATCAGATCCTCAATATTCGTTGACTTGATACGCCGTAAAAGATCCCGCATGCCACCTGATTCCAGCTGAAAAACACCGGCACTCTCACCACGGGCTAACAAGTCATAGGTTTTTTTATCATCCAGGGAAATTGTACGCAGATCAATATCTTTCCCGGTCATCTTTTTTATGA
>JADGCU010000111.1:0-1448 GCA_015228785.1 Candidatus Omnitrophota bacterium
GAAGTTCCTTCACTAAAACATTGAAGGACTCGGGGATTCCCGGCGCCAGAGCCTGAGATCATTAAGTCTTGGTCGAATGGGGCAGTCAGGAAGGCAGAAACGCTTAATTATCGTACGTTAAAGCCTGAGAAGGATGGGCTTTTTTGCGAAAAGATATTCGGTCCTGTCCGCGATTGGGAGTGTAATTGCGGGAAATATAAGGGGATCAAGTTCAAGGGAATTACCTGCGACCGTTGCGGTGTTCTCGTCACGCGCTCCTCGGTCCGTCGTGAGCGCATGGGGCATATTGATCTCGCGTGTCCTGTTACGCATATCTGGTTTTATAAGGCGGTCCCCAGCCGACTGGCGGCCCTCCTGTCTCTCGGTCTTCGTGATTTGGAGAAGGTCATTTATTATGAGGAGTATCTTGTTATCGATCCTGGCACGACACCTTTAAAGAAGCGCGAGCTTCTTTCCGAGGATAAGCATCAGGAAGCGTTGGCTAAATATGGTGCAGCTTTTAAGGCCAAGATCGGTGCCGAGGCTGTTCGCGATTTATTGAGCGAGGTCAATCTTGAGGATCTTGCCAAGAAACTGCGTAAGGATCTCGAGAAATCGAATCCCAATGGCACGAATTTTAAGAAGATTTCAAAGACGCTCAAGATTGTTGAGGATTTTAAGACTTCCGGCAATCTCGCTGAGTGGATGGTTTTAGGGATCCTGCCTGTTATCCCGCCGGATCTTCGTCCGCTGGTTCCGCTTGAGGGTGGGCGGTTTGCCACATCTGATTTGAATGATTTGTATCGTCGCGTTATTAATCGTAATAATCGTTTAAAAAAATTGATTGACCTAAATGCGCCCGAAATCATCGTTCGTAATGAAAAGCGCATGCTTCAGGAAGCGGTCGATGCTCTTCTTGATAATGGTCGTCATGGTCGTCCGGTTCTTGGTTCTGGAAATCGTCCGCTTAAGTCCTTGTCTGACATGCTCAAGGGCAAGCAGGGGCGATTCCGCATGAACCTTTTGGGTAAGCGCGTTGACTACTCAGGGCGTTCTGTCATTGTTGTCGGTCCCGAACTCAGGATTCATCAGTGCGGGTTGCCGAAGAAGATGGCGCTTGAACTTTTTGAGCCGTTTATTATCCGTAAACTTCGCGAGCGCGGCTTTGTGCATACGATCAAGGGCGCCAAGCGCATGGTTGAGAAGGCGAATGTAGAGGTGTGGGATATTCTTGATGAGGTCATCAAGGATCATCCGATCATGCTCAATCGTGCGCCGACTTTGCATCGTTTGTCGATCCAGGCGTTTCAGCCGATCCTTATTGAGGGGAAGGCCATCACGCTTCATCCTTTGGTGTGCTCTGCTTTTAACGCTGACTTTGATGGCGACCAGATGGCTGTTCATATTCCTCTTTCTTTGGAAGCACAGATGGAGTGTCGTTTACAGCTTCTTTCAGTTAATAATCTTTT
>JADGCU010000111.1:1489-3167 GCA_015228785.1 Candidatus Omnitrophota bacterium
CGATTGTTTCTCCAACGCAGGATATTGTTCTTGGGCTTTATTATTTGACCAAGGAACAACCGGGTTCTGCTGGGGAGGACAAGCTTTTTTCAAATCGTAATGAAGTTGTTGTGGCTTTCCATGATGGGCTTTTGAATCTTCATACGCGAATCCGTTTGCGTTTAGATATTCCTGTGTGGGGGGAAGAAAAGCCTTCGACTGTTATTTCGCCTGACCAGGAGCAATCTAAGATTGTTGAAGAGGTGTTCAAGCCGAAGATTATTGAGACGACTGTGGGCCGTGTCTTTTTGAATGAGGTCATTCCGCCTAAGTTGGGGTTTGTAAATGTATTGTTGGATAAGAAAAAGATTGGGGCGGTAATCGCCAGTTGTTATAAAGAGCTTGGGCATCATGAGGTGGTTCAGCTTTTGGATAGAATGAAAGCGCTTGGGTTCATATCGGCGACAAATGCGGGTATTTCGATTGCTATGTCTGACCTTACTGTTCCCAAGGAAAAGGCAACGGTGCTTACCAATGCCAAGCTGGATGTGGCTAAAGTTGAGGATCAGTATCACAAGGGTGTCATCACCGGACGTGAGCGCTACAACAAGGTTATTGATATTTGGACGCATACAACAGAAGTTATATCGGATCTTGTCTTTAAGAAGATGGATCCTTTTAACCCTGTGTTCATTATGGCTGATTCTGGTGCGCGTGGTTCTAAACTGCAGATCCGTCAGCTTTCAGGTATGCGTGGTCTTATGGCCAAGCCGTCGGGTGAGATCATCGAGAACCCGATTACGGCAAGCTTTCGTGAAGGGTTGACGGTGTTGGAATATTTTATTTCAACTCACGGTGCTCGTAAGGGTCTTGCGGATACAGCGCTTAAGACCGCTGACGCTGGTTATTTGACGCGTCGTCTTGTTGATGTGGCGCAGGAAATCGTTGTGTCAGAGGCAGATTGCGGCACGTTAAATGGTGTAGCGGTTTCGGCTATTATTGAGGGTGATGAGGTTGTTGTGCCCTTGAGAGAGAGAGTCATTGGTCGTGTGGCCCTCGATAGCATTGTTGATATTGTGACAGACCAGAAAGTTGTCACGACAGGTGAAGAGATCACGGATGAAAAAGCGGATATGATCGAGCAGTTAGGGATCGAGAAGGTTCGTATTCGTAGCGTCCTCACCTGTGAAGCGAAGAAGGGTGTTTGCGTTAAGTGTTACGGCCGTAATCTTGCGACTCATCGGATGGTTGAATTTGGTGAAGCCGTCGGGATTATTGCGGCCCAGTCGATCGGTGAACCTGGTACGCAGCTCACGATGAGAACGTTCCACATCGGTGGTACGGCGAGCCGACAGATTGAGGCGTCATTCTTGCGTTCGAAGAATAAGGGTGCGTTGAAGTATCATCAGCTGCGCGTTGTGCAGAAGGGACAAGAGTTCATCGTCCTGAATCGTAACGGCAGCGTTAGTATTAATAATGAATATGGTCGTGAATATGAGCGTTACCAACTTCCGCAGGGCGCATCGATTTCGATTGCCGATGGAGCCGAAGTTGAAAAGGCTGCTATTTTTGCCAAGTGGGATCCTTATACCATTCCGATTATCACAGAAGTCAAGGGTGTGGTGAATTTTGAGGATCTTAAGGAAGATGTGACGGTTCGTGAAGAGCAGAGTCCGGTGACAGGTGTTACCGAGCGTGT
>JADGCU010000112.1 GCA_015228785.1 Candidatus Omnitrophota bacterium
CAAACATTCGCAACATGTTGCGAATGTTTGCCCTTCGGGCGGATTTTGTCTACTGAAAAATCCGGGATAAAAAAGTTAAAAACCTTAGCCGCCACGACAACCCTTCAAGCAGACGGGTAGTTAGGCGTTTCCTTATAAACCGGCAGAGTAAAATAGAAAGTTGCCCCACGATCTTGGTTGTTCTCGACCTCCAACCGACCGCCATGCGCCTCGACAATAGAACGGCTGATCGACAGCCCCATCCCCAAGCCATCTAACTTACTGGTAAAGAAATGTGTGAAAATCTTAGGTATATTTTGTTCGGAAATGCCGCTCCCGGAATCCTTGACCGCCACCAGGATCGTATCCTCATCTTTACGCGATGTGCTAATCACCATTTCGCGAGAATCCTGATTGCTCTCCATAGCATCAAGACTATTGCTTATCAGGTTCAGCAATACCTGTTGCAGTTGTATCCGGTCACCGTAGATGATCGGGAGATCACCTGCCAGATTTGTCTTAAGGTTATCGTTTCTTATAATAGCATCCGCTGAAACAAGCCCGATAGTCTGATTAATAAGGGCATTCATATCCAGCGGTTTCATTTCAGGTTCAATTTTCTTTAAAAGTGCCCGTAATCGCCGGATGACCTCAGTCGCCCGTTGGTCATCATCAATAATATACTGCAAAATCTCTTTCAATTGAGGCAAGCTCTCCCCCAGCATCCGCTGGGCGGCTTGAGCATAAGAAAGAATGGCTGCCAATGGCTGGCTGATCTCATGAGCCAAAGAGGACACAAATTCCGAGAGCTTCCCCACCCTTGTCACATGAAGAATCTCTTCACGCTGATCCTTGATCTCAAGATCCCTTTGACGCATCAATGTGACATCCATTTGAATTCCAACATAATGGGTTACAGTGCCAACGGCATCACGCACGCAAAAAATGCGTAATATATTCCAGAACTTCTCGCCATTCTTGCGGAAATTGAGCATCTCTCCATGAAAAGATCTGCCTTGAAGCATCGCATGCCTTATTTCCTGAACAATACGAGGATCCGCTTCTACTCCGTAAAGCAGAAAATAATTCTTACCAACAATTTCCTTCCGATTGAATCCTGTCATCACCTGAAATGCCGAGTTGGTGTAGATCACAGGAAAAAAAGGCTTTTGAGCATCGATGATAAAAATACCATCCGTTGCCGCTTCCATCACTTTTGTAAAAATATGGATCTGTTCGGTTGCCTTCTCTTGCCTTGCCTCCCCTTGCTTTATTTGACCATTTTTTGTAGCCAGATCATCTGTTTGCTCTGTGATTTTCCGTCTTAAACCATCACCGATCTTACTCAAAGAGGAGACCGCCCCCTCAAGACGCAAGCGTTCCTTCTTCTCAGAACCCTTTTTACGCAAAGACAGTCCTGCCTTCTTCTGCGCAACGGGGACCGATCCCACCCTGCCCTTTTTGAGAATCGGAGATCTTGGTTTAGGTTTATTTTTCTTTGACATTTTTCTATACAACTATTTTACTAATTTTTCTTTATTTTCCAATTACAGCATAGCGCCCTACCTCCCTTTTGCCAAGGTATTAAAAAGGCCGCCAGAAAATTCTGACGGCCTTGATTAGATAAAAAATCGTATCACAGCGCAACTACATAATAGCGGCTTTACTCGACATTGAAACACCGAGAGCCTTAAATTCTTCGGACAGACCGCTAATAGATTCCTTAAGCGGCGCAGCATGATTTGTAGCTTTTTCAGCAACATCTTTAATAGCCACCAAACCTTCACTGGTTAAATCAACAGAAAGGAACTTTTGTATGTCCCGCAAATCAGACATATACGGAATACAAGCAGCTTTAGTTGCCTCATAACTTTCCGTGATCCGATTGAAACGCGCCGTAACTTCATTCTTACGGGCTTCACTGCGCTGACGGATGTCTTCGTTTTGCATTTGGGCTGCTTCTTTGTCCCAGTTTTTAAAATATGCTGCGCCTTGTAACTTCATTTGCTCAGCCTTGATCGTGATATCCTTGGCCGCAGAACCCAATTCGTTCACAGAATTATTAAAAGCGTTGAATTGTTTGCGCAGATCAGGACTTGGATTTGAGACCAGATCGTTTAATTTGGCGAGTGTTTCATCAATAAGCACACTGCCCTTCGCAATCATATCGGATGACTGGGTAAGGGCACTCGATGTGCTTGCCCTTTTTTGATACGTAGTCGTGGCACAACCCGTGATAGATCCGATAACAATGGCAAAAGTAAAAGCACTAACAATCAATTTTCTTATTTTCATATTCTTCCTTTTTTAAATAATTTATAAAATTTAACCCGTCTTCGACAGCCTACATTAAGACATACTAGTGAGAATCCTAAAATGAATCAATTGTACCTAGGTGCAATAGCTGATGGATCGTGACTTTCTTCGCCGATAACTTTACTGACATCAGGCGTGTGGGTATCGAGCTTGCCTTTCCTCAAGTCTTCTTTGGTTTGCGCAGCCAACACACCATATTTCTTTTGGACCTTCATCAAATCCTCATCTGTGAGTTTTTCAATGTCCATCATTTCGTTGTGAGCACCCTTTGTAGCACGGATAATTTCATCAAGTTTAAGTTGGATCGCAATAGTGTGGCGATTTTGACTGTTTTGAATAATAAAAAGCATGACAATTGAAATGATCGCAGCCAAAGTACTGATGAGAAGATGCCAAGTATTATTAAAATGAAGAGGCATTCCAAATAGCCCCCAAACCAGAATTATAAGAAAGGCTACGACACACATGAAGGGTTGCGCGGACTTTTCAGAAATCCATTTTGCGACCATGGAAAAATATTGCATAAATATTATTAAAACCGGCAATGAATGGCAGCCGTCAGACCAACATCATCTTGCCCCGCCCCATCAGCCTCCGCAGTAACCCACACCCGGCTCGCCAAAGGAATATCCACACCCGCAATTAATCCCAGCCGTTTATCCGCAGGAGATTTAATTCCAGTATGTTTATCTACCCTTGACCACATAACATATCCCGTTCCAGAATACCTCAAGCCAGTATACGGCGTGAAATGTTTCAGATCATACGACACCAGTGCAGACGTCTGCCATTCTTCCAAATAACTCTTAAGTTTGTCACCATCACTCATACGCATATTAGGATGAATGCTGTAATGC
>JADGCU010000113.1 GCA_015228785.1 Candidatus Omnitrophota bacterium
ACTTCGCGTGGCCGATATGAAGATAGCCGTTCGGCTCAGGAGGGAACCGCGTCACGACCTTGCCGTTATTCTTCCCGTTCTCACGGTCCGCGGTCACGATCTCACGGATAAAATCTAATGATTTGCTCTCTACTGGAAGTTCCATATCACGTCTTTTTCCTATGAAGAAATTCTAAGCAACGCATCAAAAAATTGCGTGGCTGTGTATCACATATGAAAGTATCTCTTAAAGCCATCGCCAAATCGAGGCACAATATACCATATTATTAGGAAAACAGAGATAAAAAAGTTCGAAAAGCATGTCCGTTTTGTCCGGTTTTTCAAATATAAAATGACATGTTCCTAGACGAGAAAGTAGCCTGTCCACCCTCAAGAGGCGGACAGGGCGTTTTATTGACAATAAATCAAATCAGCCGTCTTCAAACGCCTCCTCAGTCTCCCCTCCTTCGTATCGTTCCCAATCTGGACTAAACTGACAACTTTCCCTGCGACTCTCCTTCTTCAAGGTATCCAGGATGAAACCATCAATGCGTTTCCAAATGTAAGAAGAAAATCGTACAGGTCTCAACTCACCATGTCGATCGCGATAATCAAGGTTATACGTCTGAATCTTCTCGTAGAGAATGAAAATAGCTTGACTTAGGATATCCTCCCCAAAACGGGCAATATAAGATGGGAAAGCTATTCTTCGAATTCGAAAGATTACAAAACCAATATGCCGAAGAACCATCTCTTCAGCTTCTATTTTATTCCCTTGCTGTGCTTTTGCTATGAGAAGTCGTTCTTCGGTAAGATCAATCTTGGGATACTGCGGTAATGTACGAAAATAAATTTCCCACACAATCAAACAAAGATTACCCGGTTACTCACGGCATCAGACATGTAATGCTTCCATCACAGCTTCAGGACTAAAATCTGCTATCCGAAGTAGCGCCAACGCAGGGCCGTCAGGCCGCCTCCTACCCTGCTCCCAATTCTGTAACGTATCAATACTCACGCCGATCATATGAGCAAACTCAGCTTGGGACTTATGCAATTTTCCACGGATCTTCTTTACAACCAAAGGGCTAAATTTAAAAACCCTATCCGGTTTCATATCACCACGATGTATGGCCCTTGCCTGATCAATACCGAGCAAAAGGTCTTTGAAATCTTTATCTTTCATAACACACCCTCTTTCACATAATCACTTAACAATTTTAATTGCACCTTTGTCAGATCTTCTTGCTCGACCTTCTTATAAGGAAAAATCAAATAGATTTTCTCATCCTTAGTAAGAAGATAATATATTACCCTTAAGCCGCCACTTTTCCCGCCACCCTCTACCGCCCAACGCAACTTTCTTAAGCCGTGACCTCCCGGAATCACCGCGCCAGCCAAAGGGTTAGCGATCAAAGCCCACTGCATCTCTCTATATTCATCGTCCGAAAGGATATCTGCAATCCGCTTAGTAAAGATTGGCGCTTCGACTATCTCCACAGGATCCTTTCTGCACTACAAATATACGCCATTGGCGTATATTTGTCAACCTTTCAGAAAAAAAGAAAACCCCCAAGTGATGTTTCTGTGCACCTGGGGGTGTGCAGTAATAATATTAGCAAAATTAGCTAAAAAGTCCACTGCATCTTTTTACGCCATAAACGCAACACCCCCTAGACAGTGTCGTGACGTCACCAAAAACAAAAACGCTCGGGCTTATCATCGCCGAGCGCATCTTTTAACTCGAAAAAATTAGGAAGGCTCTTCATTTATTTAGGAAAACAACACCCCTTGGATGCCAAAGCAGAATTTATATGCCATGCCAAACGCTCTCTAGAATAGATATCCATTCTTCCTCCAGAAAGCATGCTTGAAAAAATAATTGGTATTTCGTTCTTAAAACGCCTTTTCTCAACATATCCATCCGCTAAATCTTTATACTTGTTAAGACCATTCTTCTTGTCTTCTTCCATTTTCTCAATTTCTTCAGCATAATTTAAAATGTGTGCAGCCTCAGCATTTATAACTACTATCAGTACTGGATTGATTTGCAAAACAAGAGACGCCCATACTTTAATTTGTTCTTTTAAAAAATCACTATAATCCGGATTACTTATCAAGCCACCTACCCCTCCCTTCTGATCAGTATCTCTAATCAAAAATAAATCTATGACTTCATATTCTCTACCGGGGCACGACAAATCCATCAACTTCTTTATTGAACGGTAATAGGAATACTTAGACCGAGCATGCTCTTCAAACCTGATAACGTTCTTCTTTTGTAAATCATTAACTTTTTTAACGGGCCACTTTAATAATCTCTCCCCTGTATTATAAATCCCGTCTAATTCTGCCTCACTTATTAACTTGTCTATGTTCTTAGCAAGCGAAGGATTCATCCCGACAAAAAGGATACCTCTTTCTTTTTTCTTTTCTAAAACCACTTCTGGATAAAGCAAAGGCCAATGTTTTGTGGGAAGTTTTCCGATTTTATCCCATTTCTCCCATAAAGAAATAATTTCATCATTAATGCCACCCGCATTCGCGACCATATCAACCCTCCTATTTAACAAATTTGCAAAAGCCGCGATATCGTCATTGCGAACCTATGCCTAGAAACCCGTTGCTCGGGTTCCCTGACCAAAATTGATTCCAATTCTGCCTCATCCTTAAGAAGAACTTCTTGAATCGCCATATATGCCCTCCATATCCAGTTTCTGATCCCGCCACAAAACGTGAACCATCATTCTTAAAAAGAATACCAGACAGCGGCGACAGCGTTATGACGCCTCTAAATCTAATTCTGGCTAAGTAACATCTCCATCTGACGTGTTCATGATTACCATACGCCTCCCAAACATGCAAGTCATTACATACCCCCGCCTGAGTGTTCCTAAGCGGTGTGCACTACGATAATGTATGAATGGAAAACAGTCGAGGGATTAAACAAGTCCTGGTTAAAAACATCAAGAAGCATCGGGCGAGGCGGAAACTAACCCAAGAACGGGCCGCCGAAGCTGCTGGGATCACTGCCAAATACTGGCAACGCCTTGAAATGACCTCTCAAATAGACCTTCCCTCCCTGAAGGTCCTGTTCAAAGTTGCAAATGCCCTC
>JADGCU010000114.1 GCA_015228785.1 Candidatus Omnitrophota bacterium
ACCAAAGTTGTAGGGCTTATGATTAGCGGTTTGCTAGGTAAAAAGATCGGAATGACACAGTTTTTTGACAAGGATGGGAATATTATTCCTGTGACGGCCCTTGAGGTTGGTCCTTGTTATGTTCTTGGTGTGAAGGAAACGCCTAAGAAGGTTGTTTTGGGATTTGATGAGATCAAAGAATCCCGCTGCAACAAGCCACGCTTAGGGTTTTTTAAAAAGGCGAATGTGCCGGCCCTTCGTACGGTCAAGGAGTTTAAGTCTACGGACAATGCTCTTTATCAGGTTGGACAGAAGCTTCAGGCGGATTTCTTTAAGGCTGGGGATTATGTTTCTGTGATCGGCACGTCAATGGGGAAAGGTTTTCAGGGTGGTATGAAGCGTCATAATTGGCACGGTGGAGATTCCGGCCATGGATCCATGCATCATCGCCGCATTGGTTCTGCTGGTGCCAATACATATCCTGGCCGCATTCTCAAAGGGAAGACAATGCCTGGTCATATGGGTGATGTGCGTGTGACCGTTCAGAATCTTCGCGTGATGCATGTGGACGCTGAAGGAAATTTTATTCTGGTTAAGGGTGCGGTTCCGGGTTCCAAGAATGGTTTGGTCTCGATTGAGAGATCGTTCAAGAGGGCGTATCGCTCACTTGAGGAGAAGAAGGAAGTTGTTATCCATAAGCGTAATCCGATGAAGCAGGCGAAAGCCGCTGCCAAGGGTAAAGGAAAATAAGGTTTAGAATTCATGCCGAAGTTAACTGTGTATAAAATTGATGGGAAAGAATCTGGATCTATGGATCTTCCTTCTGAGTTTGATAAGGCCGTTAATCAGGACGTGATCCATCAGGCGATCGTCATGTATCAGGCGAATGCGCGTCAGGGTAATGCGGATACTAAGATCCGTTCTGAGGTCTCCGGCGGTAACAAGAAGCCGTTCCGTCAAAAGGGAACAGGTCAGGCCCGTCAGGGTTCGACGCGTTCTCCGCTATTTAAAAAAGGTGGTATTGTCTTCGGGCCTCATCCTCGGGATTATGGGTATACTATCCCTAAGAAGGTTCGTATGGGAGCACTTCGGGAGTCTTTGAATGCCAAGTTTAAAGGAAGTTCTCTCGTGTGTGTTGATGATATGGTTATGAAATCCGGCAAGACAAAGGATTTTCTTGCCATTATGAAGAATCTTAAGATCTCGGGAAAAAAGACGCTCGCGATTTTTGAGGGAAGTTCGAAAGAAGCTATGCTAGCATCTCGCAATATTCGCGGCATCCAGCATGAGAAGGCCGCTGAAGTGAACGCGCTTGACGTTCTTAAAAATAACAAAGTCCTGGCCACTAAGGCTGCGATGGAAAAAATCCTGAAGAGATTACAATGAGTACCAGTTACGACGTTATTAAGAATATTCTCCGTACGGAAAAGAGCACGGTTATTCAGAAAGACCGTCAGTATATGTTCCGGGTGGCGACTAGTGCAACAAAGCCGGAAATTAAGAAATCAGTCGAAGAGATTTATAAGGTTAAAGTACAGGCTGTCAATGTCGTTAATGTTCCCGGGAAGAGAAAGCGTGTCCGCATGAAGTATGGATATGCCTCTGACTGGAAGAAAGCGATCGTGACCCTTAAAGAAGGCAGTAAGATCGAGGTAGCATAATGGGTATCAGAAGATTTAAACCGACAA
Source organism: Candidatus Omnitrophota bacterium (assembly GCA_015228785.1). GTDB lineage: Bacteria > Omnitrophota > Gorgyraeia > Zapsychrales > Fredricksoniimonadaceae > JAAYZZ01. The sequence goes on from JADGCU010000114.1 coordinate 1,668, forward strand.
CAAATGGCCTGAGGCACGCAGTTCTTGTAGATTTTGCGGAACTCACAAAGCATACACCGGAGAAGTCTCTTTTGGAGCCTTTGAAGCAGTCCGGTGGTCGTAACAATAATGGACGGATCACATCCCGTCGTAAGGGGGGTGGTCATAAGAGGATGTATCGCGTTATTGATTTCAAACGCAGCCGTATTGATGATCCGGCATTGGTTGTCGGTATCGAGTACGATCCTAATAGGACATGTCGGATCGCCCTCATTGAATATCAGAGTGATAAACTTAGGAATTATATTCTAGCACCTGTTGAGTTAAGGGCGGGACAGACTGTTGTAAGCACGAATTCTGATAATATTGATATTAAGGCAGGTAATGCCCTTTTGTTGAGTAAGATTCCTCTGGGTGCGGCGATTCATAATATTGAGTTGAAGCCTGGCTGTGGCGGGAAGTTGGCGCGTTCTGCAGGAGCTTCTGCTCAGTTGATTGCTAAAGATGGTGAGTATGCTCATTTGCGGATGCCATCAAGCGAAGTTCGTATGATCCCTATTGGCTGTCGGGCTACGATTGGCCAGTTATCGAATGTGGAACACGGGACGCAGTCTATTGGTAAGGCCGGACGCAATCGTTGGAAGGGCAAGCGGCCTGTTTCTCGCGGTGTTGTTCGCAATCCCGTTGACCATCCGCATGGTGGCGGTGAAGGTAAGGCGCCGCAGGGAAATCCCCATCCGGTGTCTCCTTGGGGCCAGAAGACGAAGGGCTTAAAGACGCGTAGTCCTCGTAAGTATTCGAACAAGCATATTCTTAAGAGAAGGATAAAGTAATATGGCACGTTCTATTGCTAAGGGGCCGTTTGTTGATGAGTCCTTGAGGAGAAAGTTCGACAAGATGGTCGCATCCGGCCAGAAGCAGCCGATTAAGACATGGTCGCGTCGTTCGACGATTACTCCGGACTTTGTTGGGTATACATTTGCGATTCATAATGGGCAAAAACATATTCCTGTATTTATTACGGAGAACATGGTTGGGTTTAAGCTCGGGGAATTTTCTCCGACACGTATATTCAAGGCGCACGGCGGCGTGAAGACCAAGAAATCTATGCAGAAGAAATAAGTGAAGGTATAAATCATGATCACAAGAGCTAAAGGTCGCTATTTTAGGGTTTCTCCGACGAAGGTCCGTAAGGTCATGGATCTGATCCGGATGAAATCAGTTCCGGTTGCTGTCACGATTTTGGCGCATCTTAATAAGCCTGTTAAAGAGAATGTGGTCAAGGTTCTTAACGCGGCGATCGCAAATGCCAAGCAGAAGGGTCTTGCCGAGGACCAGTTGGTGGTTTCTAAGATTACGGCAGATCAG
>JADGCU010000042.1 GCA_015228785.1 Candidatus Omnitrophota bacterium
GACAACGGCACCAGTATCTTCATCTATAATGATCTTGCCGACATTGCTCTTGATGTTGTCCAGTGCGGCCAGGACATAACTCGGCTTGGCATACTGCAAATGCAGCGTCTCCACCACCGTCTTGTCTCCGAATTGCTTACCAAACATCGCTTCATATTCAACGGAAGTCATCACTTGGACAATATCATTCTGGATCGAATACGCCAGTCTGTTGGACACCACCACGATATCCAGCGCATCCTTAATGCCGACATTGTCCAAAAGCACCGTCGTGCGCCCATCAACCGCCGGACTGATGATCACGTTAAAATCACCCTTCATCGCCAGGAACTTGATCACATCCACAATGTTCATGTCACGCACATCCAGCGCGATCTTGCGCTGCAACCGTTCATCCAAGGTTTCCTTGGATTCGGTCAGCAGCATAGGCTTGACCTGCCTGGGTTCCTCAGCGTAGCCCATGCGCGCTGCGCCAACAAAAAGCGCCGCGCCAAAAAAGACGACCAGCAAAAGAGCTCTCAGGGGGAAGTATTTGTAGGTTGTCATAATTTGATAACCATCTCCTCGTTTGCGTAACTGAGGACCACCCTATCCGTATAGATGGTCTTCACGGTTACATCTTCAATTTTTTCGCCTTCTCTCAAAAAATGTGTCATCCGATTGGATGTGTCTTCAATCATAACAGTCGCTGACTCAGGGGTGTCCAACCAGGCAACCCCAACCATTTTATACTTAGACATCCTCTTTTCAAGCGCCGCTTTGGCAGACGTCACCTCTGTTCCCGTCGTTATTTTCTCATAAGGCTTAAAAATATTACGGGAATTGATCTGTTCTAAATAATATGAAAAGTTTCTGACCTGCTGAGCAAATATATTAGGCGCCCCTCGCGAACCTTGACCATCGACGGAAATGTTAACATCCTGAGCCAAAAGAGAAACACCGCCATTAAATTCATAGCCGAGAAAAAGCAAACTCGCAATAGCGCCCACAATCAAAAGAAAATTAATTTTTCTTGTGCTAAGAACAAATCGACCAGAACGCTTAGCAGCCCCAGATGAAGGCCCTGCCCCGGAAGCGGGCCCCTGAGCCTTCTTAGTGACCTCGATGATCTTCAACAGCTTTTCTTCAGCAGACTCTTTCTTGGCCATCATATCGTCGACAAATAATGATTGAGGACTAAATCTCACACTTTAAATTCTTGAAATCACTTTCATATTAACATACGCGATATGTGTCGCAAGGCTTTTTTAGGTTTTTTTGTTCTTTCTTAAATAATATTTAAGAAAATAAATAGCCCCGCAGAACAGCCCAGCTGTCCGCAAAAAAGAACGCGCCCACATAACCAGGCCCAAAATTAACCCATCCCCCAAACGGCGAGCCATCACCAAGCCCCAAACAACTTCAAACGCCAAGAATAAAACAACAAGACCTTTCATGCCAGAGAAGAATAAAATCAAGCCATGTCCCAAAGCCAAAGGAATCTCAACAATGTCCTTCCAGAACGTATAATCATCTCCGGCAACCATTTGAAGGTGATCCCCGTACCTCTTTGCACGCCAAAACCCATGACGAAATTGTTCTTGTAAATATTTCTGAAAATCACACTGATGAACATGCGCAACAAGAGCATCCTTCTGAAACTTGATCTTATACCCTGAGGACAAAATCTTATAACTTAAATCATTATCCTCTCCACTAGCACGGCGATAGCCCGTATTAAACCTGCCGACCTGATCAAAAATCTTCCTGCGAATAGCAAAGTTATAACTACCAAATGCACGCGGGAAGTCCGGCATCAGACGATGATGCCGAAATAGAATCTCGGCATGGATCGCCTTGGCCAGAACTGCTTTGGGGTTAGCAATGTCATAACTCCCGGCCACAACAGCGATTTGATCCGAGAAAAAACCCGCAATCATTTTCTCGATCCATTGCGGTTCCGGATAGCAGTCAGAATCTGTAAAAAAAAGAATCTCGCCACGCGCCATCCCTGCTCCGCAATTACGGGCACTCGCGGGTCCCGTATTGTCCTGGCGAATATAACGCACCTGAGGAAAAACCCGGATCTCATCGGCCGTTCGATCCTGGGATCCATCATCAACAACAATAAGTTCACGCTCCCCTTGATAGCTCTGGGCCAAAACAGCCTTGATCACACCCGCGATTGTGTCCTGGGCATTATAAACTGGGATGACAACGCTAACACTAGGAAGCACCATTGCTAACGACCTTTCATCCTCTCTTGAAGCGCCCTCATCTCTTCCTCCAGAAGTCCAATTTTCTGCGCCATGCGATCGTTCCGCCTGTTCTGCTGGCACAAAAATACTGTAAGAAGAAGACTTAAGAAGACAAACATACCCAAAAGCGAAAAGAAAATAAAATTACTCGGAAGTTCAAACCCGAGAACTTTAGAAATCTTATAGGGGATAACCGGAAAGAGCGAAAAAACAACACCGATCACAGAAAAGAAGATCCAGGCAAACGCATATTTGAAAGTCAATTTCTCCCGACGTACAAGTTCCACAACAAAAAGAAAGACACTAAAAGAAAGAAGAAATTCCAGAACCCTTATGCCCATGGCCCATACACCTTTCTATCTTTTAACATGTGAAGAAAGATCGCCGCTGTGACCTTGATCATATAATACGGCGATTTGAGCTTACCAATTGAACTTTTTCCCTCCCGACGTTCCCGCATAATAACCGGAACCTCGCACACCCGTGCTCTCAAACGCCTCGCAACCACAATCGCCTCTGGTTCCGGAAAATCAGAAGGATAATACCCGGCAAAAAGCGCGATCAATCTCCTGTTACAGGCTCGAAATCCCGATGTCGGATCAGTCGCATAAAACCCCGTTAAAAACCGTATCAACCCGCGGAAAAACCCAATGCCAAGCCGTCGGCCAAAGGAAGATTGAAAACCCGCCTTTCCTCCCAAAAACCGAGAACCAATCGACATATCCGCCTCCCCATCAACAACGGGCTGAATTAAAACAGACAAATAGGCAGAATCATGCTGCCCATCCCCGTCGATCTGAACCGCAATATCAAAATTATTCTCAAGCGCGTAACGATATCCCGTCTGAACAGCCCCGCCAATCCCTAAATTGAACGGCAACTGAACAACCCTGGCCCCAGCACGAAAGGCCTCCTGTGAGGTCTGATCGCGCGACCCGTCATCAATAACAAGCGGAATAATTCCCTGCGGCTGCGCAAGAACCTCACAGACTGTCCTGGCAATATTACCTGCCTCGTTATACGCTGGAATAATAGCAAGGATCCGTGGACCCATTCCTATTTCCCTCCCCACATCCGTTTAAATTTATTCACCAAGCTCGAATCAATAAGAATTTTACCTGCCTGAACAACAACTCCACCCAAAATATCTTTATTAATAATAACAGTCACCTCTGCCTCAGGAAATTTGTCTTTCACAACGGCCAGAAGACGCTTCTCCAGCTTGACAGAAATAGCCCTGGCCATAAGAATGGTCACCTCACGCTGTTCGCTCGTCTCATTGGGATCCAGATGCACAAGACGTTCAATCGCAAGAAGCACAAGCTCTTTCTCCAAGATAATCCACAAAACAACAAAAACAACAACCGCGATCATGACTTGTAGAAGAAAGATCTTAAATAAAATCATTTGATTCTCCCCTCAGCCTTAAGAAACAAATACTTCGCTGACATCGTGACCAACTCATCCTTCTTGTCATCCGGAATATATTCATTGGGCTTCACGCCATCAAAAGGAAAAGGTCTCCCATCCGGAAAATGACCTCGCGCAACGACCATCGCCAGAGACGATCCGTCAGACATATCAAAAATACTTTTTAACAGCACCTGACCCGCCGTATCCTGCCCTATTACAATCGCTCGTTTTCTGTCCTGCATAATCCCCGTAAACAATTCTGATGCGCTGCCACTATCTTTATTAACAAGGATCGCCAAAGGCCAGTCAAAATTAAACGATGCCGGAAGACGAGGAATTAAAAGCTCGGAACGCGGCTTGTGGCGCCCCTCAAAGTAGGCAAACAATTCGTCGTTCGGCAAGAAAAAGGCGGAAATTAAAAGAGCCGCAAGCGGCGGTCCACCAGGATTTCCCCGCAAATCCAGAATTAACCCCTTAGGATGACGAGGAGCCATATATTCAAGATAGCGCCCCATATCTTCATTGGTCAGGCGATTAAATTTCTGAATCTCAGCACAATAAATATCCTGAATACCTGTTGGTTTTAAAAAAACGGTCTGTTTGAAATATTCTTTACTCGCAGGACTGATCACATGCGGCGCGCGCGCAACCGCATCCAAATAATCGATCTTGACCTTAGCACCTTCTAAAGGCACCAACTTATCCTGGATCTTCGCTTCACCGATCTTGATCGCCTCCTCACCGTCAATCTGAACAATGAGGTCATTCTCCCGAAGCCCCAACTCAAACGCATCGGAACGAGGCTCAACAAAATCAACCTGAAATCCCGCCTCCATCAAATGGCCCGTGATCCCCAGGTCAATCTTCTGACCATAAACTTCCTTCTTAAATGTCTCTGCAGGTTTGGGCGGCCAGAATTTCGAAAATTTATCATCCGGCTGCTTCATGAAATCCACAAGATACGCTGCGCTGCGCCAACGAACATAATCATTGCTCTTGCCTTCCAAAAGAAGATTCTTATAAATCTTCTCATCAAAGGTTTTTATAAACCGATCAAAATCAGCACGTTTGATGTCAAAATAATAATTCTCCTCCATAATCTTATAAACTTCTTCAAAGTAGGCAAGATACTGATCCCTGAGATTCTTTGGTTTGGCCGATGTCGCGGTTTTATTAGAAGTAGATACATTCGCCCCAGCAGCAAAGACAGGGCAAGAAAAGAGAATCACAAATAATATAAGAAGGAAAGAATACAATAATTTCATGCTAGACAACTCTTTTTAATAGCGGTTATTTTAACATTAAGATTATTAAAATAAATATATATTATATTTGAAGATAGAAAAAACCAGGGAAGCATTAACTACTACCGGGAGAGCTTACTAAACAGATCTGAAGAAGATAGCAAATACCCATTTTCTGTCTCTTTCAACCAAATGGCCTTGATTTCTGGATCTTTTTGAATACGTGCATCCCCCCAATTCTGGGCTCGAAAAAGGGAATAACTATTCCAATTACTATTTATATAACAAACAATTTTCACATCAACTTCATTAATAAAATCAAAATAATGGCGAAACCATTCCTTCTTAGCATTCACAGAAAAAAGCCCTGCCGGCGTGGACTCAGCGACCATGAAAGGTTTTTGATGCTCACGAGCAAGAACAACAAGTTCTTTAGCCGTCTTAATCTGCATAGGATTAAAAAGAGAAACACCAAACCAGTCTACACAGTCATCCCCTGGATACCAATCCATAAAATCCCGGCGATGCTCTGTCATAGCCGCAGAATGCCAGACAAAAGCGACATTATCAACCCCCTCCTCGCGCAAGCGATTAACTATATAACGAAAAACCTGGCGATACCTCTGAGGATCATACCCGTTTTCAGGCAGATCAAACTCATAGCCGATCCTCAAATAAACCGGTCGCTTCGCGCGCTTGATCCACTTGGCGAGCTTGGAAATATTCGCATCATAAAATCCCTGAATAGTCTTATCTAGGGCCCCCACCATATAAAGGCCGATCTGAAGCACCGTATCAGGATATCGAGATGTCCAATATTGAGCATGATGAATACCAGCACCTTGATCCGCCGGACCATCCAACCCATCCATCTTCTGAATGGATGTATAGACCATAAATCCACCGGGAACAACACCTATACTCTTGAGGTACTCACTAATCGTATCTTTCTGCTGACCAACAATCAAAAGCCTCCCTTCTTTAGGAATAAAAGAATGCGAAACAGATTGAGCAAAACAAGAATGAGAGGTCAAAATGAACAAAAAAATCCCGATCAAGAAACTTCTCATAATCCCTCTCCTGCCTTTAGAAAACTTTTCTGAATTACGCGCTTAATGTCTTCCGGCCGCCGATAGATATTGGTGACAAAATCCGCGTGTGTTCGTCTTGCGCGATAATCAGGCATCTTCTGAGGGATCTTCAGATACTTACTGATCAAGGAAAGATCAAAATCATAAAGAATCGTACCGTGATGCAAGATAAAACTCCTGCCACGACGCTGCGCATTACCGGAAAATTTCTTTTCTTCTATGCCCATCACCAGGTCACAAACAGGTCGAAATTGCGCATCTATGCCTATCTCTATTAACGCCAACGCGATTCTTTCGAGAATGATTTTGTAAGACGCATGAATAGCCTGAAGCTCCGGATAATCTTTCTTCGAAAGAACGAGTGAAAAATTAAGACATCCTGGACCCTGAAGAACTGTCCCCCCACCTGAGCTGCGCCTTAAAATCGGAATCCCGTCCTTTTGACAAAGATCCACATAAACATCATCTTGCTCCTTGCTTGTCCGGCCAAGAACCACAAAGAGATTAGGCGACTCCCAAAAACGAAAAGACTCACCGATCTCACCCGTATCAGCGCGCCTCAACAGAGCATCATCATATTCAAGATTGGCTTTAGGTTCTGGGAAAGAAACGTCTTCAAACGTCATTCGTTCTGGGCAAAAAAGTTGACCTTCATCTCACGCGCTGCTTTAGTTTCATCAGGCCGCGAAATGGGCATGGTCTTGGGGAATGAATGAAACTGCTCAGGATCCTTTTGAGATAACGCATCCGCCTCAAGCATGGCCTCAACAAAGACATCCATGGTTTCCTTGCTTTCCGTCTCGGTCGGCTCAATCATGATCGCCTCCTTGACCGTAAGCGGAAAATACACTGTCGGCGGATGAATCTTCCTGTCGATCAGGAATTTAGCAATATCAATGGCATGAACACCGCGCTCAGCCTGCCTATCTGCTGAAAAAACGCAATCATGCATACAAATACGGTCAAAGGCCACGCGATACACCCCCTTGAGGCGGCTCATCAGATAGTTCGCATTCAAGACCGCATGATCACTCGTTGCTTTAAGACCATCCTTGCCCAGCAAAAGCATATAAGCATAAGCCTTAAGAATCACACCAAAAGCACCATAAAAGGAAGCAATATAACCGATCGAATCCTGATAATCATATTTAAGGGCAAAAAAACCATCAACACACTTGCTCACGCGTGAAATAGGCAAGAAATTCTCAAGCTTGGCGCCCACACCAACTGGACCAGCTCCAGGCCCTCCTCCACCATGTGGAGTCGCGAAAGTTTTATGAAGATTCAAATGCACCACATCAAAACCCACATCTCCCGGACGGCACCGGCCCATGGTCGCATTCAGATTCGCACCATCATAATACATGATACCGTCAACAGCATGAACAAGTTCAGCGATCTCCGTGATATGCGAATTAAAAACGCCATGCGTATCCGGACTTGTGATCATCAGCCCCGCACACTCATCGGTCAGAACCGCTTTAAGTTTAACGATATCCATCCCGCCTTCTTTATTAGACGGGACAGAAACAATATCATAACCAGCAACAGCGGCACTCGCAGGATTTGTCCCGTGAGACGAGTCCGGAATAATAATAAATTTCTTCTTGTTCCCCTTGGCCTTGTGATACGCCGCAATGAGCATGACACCTGTAAGCTCTCCGTGCGCCCCTGCCAAAGGCTGCATGGTGAACGCCTTCATCCCCGTAATCTCACACAGCCATTGTTCCGTCTCGTAAAGAACCTCCAGGGCACCCTGAACATATTTCTCACCACTACGAAGCTGAGGTAAAAGAGGATGCAGCTCCGCAAATCCTGCTAAAGCCGCGACCTTTTCCGTAAACTTCGGATTGTATTTCATTGTGCAAGAACCGAGCGGATAAAAATTAGCATCCACAGAGAAGTTCCTCTGAGAAAGTTGCGTAAAATGACGCACAACATCCAGTTCCGACATCTCAGGAAGGGCCGCCTCTTTCTGACGCACATATTTCTGAGGCAGTGTCGCCTTAACAGGGACATCAGAAACAGGCTGTTGAAATCCCAGTCGGCCAGGTTTGCTCTTTTCAAAAATAAGCTTCATTTCAGAACCTCCGCAAGCGCTTTCGCGTAGGCCATGATTTCCTCTTTAGTTCTTTTTTCTGTGACAGCGACAAGCAAATACTTTTCCATGCCCTTATAATAACGTCCCAAAGGAAACCCAGCAGCAAAACCATGCTTGATCATCGCCTCGATGACATCATTAGCATCTTTGGAAAGAGCCAACGTAAACTCGTTAAAAGTCGGCGAGGAACGCTTGACCTCGACTCCCTTGATCTTGGAGAATTCCTGACGGGCAAATTCTGCCTTATCCAGATTAAGCTGAGCCATGGTCTTTAGCCCGCTCTTTCCTAAGAGCGACATAAAGATCGCGGCCTGTGTAGCGCATAACGCCACGTTCGTACAAATATTAGATGTCGCCTTCTCACGACGAATATGCTGCTCACGCGCTTGAAGGGTGTTAACAAAACAACGGCGGCCCTGAGCATCAACCGTCTCTCCCACAATGCGGCCTGGCATCTGACGAATAAATTTCTTGCGCGTCGCCATGAACCCAAGATAAGGACCGCCAAAACTAAGCGACAACCCCAGGCTCTGACCTTCACCGGTCACAATATCAACACCCATCGCCCCAGGCGTCTTTAAGAGACCAAGGGCGATCGGATAAACACTCTCAATCACAAGAGCTCCTACCGCATGCGCTTTCTCAACGATATCCGCATGATCATCGATGGTTCCAAAGAAATTTGGATTCTGTAAAATAACTGCCGCGGTCTTCTTATCCAGAAGCTTGGCGATCGCCACGCGATCCGTCTGTCCATGAAGCACATCGGTCTCAACAAATTCAAAGCTTAAATTATGCGTATAGGATTTGATGAGCTTTCGGTAAATAGGACTGACGCCGCTATCCATGACGATCTTCTTCCGTCCTGTTATGCGGATCGCCATCATCATGGCCTCATAAAGCGCCGTGCCGCCTTCATAGACAGAGGCATTCGCTACGTCCATGTCCGTCAGGGCACAGATACTGCTCTGAAATTCAAAAAGCGCCTGAAGCGTTCCCTGAGCGCATTCCGGCTGATAAGGTGTATAGGCCGTATAAAATTCTCCGCGGGAGATCAACGCCTGACATGCGACGGGAACGTAATGATCATAGTACCCGCCACCAATAAAAGGAATGAGCTCATTGGAATTCTTGAGCGCAAGGCGCGTAAGCTTACGCATCACCTCATATTCAGAAAGACCGACAGGAAGATCAAATGACTTAGGGGCATGCTGAGGCTTGATATCAACAAAAAGATCGTCCACGCTCTTCACCCCGATGGTGGCGAGCATTTCTTTCACATCCTGATCTGTATTAGCAATATATGGGTTCAAGAAATACGTCCCGCTCTCAAGCAGAAATAAGAAAGGCCGGGGATATCCCCGGCCTGTTGAAAGGCTGCTTACTCTTCCGTTTCCTGATGATCATCGCGCTCGAGGGTCTCCAGATAACTTCTGTACTCATCCCCGGTCAAAAGATTCGATGTTTCATCCATATCAGAAATTTCAATCTTAACGATCCATCCCTTATCATAAGAATGTTTATTGATGAGGCCCGGGTCCTCCGTCAGTTCATCGTTGACTTCAATGATCCGACCGCTAATGGGCGCATAGATGTCGCTCGCCGCCTTAACGGATTCAACTGAAAGAAGCTGCTCAAACTGCTCAACTTCTTTATCCACGGATGGAAGATCCGCAAAGGTAATATCACCCAAAGAAGACTGGGCGTATTCCGTGATCCCAACGGTCCCGACATTCTCCTCAATGTTGATCCATTCATGTTCTTTGGTGTACAAATAATGCTCAATGATTTCCATAGTTACCCCTTAGACCTTATTAACTTTTAAGCGATCCTTCCTTATAAAACGGACGCGCCACGATTTCAGAACCTTCCTTGAACTTGTCATCACCAAATATAATGACTTTGCTGGAATTCGTAAATGTTTTTTTTATAAATCCAATCCCGATCCCGCGCCCCAAAGCCGGTGAGAATGTTCCGCTCACAACTTCCCCGATCTTTTCTCCCTGCTCAGAAAAAAGAAAATGCCCCTGCCGCGGTGACCGACGGGACAAAGAAGCAAAGTGAACAATCTTACACGAAATACCCGCCTTCTCCTGTTCCAGTAAGGCTTCTTTACCAATAAAATCCTTAGAAAGATCAACAAACTTCTTCAAGCCCGCCTCCCAAGGCGAGATCTCATCAGTCAATTCATGCCCGTACAAGGGATAACACATCTCAATACGAAGAACATCCCGAACACCCAAAGCCGTCGGACGAACACGCTTATCTGCCAACAATACATCCCAAACAACCTTGGCCTTATCCCATGGATAATAGATCTCAAATCCCAATTCCCCCGTATAGCCAGTACGGCTGATAATAACCCTCTCTCCCAAAAGATCAAACGTATCAAAAGAGTAATATTCAAGTTTTGCAATACCTGGAACAAGACGCGCAAGAATCTCTCGTGATAACGGCCCCTGGATATCCAGTTTCGCCGTCTCAAAACTTACGTCTTTGAACACCGCGCCAGGCTTAAGATGTCTCTTGAAATGCTCGTGATCCTTATCAATATTGGAGGCATTGACAACAATCATCCACTTCTCAACGGCCATACGATAAACAATGAGATCATCAATAACACCGCCTTTGTCATTCAGGACCATCCCATACCGACACGTCTTAAGCGGCATATCAGCAATCGTTTGGGTCACGATATGATCAAAAGACGAGGCTGGGCCATCAATCAAAAATTCCCCCATGTGCGAGCAATCAAACAGAGAGCACCCCTGACGATTGGCAGCATGTTCCTTAATGATCCCCTCAAACTGGACAGGCATCTCCCATCCGGCGAAAGGTACCATCTTGCCACCCAGAAGCATCTGTTCCTCAAAGAGCGGCGTACGAAGAAGCGTGACAGACATCTGACGTTATCCCCTATTCCATGTAAACATCAATTCTCTCGACCTTGCCGGCACGCACATCATCCGCATGCGGTGAAGAGATCACCGCCCCAACAATCGAAATAGGTTTCTTCGATGCCTTATAAACCAATTTATGAGAAACAATCGTCGCCGATTTTGCTCCAAAAGTATCTTTACGCTTAAGATTATGATAAACAACCAATGTCTTTCCCATAAAATTAAACGCATACGTACCCGCAGGAAAATCAACGCTGATTTCTTTTCCGTCTCTCACATAAGAAACCGACATCTTCTCTTTTGTAAAGAATTCACCCCGCAATGCCGGACGAAACGCAAGTTCCAGTCCCTTCCTGCCATGAACAGCAAAAGGCGCGGCCCCGGCATTCATGAACATCCACATATGGACAAACTCAGCCGTGCTCCCCGAAAGACGCGCAACATTCCCTTGGCCATGAAGAGCTTTGTCAGTGTGCGCACTCGATACAATGAACGACGAGTTCTCAAGAATGCTACGCCCATAACGTTCGGGCGGCATAAACGCAACACAGCATTTCTCAAGATCTTTATAAAATTCTTCATAAAATCCCAGGCGCAAAAGCTCCAATAAATACTTATACTCCATATGAAGCCAGATCGACTCATTCTCAAGCCATCCTTGAGGAAAAATACGCGCCCGCCCAATCTCTTCAGTCTCCCGTGTGATATCCGCATTATTTTTATACATCCCCAAAACCGCATCATAAAGCGCGCTCTTACGAACCTTTCCATGAAGCTCAATCGCCCGTCTTGAATCCTTTTCACAACGTAACGCATGAACAAATCCCTCAAGAAAAAGAGGCAAATCATAACGCTCAAATTCCAAAGGCCGCACATGCGGCCCCTCTTTAGCCGGAGGTACGCCGTCGACGCTCTCAAACTTTGTGACCTTGTGATAAAAATAAGTCGCAAAAAGACCATCACGATTGACTGCTTTCGCCACCCCATTATCAACCTTGGTAACAACAACCTCGAGAAAGGAACGAATATCAGACAGGGCCATTTCACGATCCACCCCGCTTATACCATTTCTCACCTTCTCACGATATTCTTCCTTGATCGTATTGGCTTTCTTCCAATACTCGAGACCAGATATGTCCTTATTCAGAATATCCTTAAGTTCATTCATAAAAAGGAACAACTCTTCATAGACCGAAATCGTATCGCTCCCGGTCACGGCGAGTTTATCAAAAGCCTCGAGAACAAATAAAGAAAAACGCTTAAGCTCAAAGGTCTCACAGATAGATGAACCCAAAAGCCCGGGCAACCCATTTAAAGAATCATACCAACCCGGCTTGTTAGCCTCCATATCAATGCCAATGCCGCTAGGATCCAAGGTCGCCGCCTTATTGGTGATCTGACACAAAAGCTTGACCAAGAGATTTGTCTTATAAACCTCCCCCTGACCATGACGCACACGCAATTTATGGCCCCTGTCCTTATCTTCCTTCCCTTCATGAAGCGAATCATACTGACGCACACCGCGAGATGTCAACACATACCGCTCATCGCGCGGACGGACATACACCGTATTGTGATAGAACGTAAAATTCTTATTCTCCAAAAGTATCCGCTGTAAATCCTCAGGATAAAGCGCCAAATAACTTTCAATAAGATCCAAATTATACGTCCAGTGATCAATCCAAAACCCTTCGCCATGCTGGGCTGTCTCAGACTTATGACACACGCCCAAAAGCTCAGCTAAGAATTCATGTGTCCCCATCTGAAGCTGAATGTCATGATCCACAATAAAATTAAAAAGATCGCCAGGCATGAAGCCCTTTTTACAAAATGCCTTGAGATCCTTAACATCCCCCACTTTAACCGCATAGCGCGCGAGCGCCTCAATCGCTTCCCCGTCCTCACAGACAAAGGTCATGCCACAAACAACAAGCGGATTGTATCCATCCGCCTGTAAAAGACTAAAGAAATTAAGCACCGCATTGTCTTTCAAATCCGCATTAAACCAGGCATCATGACGCCTATTCTGATTCACATCACGGTAATTTCCATTCCCCTGGGAAAGATACGTCGGAGAAAGACGAAACGCATTATAATCCCGCTCCAGATCTCCATGTTTCCGGCTGAACACATTGATCACGGCTGAGCCATCACTGGTCTGAAGGCTCATCGGCAAACCACCGCGAATGACATTATCCAAAAACGTCTGACCTGCGTACGCATTAAATTCAGATTTGCCGCTATGAGTAAACGCCAACGCCTTGATCTCCTCTATAATCATGCGATTACGCTGTGACTTCTTAGCAATAAACCCTCGAGCCGTTGTCTTTTTCACACAATTTCTAAGATCTTCAACACTGCGGGCAAACCCTACCATGCTCACAATTTCCTTTGCTACTTGCGGCTTCAAAAAGAACTTGGCAAAGCTAAGGGCGCAAGGCGTACGATTTCCCGTCTGCTGCTCCCGAGAAACCGAGAAAGCCTTCTGGGCAATGAACCGCTCAGGAAAAGCCAAATCTGTGGCCTCTCCAAAAACCAGAGACGGCTCGACAACA
>JADGCU010000043.1 GCA_015228785.1 Candidatus Omnitrophota bacterium
CAGAAGTCTTTCTCGACAGGTTTGTGCAAGTCTGGTATAACTATCATCTGTTTTCACGTGCTTTTGTCGGGATGTAGCGCAGTTGGCTAGCGCACTTGCTTTGGGAGCAAGGGGTCCAGGGTTCAAATCCCTGCGTCCCGACCATTTTTCCTCTTTTTTGCTAATCCTGATTTTATCATCGGCGGAACGGGACAAATTTGGCCAGCAGTTCATGTTTTTTTCGCTGGGCTCGTTCTATAAATTTGGGCCTTATTTATGCGACGCGACCATTCCAAACTTATTTGCGATATCGGCGAACTTACCGCACTCTTTACCGACACGGCTAATTTGGATGTGCTTCTTCAAAAGATTGTTGAGATGACGGCCTCTCATATGGATGCGGAGGTATGCTCAATTTATCTTTATTATGATGACGTTCAGGAGCTTGTTCTGCGTGCGACCAAGGGTCTTCATGTTTCCTCGATCGGGAATGTTCGCCTCAAGCTAGGTGAAGGGCTGACGGGGAAGTCTTTGCTCGAGCTTCGTCCTGTTTGTGAGGGGGATGCGCGCCACCATCCGGAATTCAAATCTATTGTGGGGATCGGGGAGGAAAAATATTCTTCGTTCCTGGTTGTGCCGATCCTGCGAGGCATTCATCGTATTGGTGCTATGACGCTTCAAAGTATCAGTAAGAATTATTTTACTGTTGAGGATGTTAACGTTTTTCGTGCTATTGGTTCTCAGATGGCTAATACGATCGAGATGGCTAAGCTTTTGATGTCGCTTGAGCGCTCTCAAAAGGAGGAACCTAAGGCGGTAGGAGAGAAGCCTAAGTTTGTGAGAGGGCGGGTGGGTTCCGAGGGGGTTGCGTATGGTGAGATTCTTATTATGGCGAAGCCTTCGTGGGATGATCTTTTGGTTCGCGTAGGTGAGGAGAGGAATTATACAGTTGATGATCTTCATAGGGCTGTTGAGGAAACGGATCAAGAGCTTGAGCGGATGCAAAAAGAGATCGAATCCCGGCTGTTTGACGTTGCGTCCCTTATTTTCTCTGCCCAGATCATGATGCTTAAGGATCAGACCATGATCGGGCAGATGGAGGCTCTTGTTCGACAAGGGACATCTGTACCGAGGGCTGTCCAATCTGTGATACGTCACTATGTCGAGCGCTTTGACAAGATGCCCAATGAGTTTCTTCGTGAGAAGAAATATGATGTGATCGATGTTGGCCGCAGGCTTTTGGATAAACTTACCGGACACTCAGAGGATCATGGGCATATGCGTGGGAGGGTGGTGGTCGCGCAGGAACTTCTTCCGTCGGATGCTTTGAAGCTGGGGTCGCAAGGGGTTGCGGGGATCGTGCTTCTTTCAGGTGGCGCGACGTCTCATATTGCAGTCTTATCGCGATCCTTGAATATTCCTTTGATTTTGGGCGATGATAAGATCCTCCTTGAGATGCCGGAGGGGACGAAGATCCTTTTAGATGGAAACACAGGCAATGTTTTTATTGATCCTGAGAGTGAGGTTGTTGCCAAGTTCCGCGAGCGGGAAGATCTGAGAAAAGCTACGGCAGATGTTAAAGGGAGCATGAAGCCAAGAACCGTTACTTTGGATGGGGAGACCATCACGCTTTTGGCGAATATCAATCTTTTGGGAGATGTGCCCGTTGCCAAGGATTATCAAGCCGAGGGCGTGGGGCTTTACCGGACAGAATTCCCGTTTATTATTCGCAATGCTTTTCCCAGTGAAGAAGAACAGTATCTTATTTATCGTAAGCTTGTTGATAGTATGCCGGGGCGGGAGATCACATTCAGGACGCTTGATATAGGCGGGGATAAGATGCTCGCGTATTACGATTATATTAAAGAGGCCAATCCGTTTTTGGGCCTTCGATCGATTCGGTTTTCTCTTAAGCATAAAGACATTTTCGCGCAGCAGTTGCGCGCGATCCTAAGGGCAGGTGCGGGGGCCGAGATTCGGCTAATGTTTCCGATGGTTTCTTGTGTGGATGAGCTTATTGAGGCCAAGGCGCTTGTTGTCGAGTGTGCTGATCAACTTAAGGTTGCGAAGATCCCGCATCAGGCTCTTCCTGTGATTGGCGCTATGATCGAGGTGCCATCGGCCGTTGAGACCATTGATGCGCTTGCGCGTGAGGCGGCGTTCTTTTCGGTAGGAACCAATGATCTTATTCAGTACACCTTATCGGTTGATCGCACGAATGAGAAGGTCGCGGATCTTTATGTGCCGCATCATCCAGCGGTTTTAAGGGCACTTAAGAAGATCGCGGATGCGGCGCGCCGTGCCGGGTGTGATGTGTCTGTTTGCGGTGATATGGCCCATGATGTGCGCTATATTCCGTTTCTTGTCGGGATTGGGATCCGGAAATTCAGTCTGGATGCCCGGTATCTGCTCAGGGTACAGCAGGCGCTGTTGACCTTGGATACCCGGCAGGCAGAGGCCCTGGCCAAGAAGGCGATCGCCTGTGATTCTGTTGCCGAGGCTGAAGAACTATTTATTGGTTCCTAGGCAGACAAGAGGCCCCAAGTCTTTTTGATTGCCAACTGTTCCCATCTTTAGTATTGTTATCCCATTATTATAAAAGAATATATGTTAAAAGCAGACCTTCACGTCCATTCCAAGTATTCCTCTAATCCTGCGGACCCGCTTCTTAAGAAGTTTGGGACGCAGGAATCTTACACAGAGATTGAGGATGTTTATCGCTCTGCCAAGGCGCAAGGGGCGTCTTTTGTTACGATCACGGATCATAATACGATCGATGGCGCGCTTAAGCTGGTTAAGAAATATCCGCAGGAGGCCTTTGTTGGCGTTGAGCTGACGACGTGTTTCCCCGAGGATGGTTGCGCGGTTCATGTGCTAGTCTTTGATTGTACAGAGAAACAGTTTGAGGAGATGGATAGATTGCGTCCGGATATTTACCGGCTACGCGATTACATTAAGAAGGCGGGACTGCCGTATTCTGTGGCTCATGTAACGTATAGTGTGAATGGTAAGTTATCGGTTGCTGCTGTTGAGAAACTCATCCTTTTGTTTGATGTTTTTGAATGTATCAATGGGACGCGTGTCGAGACGTATAATATACTCCTTAAGAAGATCCTTCAGCAATTAACCCCCCAGAAGATCGAAGAATTGCGTCAGCGCCATAAGATCGAACCGATTTCAGACACCCCCTGGGTCAAGGCTTTTACTGGCGGGTCTGATGAGCATGCCGGACTTTTTATCGGGGAGACATTTACATCTTGCGAAGGGCAGACCAAGGCTGATTTTTTAAAGGCATTGCGTGAGAAGCGTACGGATTGCGCGGGACGCAGTAATCATTACAAGACACAGGTGTATACATTTCTCCGGATCGCCTATCAATATTCGCGTACAAAAAAGGGATCAGCGGTTAAACGCGTGTGGGATGAGATCTGTGGTGCGATATTCGATGGGACTCCTTTAAGTTGGAAGACGCAGTTAAAGATCGAGCATCTCAAGCGCAGCCGTAAAGGGAAGATGCGTGTGATCGCCACCCAAGCGGGGGCTTTGGTCCGTAAGCTTGTGCATAGTCCTGAGCTTTCGCATGAGGCCAAGATCGATCTGATTTATGAAACCATGGCCGGGCTTGAGGATGAGTTTTTTGTTTCAAATTTTGAGGCCTGTCGGGAAAGTTTTGCCAAGGGCGATATTGTCAGGCTTATGAGTAGCATTACGGGGATGTTCCGGTCTTTCTTTTTATCGCTTCCTTTTTTGGGGACTTTCCGGCATTTACATCAGTCGAGCGTGATCATGGAGGAACTCCAGGCCAGTTTTCTGGGACCTCGAGATCGTCATGAGAAACGTATCCTGTGGTTTTCTGACACAGTGAGTGACTTAAATGGTGTTTCTTTCACGTTGAATAATTTTGCTGTCTGCGCCAGGCAGAAGGATCTCTTTCTCCGTCTGGTGACGTCACGATCTCAGGGGAGTGCGCGGCAACCATATATTCTGGAGCTCCCCACTGTTTACGAATATACGCCAGAATTTTATCCGAGCTACACGATGCGGTTTCCTTCCCTCTTGAAGGCTCTTGAGATTATTTATGATGAAAAACCAACGGAAATCATTGTGTCGACTCCTGGCCCTGTGGGATTATTAGGCATTTTGGCATCCCGTCTTTTGGGTGTGCCATGTCGAGGCGTTTATCATTCAGATTTTACGCGTATGACAGAGTTGGGCCTAAGTGGCGGGACCTTGGCAAGCCTTGTGCAGGGGTATATTCGCTGGTTTTATTCGTGCGTCGATGAGGTGCGCGTTCCCACCCATGAGATGATGAAACTTTTGACTCTTCGTGGGCACGAACCTTCACGGATGAAGCTGTTTAAGCGCGGGATCGATACCAGTCTTTTTTCAACAGTTCCTGGTGATAAAGAAGATCTGCGCAAGTGTTACGGCCTGGATGGGAGCATGACGTTAGTGTATGTCGGGCGGATCAGTCGCGATAAGAGCCTGGGGTTTCTCATGGATGTCTATAAGGAACTTTTCGCCAGAGGCGAGGAGATCAATCTATTGATCGTCGGCGACGGGCCCATGTTGGCGACCCTCAAGAAAGACATGGCTGCTTTCCCTCGGGTTAAGTTTACGGGACAGGTGGAGCGCAAAGATTTGCGGGTTATTTATTCCTTCTCTGACTTGTTTGTTTTTCCAAGCACCATGGATACTTTTGGGATGGCTGTTCTTGAGGCGCAGGCGTGTGAATTGCCGGTGATCGTGACAGATATGGGTGGCCCTCAGGAGGTGATCGCCAATGGGGAGACAGGGTTTGTTCTTCCTGCGAGCGATGTCTCTGCTTGGGTGGAGACCATTTTACGGGTTAAGACCATGATGACGGATGACCCCACGCAGTATGAGCGCATGCAACATGCTTCCCGGGAGCGGGTTCAAAAGGTTTATGCGTGGGATGATGCCCTGGATGATCTTGTGTGATGGTTTTGGGACTTCGATGATAACCCCAAGTTCAACTATTTGTTTATGGGAAGGCTGATCTCAGATGATCAAAAAGTTTGATCTTGTTCTTCTGACTGTTTTATTGATCTGCATGAACGCATGGTATATTCAGGCGCCATATGGCGTTTCCTGGGATAATGCCAATCGTTTTGAAGTGTTTTATTTCTTTTATAATCATTTCTTCTTCTACAAAGATATCCCTCAATGGATGCCGTATTATTCTTTTGGGATTCCTTCCCATTATTGGCAGATGTCTGCCTTGAGCCCGGCCAGTTATTTCTTCATTTTGGTAGGATCCTTGTTTAAAGTTTCCAATGTTTTATTTGTTTTTAAATTATGCCTTCTTGTCGAACAGCAGATATTTCTGATAGGCATGTATTTGTTGTGCCGGAAGCTCTTTCAATCGCGTGCGACTGTTTTTGTTATCTGTTTAGCAGGGCTCGCGAGTTTGTTTTCAATCGGGCAGTTGCCGTATGACTTCTTTTTCTATTATTTATTTCCTTTCACGATGTATTTTTTTATTGAGTTTCTTGAGAAGAAGAGGCCTGAATTTTTTTGGATGACCGTTATCATGGCGCTCTCATGGCTTATTGGAAATTCGTTATATTTTATTTTTGTGTGGATCCCGGTCTTATTGTTTATCGCTGGGTACTTAATTCTGAAACAAGCGGGGTGGGGAGTTTTGAGATTGTTGGGAGATAGATCCTGGAAGAACATGTGTTTGGTGGGGCTTCTTTTGGTCGTTGGTTTTTCGTTCTTTTATCCTTTGAAGAGTTTTGCTGGTTATATTGATTTCTTGACCAGGGGAGAGCATGGACGCAATACGTTGAACACATTTTTGACGTATACGAATCCAGACATGCTTCAAGAATATTGTAAGCGGTTTATCCTGGGGGATTTTGCTGCGTCCTATACGGGTCTTTTTATTCTTATCCTTTTCTTCTGGGGGATGTTTAAATTAAAGAGCGTCAATTATCATAAGGTTTTCTTGATCGCGGCGATGGGGCTTTTTTGGTTTTCGTTCGCCGGCGTATGGACTTCTTTAGTCTATTTCTTTCCTGGAATGGCCTATTATCGTCATGTGGGATATGGTTACGGGCTTTTAAAGGTGTTGATCTTGATTTGCGCCGGGTTCAGTCTTGATATGTTTTGGTTAGCGGGCTTTAAGAACAAGGTGTCTTCGGTCTTGATCGGCCTTTTGGTCATGGTCTTTCTGTTGGATTGTTCGGGTCTTTCTCATCAATGGCTGGTGGATGTGACTTCAAAGAATGGGTGGGATGGCATATGGAAGGGGTTAATGAGTTTTGATCATTTCTTCTGGAGATTTGGGATCTATGTTCTTGCTGTGGGAGTCGTATTTTTGATAAAGATCTTCTTCTCACGGAATAAGGTGGAACAGCTTGATCTTGTCAAAATGGTATTTATTGCTGCCTTATGTTTGGATATCTGTTCATTTCAGTATCATATTTACAAGGAGTTTAATGCCAAGGGGGCGCCTTATCCTAAGGAGTTTGAAGATTCTTTAACGATCAGCAAAGAGCCTTACCGGGAAGTTCGGACAAGTGTTCCTAGAGATACGCGGGGGATGAATGTTTTGATCGCACTGAGTGGCGGAATTAAATATGCGACTATTCATAGTGTTGCGCAATTTTCTCCGTGTGAGTCTCAGGAGAGGCTTGATTTGAGACCTCGGGATGTGTCTAGATTGTTGTCTTCTGGAAGAAATGAGAAGAATTTGAAGGAAGTATTGGGATGCGGACGTCCCAAATTACGATTGGAAGAGCGGCCTCTTTTGTCGGA
This sequence comes from Candidatus Omnitrophota bacterium, assembly GCA_015228785.1. Classification (GTDB taxonomy): domain Bacteria; phylum Omnitrophota; class Gorgyraeia; order Zapsychrales; family Fredricksoniimonadaceae; genus JAAYZZ01. The sequence goes on from JADGCU010000043.1 coordinate 6,763, forward strand.
TGATGCGTCTATAAGTCAGGATCTGTTTAAACCAACCTTGATTCCAGGTCAGATTAGAGTAAAAGATTTTAACAGTGATGAATTGACGCTTGACGTCGACGCGCCTAAGGCCGGAGCATGGCTTGTTTATGCGGATTCTTATCATCCGGGGTGGCATGCGACGGTTAATGGGGTTAACCAATCGATCAGCAGGGCGTATTTGGCATTTAAGGCTGTTCCTGTGAAGGGGCATAGTACGGTTCGGTTTTATTTTAACGATATGATGACGACGATCTGTAGTTATATTGTGATGTTTTTCGGGGTGGGATTGTGTATTTTTCTTTTCTCGCTTTTCTTCAGAATAATTTATAGAAATCTTTTTATATAATTTGATGATGAGAATAGATCAAAAGTGGTCTTCAGGATTTCTTGTCGTAGGCGTGTTTCTTGGATTGCTTATCCTATGCATCGTTTTGTTTAGAGGGTGTTCTTCGACGCAGACGGGTCATCAATCCTACCTTCGGGAGCGTCTTCGCATCAAGGCGCTTAATTTCTTTATGCCGTCTCAGTATAAGGATTTTGCTAATGCTCTAGAGAATGGGCAGGTAGTTCCTGGAAGTTATGAGGTTTATTATAAAGTTGCTACAGAATTTATGCCGTCAGATTTTGCCGGGCATTATCTTTTAGGGTTATGTTATCAAAGCCAGGGAAGAGGAGAACAGGCCGAGGAGGCATATCGGAAAAGCCTTCATTTGTATCCCGGGTTCTTTTGGACATATTACAATATCGGAGTCCTTTATTGGCAGATGGGCCAGAAGGATTTAGCTTTTTCTGTCTGGTCTACGGCATTAAAAGTTCCTCCGCAGGCCACAGCGAAGGCTTTTCTCACTGAGAAATTGCTGAATGATTGCGTTATGGATTTGAAAGCAGAAAATTATGATCCGGGGCAGCATCTTCAAAAGGCTTATGAAGATCTGGCTCGTTGGGTTGGAGAGAAACAAGCTCCGGAAGATTTACATGTGATGCTGTTCTAGGATCTATTTTGAAACTCGTTGTTCATAAGGCATATGAATATTAATTCTACTTTGACTTCACATATGATGGTTTCTGTTGTTATTCCCTGTAAGAATGAAGCGGGTCGTCTCCCGGCTTTCTTGGAGATATTACGAACATATATTCAGACGAGGCCTGAACGTTTTGAGGTTATTGTTGTTGATGATGGCAGTACGGACCAGACGAGTTCCGTTGTTTTGAACATTCAAACGAACTGGCCGATCTTGCGGTTGATCCGGAATCCCGTTAATCGGGGAAAGGGTTTTGCTGTGAAGAGAGGATTCTTCGCGGCTCAGGGAGATATTGTTCTTTTTCTGGATGCTGACGGGTCGACTTTGCCAGATGAGATTGGGCGTAATTTACATTTCTTTTCCGAGGGGTATGACATTTTGATCGGGTCTCGTGCAATTCCCGGTCAGGAGCAAGGGGTTAAGGCCAAATGGTATCGGCGTTTTATTGGGCGGATTTTTAACGGGTGTGTTCATGCGTTTCTTTTTCAGAATATTCATGACACGCAATGCGGATTTAAGATGTTTCGCAGGGAAGTGGTGGCCCCGTTATTCTCACGTCTTGTTCTTAATGGTTTTGGTTTTGATATTGAGCTTTTATATCTGGCTGTGAAATTAGGATTTCGAATTAAAGAGGTTCCGATCGTATGGGTTCATAAGGATGGGTCTAAGGTAAGCCTTTGGAAGGACTCGATACGGATGTTTGTCAATATTCTTCAGGTTCGCAATTGGCACTGTACGCCTATCAATGTCCATGATGTGAATATTCGTACCGAAGAATTACAATTTATGAGTGATCTGGAGAATAGGCATTGGTGGTTTCTCTCTAAGGCACAATTGGTTCGGGTTTTGCTTAAGGCTCATGGTGGCAGAACGGGAAATATTTTAGATGCGGGTTGCGGGACAGGGTTTAATTTTACTGTCTTGAAAGACTTTGGAAGGACATTTGGATTTGATATCACTCCGCAAGCTTTACATTTTTGTCGCAAGAATACGGCAGATGTTCCTTTATCGTTATCATCTGGTCAATCTTTGTGTTTTAAGAACAAATCGTTTGTTTGGGTCACTGCATTGGATCTTATTGAGCACATCAGTGATCCGCATAAGGCCCTTTGTGAATTTTATCGTGTTTTGCAGGATGATGGGCGGGTCCTGTTGACGGTTCCGGCCTTGCGTATTTTATGGAGCCAGCATGATGAGGCGCTATGTCATTTCCGGCGATATGAAAAGAAGGATGTTCGATTGTTAGCGGAAGATACGGGTTTTGAGATTGAAAGAATAGGTTTTTTCTTCTTTACAGCATTCCTTGTTGTTTTTCCTATTAGATTATTGCGAAGGCTTCGTGCGGGACACGGTTCTATGAAGAGTGATACAACAACGCTTCCTCCGCCGTTTTTAAATTGGCTGCTGCAAAAGATTTGTTTTTTTGAGTCATGGGTTATTCGTTCTCTCTCGTTACCTGTGGGGACGACCATTTATGCTGTTTTGAAAAAGAAGTCTGGGGCAGCAGTTTAACGGTTGGATGTTGGATGGATTGTGATGGGAGATATGAGAAATTTATTCGTTAAGGCAAGGGGCTTGATGTTCAACTGGCAAAAGATTTTGTTTTATGTTTTTGTCGGTGGGATTATTCTTGTTGCCAATGCTTTTCGTTTTTATGCCCTAGATCGCGTCCCCTACGGGTTTCATGTGGATGAAATGGTCACTGCCCTTAATGCCTATTGTCTTTCAACCGAGGGGACAGATGTTCGGCGTAATCCGTATCCCTTATTTCCTGAGACCATGTATGGGAGTCCGAAGCCTCCGGTTTATATTTATCCGGCGATTTTATGGGGCAAGATCTTTGGATTTGAGGCACCGTCTTTTCGTGCCTTTACGGCGTTATCATATGTATTTGCGATTGCGGGGCTTTTTTTCTGGTTGCGGCGCGTGTTGGGGCTTCGGGCTGCGATGTGGGCCGCCGTTGCGGCCAGTATCTCACCTTGGCCGTGGATGTATTCCCGGATGGGGTATGAATCGATCTTTGAGTTGGCGTTCATTGTTTGGGGGCTATATTTCTTCTTTCATCGTGATGATTGGCGTCATATTCTTCCTGCGGCGATCTTCTTCGCGTGTGCGATATATGTTTATCCTGCGGCGCGTCTTCAAGTCCCTTTTATCATTTTCTCAGCGTTTCTTTATCGACTTATTCGGAAAGAGACATCTTGGAAATCTTTTGGGCTATTGCTGGTGATGGTGGGCATTTTGTTGATCCCCCTGGGGCATGAGCTTATGGGGAACAAAGGGCTTTCGCGTCGTTTGAGTGAGGTAGCGATATTTTCTCCTGATGTTTTAACAGCAGAGGGCCTGAAAGGGGATTTTGCTGGGTTGTGGCAGCTTTTTTGGAAAAATTACGGGAAGCATGTAACGTGGAAATTCCTTTTCTTTAAGGGTGGCGACAATTTGATCCAAACCACACAGGCTTTTGGTATCTTGGGGTGGTTTGATATTTTAGGTATTGTCGCCGCATTTCTTCTTGGATTACGCTGTTTGCTGATGCGAGGGAAAGGGGACCATTTATTTGCGCGACATGGCTGGTTCATTGCTCTTTGTATTTCAAACTTTTTATTTGCGATTGTGCCCTCCGCGTTGACTAACGTGGAGATCCCGCACGCGCTGCGGATGATGAGCGGGGCGATCTTTGTTTTTGCTATGACGGGACTATTTTTATCAGAAACAGACAAGATTCTTCATTGGGGTTCATGGGGCAGTCTTTTGGTCGCCGGGGTATTTCTTGTTGTTTTTCTGCGGATTTATTTTCTTCAGTATCCCCAGAACAGTAAAGGGATGTTCTGGTTTTGGTCACAAGAGCAGGCACGCGCGGCGAAGACCAATGAGGATTGGTTTAAGTTTATGGTTGCTCATCGTGGGCAGGATTATCATGTTATGTATTATTTGATTTTTTATAAGGGTGGAGAAGGGTGTAATTCGAGCCGGACTAAGTGGGAATTAATGCAAAAGCTTCTTAGCTCTCGAGGGCTTTAGTGGCGTCATTTTTTTAAACCGGATTAAGAATGTATTTTAGAATTCGTGTAGTTGCGTTTTTGTATTTAGGTGAGGCATTGTGTGGGCTTTTTAAGAAATAAGAATTTTATTAGTCTTTTTCGAGGCAGGGAGAATCTTCTTTTGGTGCTTTCCCTTCTTTTTATATCTCTGTGTTTGTGTTGGCCGTTGTTTCGAAATGAATTTCCATCCACGCATGATTATGTCAATAGCCTCATGAGACACTTGGCGATGCGCGACTTCTTTGGGCGTGGCCAATTCTTGCCGGTTTGGGTTCCGGATTATTATTACGGTTACGGAGGAGCGGTCTTCAATTTTTATCCGCCGTTATTTTTCGTTCTATCAGCATCTATGGGAGCTCTCGGTGTTTCTTCGGCGCTGGCTATTAATCTTGCGTCTTTTTTGGTTGTATTCTTTTCAGGTTGGGCCATGTTTGTTTTTTTGAAAGAATTGACCGGGAGATCGGGTGCTTTTTTGGGTGCGACCGCCTATATGATGGCTCCGTATCATGTGATCAATCTGTATCTTCGCGGAGCCCTTGCTGAGCTTACGGCATTTATTTTTCTTCCTTTGATTTTCTGGGGGATCTATAGGGTCATGAAGGAGCCTTCGTTGGTGAATTCTTTGGCAATTGCATTTTCTGTTATGGGCTTGTTGCTAAGTCATACCATAACGGCGATGTTCTTTCTTCCCATGGCGGTGAGTTATTTGGTGTATGTGGGGTTACAACAGAAGCATGATAAGACTCGAAAGTTTTATTTTGCGGGGTTCGGGATGCTTGCAGGATTTGCTTTGGCAGCATTTTCTATTTTGCCCGCCGTGATTGAAAGGAAATATTTAGATTTGGCCTCTCTATTGGGGGGGCAATTTGATTATCATACGCAGTTTGTTCATCCGATCCAATTTATTCTTTCACCACAGGCCTATGGGATCTGGAAAGCTAAGATCTTGACAGAGGCTATCCCGTTTCAATTCAGCTGGGTTTATCTTTTCAGTTTTTGTATGGGGACGATGATGATCATGTTGTTCGCATCGCGGGAGGTCAGGAAGATATTTCTGTTCTTTTTGTTTCTGTTTTTCATCACGGGATGGATGATGACGTCTTATTCTGGAGTCATTTGGGAATGGTTCCCTATTTTGAGGACAATGCAGTTTCCCTGGAGATTATTGGCCCCCGCCTCTTTTTTGATGTGCGCATGTATTGCGGGGTTTGGGGTGATCCCATCGACATTCTATCGGAGGGGCTTGTGTGTGTTGGGCGTGATCATGATCATGGTTGTACGCATGCCGGTTTCTCATCCTTCTGATTATCGGACTATTGCGCGATCGGATTCATCCCAGACGCTTCGAACAATGGAGCCTGTGATCAGGGATTTTCAGCCGGTGTCAGCTAAACATGCGCTTTCAGTTATGCCTGAACGTTTGATGGACTTTCCTAACGGATCGGGGGAGATCATATCGCATCAGCAGAGATCTCCTGTTGCGCATACATTTCAGATCGTCAACCGCACGCCGTCCTTGGTTTGTTTTTATAATTATTATTTTCCAGGCTGGGAAGTCTATATTGATGGTCAGAGATCTAACTTTTTAGATAATGAATATGGTCTTATGTTGTTTGCCGTTGGGGCAGGGAGGCATGGCATTGATATTCATTTCTCTCCAACACCCGTTCGTATTCTTGGTGGGTGGATTTCATTTTTGTGTTTCATTGGAATAATCTTTGTGTTGACCTTACAAAAGTTCTTCCCGGATTATCTAAGGTTTAATAAAAGCCGGATATAATTGTTGATGTGCGACATGGGGCTTTTTGATCTTTTATGTTCTATTTCTTAGAGAAGAGAACATGTGAGATTCTGCGGAGCGCCCGATTGTCATCATGGATGCATTATGTTTGTAAACGTTCGGGTTACTTTCTTGACAGGATATCGTATGGTTTCTTGTCATGTTTTTCTTTAGAAAGCGGGGAAAGAGTTTATGGCATTGATTAGTGTTCAGGATATTGTTGTTGCTTTTGGTGGCCCTAGGATTTTTGATGGGTTGAGCCTTCAGCTTGAAGCTGGCGAACGTGTTGCGTTGTTAGGGCGAAACGGGACAGGAAAGAGCACGCTCCTTAAAATTATGGCCGGACTGATGGGCCCTGACGAGGGGAGTATCAGCTGGCAAAAAGGTATTCAGGTAGCGTATCTTCCTCAAGAGGTCCCTAATGATATGACGGGAGAGGTTTTTGATATTGTTTCTGCTGGTCTGGGGACTCGTGGAAAGCTCTTGAGCGATTACCACCATGTCAGTCATCGTCTTCACACGGAACATACCCCTGAGCTTATGCGTCAACTGGACACGTTACAGGCGGAGCTTGATCGGACCGAAGGCTGGGAGGTCAACAATCAGGTCGAGCACATCATTTCCAAGATGAAGCTAGATCCGGACAGTGATTTTTCTACGCTTTCCGGCGGGCAGCGGCGGCGCGTGCTTTTGGCGCGAGCACTGGTTCTCAATCCCGAGGTTCTTCTTTTGGATGAGCCTACCAACCATTTGGATATTGATTCCATTAATTGGCTTGAGGGTTTTTTTAAGAATTATCCGGGAACAA
>JADGCU010000005.1:0-5071 GCA_015228785.1 Candidatus Omnitrophota bacterium
ACGCGGCATCACGCCACCTGATAAACTTTCAAGTTTCTCTCCAATCAATTTAGCGAGAACAATAAAATCATCTTCTGTCACGCCAACAACTTGAAAATCGTAATATTTTGGTCTTAAATCCAATCCCAAAACATCATTAATTCCTTCTGTATCTTTGGCCTCAACATATTCATCCGTTATATCTTTACGAACCTGTTCTGCTCGCTGAATTACGCCAATATGCGTTGAAGCTTCTGCTGATTTAGCTTTATTCACATAATTAAGGTAGGAAACAAAAGCGAGGCAGGCCATAATACATAACACAATGACAACAACAATGATCTCAATCATTGTGAAAGCTTTACGCAAGAAAAACTGTCCAGTTGCCTTACGGAGCATTAGAAGATCCTTTTTTCTCAATAAAAAGCAAAGCCTCTTTAGGATAAGTGAGGGCCGGATCCATAACAAGCATTTTTCTCCAAATATATTCGGCCTCCTGAAACTTCTCTAATCCCATATACGTAATGCCTAAATTATAAAGGAACAATGGATTCTGAGGCTCCATTTCAACCAAAGTAAAAAGAACCTCTTTAGCTGCCTTCCAATCACTCTTTTTTAGATAGATCAATGCCAAATTCTTTAATACGATCTTGTCTTTAGGATTGATCCGCAGAGACTCCTCAAAAAGCTTTTGAGCCTGCTCCTCTTGACCCCAGATCACACGAGAATAAGCAACATCATTGAGAACCTCGGGTCTGGCATACCCTTCTTCAACCAATTTTTCATACCCAGCGAGCCTGGCCATGTCATCCCCATTAAAACGTCTAGCTAATGCACAAAAATACTGAACATCCTTATCTTCCTTTAGTTTAACACATAGTTTATTACAGATACTAACGACATCCCCATAGCGCCTTTGCTGAATAGCCTTCAATAAATAAAACCTCTGGATAGCATAATCAAATTTTGAGGGAGAACCGTCAGCATTAGTAATCGTATCAACTTGAGACAATGAAAACTCACGAAGGCTGTTGTTAACAAGAATTCCTAAACCAGAATCATCCCAGTAAGAAATCTTTCCATCCAAAACAGTCCCATCTTTAAACAAGACGATCTCTGAATAACACCGATAGGGGAAAAAGAGTGTTAAAAAAGCTAACGTAGTGATGATAAGAATGGATCGCAAGAAGACCTCACTTGCAAAGAAACCAACAAATGCCTCTGCCTATCTCAATGGAACGTCTCAGAATCAGCAGGAAAAAGGCCCTGCCCCACATCATCTTTATATTTCCGAACTGTCTCAACAATAATCTGCCCCAGGTTCCCATACTGTCTTACAAATTTAGGGACCTTGCGATCATTGAGACCCAGCATATCATTCGTGACCAAAACCTGACCATCACAATGTGGACCTGCGCCGATCCCAATGGTCGGGATATTCAAACTTTCCGTGACTTGATGCGCCAAGTCTTGAGGAATACACTCCAAAACAACAGCAAAACATCCTGCGGCTTCAAGAGCCCGCGCCTGAGACAATATCTTCTTGGCCTGGGCCTCTTCCCGTCCCTGAACTTTCATATCTGTCGCTGTCTGAGGGGTCAATCCCACATGGCCCATAACAGGAATGGATGCGGCCCGTAAATCCCCGACAACCTCAAGACAACCTGAAAACCATTCCACCTTGATCCCCTGACATCCGGCTTCAAACAAAAATCTCCGCGCGTGAAAAACCGCGTTTTGCCGATCTACCTGATAGGCCTCAAAAGGCATATCCGCAATCACGATCGCCTGATCAACCCCCCGCACAACAGCCTTGGCATGATGAAGCATGCCCTCCATCCCGATTTGAGTCGTCGATTCGAGACCAAGCGCCACATTCGCAAGGGAATCCCCCACAAGCACAATATCAACTCCCGCCCTATCCAGAAGAACCGCCATAGGATAATCGTACGCTGTCAGCATCACGATACGCTCACCACGCTGCTTTTTTGAAACAACTTCTGAAATGGTCTGCCGTTGTACCATAAAAACCCTATCTGTCCTCAACAGTTGAAATACTGGTATTCTTGATCCCTAACGCCTGAAGCGTATCCAGCACAATGACAGCGTTACCAAAATTCGCCCGCTTATCTACATTCAAAATAACGCCCATCTTCGAATTCTCTGCCAGACGCTTGGCAAGCTTATCTTTAAGCTCAGAGGTATTCACCAATTCATTCTCCAGATAAACCGGACCATCCCGCGTCACGGTGACGGTCGCAAAAAACGGATTCTGTTCAGATGCATCCTCTGCATATTTTGCCTCAGGAAGCTTCACGTTAAGATATGTTGTCAAATAATTTGCGGTGACCATGAAAATGATCAAAAGCACAAGGCTGATATCGACCAACGGAATGACATTGATATCCGATATGATCTCGTCAGTTTCTGCGTAATGGCGGACAGCCATAAGACCTCCCGTATTTTAATACAACCTACTCAATCCATTCTTTTCATTTCACAAGTGACGGAGCCAGGGCCCGCGCTACGTTCTCAGCATGGACCAGGATCTTTCGAATACAACGTGAAAAATAGTTATACGCCACGACCGCCGGAATGGCAATAAAAAGCCCCAAAGCAGTGGCAACCAGCGCCTCTGAAATCCCCTGCAGAATGACCGACGGACCACCTTGAATATGCTGCGATAAATTATGAAAAGCATGAACAATCCCCAAGACCGTACCCAAAAGACCAATATACGGAGCATTGCTCCCCAACGTCCCGAGAATGGCGGTACGCCGATCAAGCTCAAGCTTCTCTTCTGTAATAGCAATCGACAGGCCATCCTCAAAAGAAAGCCCTCCGTTCTTCATGCTATCCACCACACGCAATACCACACGCGCCGCAGATCTCTTGGATGTACGTAAAAGTTCCCGGGCCTCTGCCATTTTTCCTTTTTGAAGCAGGATCTTAATATTCGCCTCAAGATCGTCTCCATCACCTCCGCGCGCTCTAAAAACAAGCACCCTCTCAATGATGATCGCTACCGACCATACCGACAACAAAAGGAGGATCCCAATGATCCACTCCGTACTCAATAACGCGATCGACAAAAGCATTTGGGTCAACATAATTCTCCCTTTCTCTTTTTACCCCTGTTACGAATGAAAAAATTTCTCAATCTCCCCTGCCGCCCTCTTAGCGGAAAGAATATCCTCGACAAGACCAAAATCAAGATTGGTCACACGTCCCGCCGCAAACACCTTACGCATTGTCGTCGCAGCTCCTCCATCTTTCACAACAACACATCCCTGCTCATTAAACTCCAACCCCGGCGTGCCCTTCAAAACCAATGTCTCTGGCTCATGACCTGAGGCGTTGATGATCGTCTGTGCCTCCAGAAGCAATTCAGAATCATCCTCATCCACAACGTTCAGATGCCCTGCCTGATCAACCCGGTAATCCAGAATATGACAAACAAGTCCTTTCACGCAACCCGAAGAATCAGCCTCAACTTTGACAGGTCGGGCAAAAGTCTTGATCTTAATGCCTTCTTCAAAAGCCTCCCGGACAATACTGGCAGGAGCCTTTATCTCATTCTCAGCCCCACGCACAAGAATCATAACCTCTTTGCCAAGTCGAACAGCTGTTCGGGCGACCTCAAAGGCAATAGTCCCGGATCCAACGACAATAACCTTGCCCCCCAAAAACGCAGACGTCGTATAAGACTCCTGTCCGGCTCTCATCCAGCGCCAAAGTTTCATCGCTTCATCAGCGGGCAAAACTCCTGCTGATGCGTCACCAGGAATCAGCAGAGGTTTTACCATCCCTGATCCCGTTGCCAACAAAACAGCTGAGAATCCTTTTTCGTCAGCAAGCTCAACAAGAGTCGGCGCACGCCCAACAAGCGTATTAGACATAAACTGAACACCCTGAACTCGCAAGCGCTCCAGAAGAACGCGCAGGGCCCGTTCAGGGATCGAGAACTCGCCGTAAGCATAGCTCAAGCTCCCCCCCAGGACATGGGCTGACTCCAAAACCGTAACGGAATGCCCTGCTCGCACAAGCCAGGAAGCAGCTGAGAGCCCTGATACACCAGAACCAACAATCGCAATCTTTTGCCTTCCTCGACGAGAAGAAAGGTCCGCCTTGCCAGCAGGGATCATATCATCCAAAAAACGCTCAATTCCCCGTAAACTAATCCTCTGCCCCTGACGATTATAAACTTGTGTCACCTCGTAAGGGTCTGAGGCCACACGACCCGTTATCCCAGGAAGAGGGTTAGTCTCCAAGAGTTTTTCATATGCTCCCGAACAATCTCCCTTAGCAAGAAGCCTGAGGACATCAAAATAAGAGGTGCCCAAAGGACACCCCGAGCCCTTCACCGAACGTTCCCGTTCGAGAAAAATCTTGGCATTTTCAATAGCCTCGCCCTTCTTTAGCCCCAAACGAACTTCTTCAAACGTGCGAACACGTTTCGCTGGGCTAAGAGCGCGGATTCTCTCTTGCGGCATGCTGTGTACTCCCTTAAGGCCGCCGACTCGGCGGTCAATTCATGAATATCCAATCTCGCGGCATCGACAAAAATACCATCGACAGCCGGATAATATCGCTCCCCCTTGAGATTGACAAAAGTAGTGTCAAAGAATGCGGGGCGCTCCTCCAGCAGATCCATCATATTGACCTTTAAAGGCACATTGCCCGACCACGCCAAATAATAGATCTCCCGTAACATCGGCGCCGAGGCATGCGCATAAATCTGAACAACATTTTCTTCTTCTAAAACTTTCTTTAAAGGCCCCAGAATATCGCCTTTTCTCTCGTGTATCCCATCTCCATACACAACATGAAATTTATTACAATAAATACGCATCTGATTTTCAAGAAGCGAATTTTTACGGCTCTCGAACCCCGCAATCCCAATAACCTTATTCTTGGCCTCTTTAAAAGACCTGCACAAACTCACGAGAGATGCGAGGCCCATCCCCTCACCAACAAAAAGAACCGTCCCCTTCTGGTCTATCGAACACGACATACCATAAGGCCCCTTGACCGCAAAAAGCGGGGCATTGATCCGAAGCTCCCCGAGCTTTCGGGATTCATCATCTCTTTC
>JADGCU010000005.1:5081-30455 GCA_015228785.1 Candidatus Omnitrophota bacterium
GACGCCAATCAATGTCGTAGATATTAAAAGGCATAAGACGCGAAAAGGAGTCCACCATGATCGCGACAAATTGTCCTGGTCGCATACGGGCGACCAGATCATCAGCACGAATATCAAGTCTTTTGGTAATGGAATTGAGGCTCTGCTTGCCAACTACAGTGAACATGATGAAGTATTATGGATAATTTAATAAGAAAAGCAATATTAAAGCTCAGAGCTTAGAACACAGAGCCGGTAGCATAAATTTAGAAACTAAAAAGATAAAATCCTGTCTCCTAACTTCCATGCCGCAACTCTAATATATTTCCTTCTGAACTCCCTGCCCTGAACTCCAGACTTATAATGAAAAAAACGCCTGAGCATTCCGATTAACCACCACCAGCAGCTCCTCCTCGGCCACGCCCTTCAACGCACTCAACAGTTTCAACGTCCGCCAAACATCCATGGGTTTCCACCCACGAACCGGCGTGTCCGTCTCAACAAGAATTCTGTCAAACGGGGTAAACTCAGCGACCGCTCGCGCCTCGGGACTATACTCGAGAGACGGAGACACACATACAAAAAAACCCGCATCCAGAATATCCTTTAGCACATCGATCGGCCCGGTATACCAATGAAAATTCGCCTTCTTGACACCCGAAGCCTTAGCCATCGTCAAGGCATCACGATACGCACCACGACTATGAATGATCGCAGGGCGATCAAATTCCTTTGCCATAGCCAGCTGACGAGCAAAGACGTCTTTCTGAGCACACTTCTTGTCTTCATCCTCCTTGACCCATTTATAATGATAATCAAGCCCCATCTCTCCAACGGCAATAGCCTCGTGAATATGCTCACGAATAAAGCACAAACAATCTTCCGTATCTGCTAAGGCGACAATGTTGCCCGGATGAAGACCTAACGCTAGATGGATCCTCGGAGACGCTAAGACATGTTGCTTTCTTATGTCACAGTGCCTTTGATTCGATTTAAGATCTGTCCCTGCCACAATCAGCTCCCCCACCCCTAAAGATGCGCAAGAGGCGAGAAGAGAAGGAACATCTAAAATCTCATCGAGATGAGTATGCGTATCAATGATGCTTTTCATTTGCTCTCAAGAATAAAAGTTACCGGACCATCGTTGACCAATGAAACTTCCATCATGGCCCTAAATTTCCCTGTCGCCACCCGACACGGACCCTGCGACAATTGAGCCACAAAATATTCATATAGCTTTTCCGCCACATCAGGAGGCGCGGCCGGATCAAATGACGGCCGGTTCCCGTCATTACAATCAGCCGCTAGTGTAAACTGCGATACAACGAGAAATTCACCGCCCACATCAGCCGTGGAAAGATCCATGTTCTTCTTCTCGCCTGATGGAAAAAGACGAAAGGCCTGAACCTTTCTGACCATAGCAGCTGCCTGCGTCTCGCCATCGCCTTTCTCAACAGCCACAAAAACCAGAACACCTTTTTTGATCGCGCCAATGACCTCTCCGGCAACAACAACCTTTGCTTCTGTAACGCGCTGCAAAATGACTTTCATACATCTCCTCAAAACATCTTTGCAAGAAGTGCAACGATCGCGGTCTCAACTTTCAAAATGCGCTCCCCCAAACTCACAATCTGACAGCCAACCTTACGAAATTTCTCGACCTCGTAAGGGATAAACCCGCCTTCAGGGCCAATGATAAAAACTTTAGAGGTCGAAGGCTGAAAGTTAAGGGTCGAAATAAGATCCCCTGATGGATCTGCCACAATTCCCTGCCTGCCCTTAAGAAGCTCCGGCAACACATCTTCCACAAACGGCTTGAACCTTTTATGAAAATGAACAGTGGGCAGAACCGTATCCCTGGCCTGTTCAAGCCCCAGGATCAATTCATCACGGATCGCGTCATTTTTCAATGCGGTGCTCTGCCAGAAACTTTTCTCAACCTGGCGGGAATGAAACAAATGGATTTCTGGAACACCCATGGCAGATGCTGTGTGAAGAACGCGCTTGAGAACGATCGGTCGCATCAAAGCCACACATAAAAGGACATTTAGTTTCCTGGGTGGATCTTGCGACAGGACGACCTCAAGCTCAAGAATCTTATCGCTGATCTTTATGATCCGGCCTTCCCCCATCCGGCCATTCTCGACGCCTACAACAAGCACATCATTGACTTTAGGTTTGATGATCTCCAGAACATGTTGATGTCTGCGACCAGTTAGGCGAACGGTCGTTGAACTGGGAAGAAAGTCAGATGGGGACAGCAAGATCAAATTCATAGGAGAAAATAATAATGGCAGGCACTATTTCTTCAGAAACAGCGCCTGCCACGATTACCGCCTAATTTATTCCTCCAGCTTCAACTGCTTGCGAAGCTTGGCGGGCATCATCTTTTCTTTGGTATGGGCCTTCACATGTTTCTTCTGACGGTCCACAATCTCCTCAACCTGACGACGGGCTGCGATAAACGCCTCACGGAGAACTGCCGGTAACGTGTCATGCACATTACGTCCGGAATCACGCTTGACCACGATCTCATGATGCGGCGGCATGCGCACATCAAGACGAATGTGATACGAGCAGCTCTTATGCTGATGCGTCGGGTTCTGCTCAACAAAAATACGACAGCTGATAATATGATTACACACCTGCTCGAGCTTGTCGACCTTCTCATAAATGACCGCTTCAACCTCAGCCTTCTGTTCGACATTCTTTAAAACGACTTCTAAAGGAACTTCCATGGCGCCTCCAATATAAAGTTAGCTTCATAAAACCATGTTCATTTTCCCCATATTCCCTGCTTTGTCAACCAAGGAAATGGAGTTCATATTGACGAGTTGAATATCGCCCCTTAGAATGGGGAAACTATGAAAACCTATCTTGTGACCGGTGCAGCCGGATTTATTGCCAGCAAGACCGCAGAGCTTCTCCTGCAAGCAGGACACCGTGTCATTGGCATTGACAACATGAATGACTATTACGATACTCGCATCAAAGAGTGGCGCCTCAAGACCCTCAAGGTTTCCCCGCGCTTTTCCTTTTATAAAATTGATATCGAAAATAAAGCCGCGCTCCAAAAACTTTTTAGAAAATACCGTTTCGACGCGATCCTCAATCTGGCAGCCCGGGCTGGGGTGCGCTACAGCATGACGCATCCGCACGTCTACTTCACAACAAATGTCCTGGGAACAGTTAATCTCCTGGACCTGGCCAAAGAACACAAAATCAAGAAATTTGTTCTCGCCTCGACCTCTTCTCTTTACGCGGGGCAACCCATGCCTTTCAAAGAAAATCTTTCGGTCAATACGCCCATTTCACCCTACGCGGCAAGTAAAAAAGGAGCTGAAGCAGCCTGCTACAGCTATCATTACCTTTACGGGATCGATGTCACGATCGTCCGTTATTTCACGGTCTACGGACCCGCGGGTCGTCCTGACATGTCGGTTTTCATCTTCACAAAAATGATTGACGAAGGCAAGCCCATGGATGTCTTTGGCGATGGATCACAATCTCGTGATTTTACTTATGTCGATGACATCGCCCGCGGCACGATAAAAGCCATCAAAAACGTAGGCTTTAAGATCATCAATCTCGGAGAGAACGATCCTTATACCCTGACCCACATGATCTCCCTCATCGAAAAGAATTTGGACAAGAAAGCCAAGGTTGTCAACAAGGCCTTCCACAAGGCAGATATCAAAGCAACCTGGGCAGATATCCGCGAAGCCAAAAAGATCCTTGGCTGGACACCGAAGGTGGATCTCGCAACCGGAATCAAACGCACCGTTGAATGGTACTTGGAAAATAAGAATTGGCTAAGAACAATCAAACCCGTGGCGTAAGGACCGAGTTCCCCGCCCTATAAATTCACTTAACTCTCCTCATGAAATTCGAAGACGTTCTTAAAGAATATAAGTTCCCCCATGAATATGTCGAGATCCTTCTAGGAACCGGCATCAAAACCCTGCATCCACCGCAGGTCGATGCGATCAAGGCTGGCGTCCTGGATGGCGACAATCTCGTCATGGCCGTTCCCACGGCCTCGGGGAAAACCCTGATCGCAGAGCTCGCGATGCTCAAGGCCATCTTTGAAAAAGGTGGGCGATGCCTTTACATCGCGCCCTTGAAAGCGTTAGCGAGCGAAAAATACAAAGAATTCACAAAGAAATACGCCAAGCTCGGGATCAAAGTCGGTCTTGCGATCGGGGATCTGGATTCACCAAGTCAATATCTCAAGGACTACCAAATTCTGATCGCTACAGCCGAAAAAGTTGACTCTCTTCTTCGGGCCAGGTCAGAATGGCTCATTCAAAACCTTGCGGTCGTTGTCCTGGATGAAATCCATACGCTCGGCGATCCCTCACGCGGACCAACACTCGAGGTCCTCACGACACGCATGAAAATCCTGAATCCGAATATGCAGATCCTGGCACTCTCAGCAACCGTCGCGAATGCCGATGAAATGGCCGAATGGCTTGAGGCTGAATGCGTCAAAAGCACATGGCGCCCCATCCCTCTTCATGAAGGCGTTTTTTACAATGACCGGCTGACCTATGAATCCGGCAATGTCCGCGTCATCCGCGAAGATGCGCCGGATGACGTGCAAAAACTTGTCATGGATACGCTACGCGGTAAAGGACAAGTCCTTGTCTTTGTCAATTCGCGCCGATCAACACAAGCTGTTGCACGGGAACTGTGCAGCTGGGTCGATGAACTTTTAACTCCTGAAGAACGCACCAAACTGATCGAGATTTCCAAACACGCAGCCCCGGCTGTGGATGCAACCAATATCTGTAAAAAACTCTCGGATGTCCTGCGTCATGGCGTAGCCTTTCACCATGCCGGGCTTCGCCCCAGCCAGCGGGAACTGGTCGAGGAAAACTTCAAGGCAGATCTTATCAAGGTCATCTGCTGTACGCCAACTCTTGCAGCAGGTGTCAATCTCCCCGCCAGACGCGCTATTATCCGGGATGCCAAACGGTTTTCTGCAGGATCAGGATCCGTCTTCATCGCTGCCTCCGAATACAAACAATGCGCAGGACGTGCAGGCCGCCCGCAATATGATGATTACGGGGAGGCCGTCCTCATCGCAAAATCACTTTCCGACCAGAATGCACTCTTTGAGCGCTTCATCCTGGCTCCGCCAGAACCTGTCTCCTCCCAATTGGCTGATGAGGCCCAGCTTCGCAAACATGTCCTGGCCTCCATTGCCTCAGGATACGTCAATGATGTCAATAGCATGTTCCAGTTCATGGAACATACCTTCCTCGCCTTTCAACGGAATGGTGTGGGCATGGTCGAGCTCATTGGCAATATTTTTGACTTTCTTCACACAGAAGGCTTCATTGAAAAAAGCGGCTTTCACTACTTCCCCACACCTTTTGGCAGCCGCACGAGCCGCCTGTACATTGACCCGATCTCAGCACTCGTCATCAAAAAAGCACTTGAAAAAGTCCATGACGGCAAAAGCTTCTCTTCCATCGGCCTTTTGCACATGATCGCAACTTGCCCAGATAGCGAGATGCTTTCGGTTGGGCAGAAAGACATCGAGGACATGGAAGATTTTCTCACCAAGGTCGAAGATGAGCTCATCCTCACCCGCGATGAGGTATCCATGCTGGAGGATCATTACACGGCCCTCGGCGTCCTTAAAACCGTAAAACTTCTTCTTCGCTGGATGAACGAAGAAAAGGAAGAAGACATCTGCGAGGCCTTTAATATCGGTCCGGGTGACATCTTCCGGCATACCGAAAGCGCGCAGTGGCTCCTCTACGCCGCGCAATCAATCGCGGAAGTATATCATTTCAAGAAGCTTACCTTTTTCCTGGAAGATCTCAAGAACCGCGTGCGCTACGGGATTAAGGAAGAACTTCTGGGTTTAACCAAACTCAAAGGCATCGGACGGATCAGGTCGAGGATTCTTTTCGATCATGGGCTCAAGGCGCCCGCAGACCTAAAATTGGTATCCGAATCGAAGCTCGGAAATATCCGGGGCATTGGAATAGCCTTAGCGAAGGACATCTTAAAACAGATAGAAAAACTGTAACTCATCTACTAACCACGTGACAATCAACTACTCTTCAGACTTTTCCTCCATCCCTTCTTATCTGCTTCCCGAAAAAAACGCCTGCGCATCAATGGCCTTCAAGTCCACGACGACCGGACTCAGCCCTTGGAGCGCGTTGATCGTATCATTTGGCAGAACTGTCCATCCCCTATCCTTCAACCGCCCCTGAACTTCAAGGCTCAGAAGAGAACGATCCATGTCAATACCGCCGACCGGATTCTTTTTCATCGCCGATTCCGCATCCGCCGGCTGGGCCATGGCCTGTTCCGCGCCGCCTGTCTTACCGCTTCTTTCCTGATCCATCAGGATAGAAAGAAGCAACGGAGGCGTTTGACGCCGGGGAACGCTTCTTTGCATCGTCTCCCAATCACCCACCTGCCGACCCATCCCATCGAGAACCCTCACAATATCCTGATTGACCTGAAATCCCTCATCCGTATCTGAACGCAGGATCGCTTTCATCTTCGGATGCTGCCCTAAAAGTTCCAAACGATGCGATAAAGAACCGCAGGCGCCGGGCAAGTATATCCCTGCCCAGTCACTAGCCGGCCCCAATATCCCTTCCAGCGCTTCCATCATTTCATAAGAATGAGAACGTGTGCTAATAAAGTTGACCCTTCGAAGATCAAGTTGCCCCGAACGGATCATATCTTTAACAGCTCGCGTCTTGCCTAAATAAACCCGGATAGTCCGGCCAGCAACCCCCTTCTCCGCGACAAATCCAGCCCCATTGGACAAGGGGCGCACTGTATATCTCCCTCGATCGGTATTGGCCCTGAGCGCATCCGCAAGAAGGGGCATATACGCCTGCGCAGAAGGATCAAAAGAAATCAGACCCTGAATATCCCCAGAAGGATACGAGATCGCCTGTGCCTTTCTGATCTTTTCAGCCGGTATCTCAGGAACATATCGGGCGATCCACTCCCTGTGCTGAGCGGGAAACTTGCTCTGATTCAGCCTCAAGAAAATCCCTAAAGCCCGGACACTCTGAGTATCTCTGGCCTTATTCTTCCCATAGCTATCCAAAAGGAGGGATGCTACTTCTGCCTGAAAAGCAGGAGTGACTCTTATCTGACCACTTAAAATATCTTCAATGCCTGGAGAAAGCATCACGAGCTTCTTGAGATCATGGGCAACCATAGGCAAAGCATGAACAAAGACATTGGGCATTACCATGAGATCAGCAAAGAAGCCGCGCATGGAAACATTGGCCGCGTAAGCCGGAAAATAAGCCTCCTCAAAATACTTCTTACCGCCTTCCTCGAGCTGCAGCCATGTCCCCGGATAGCGCGAACGCAAAGACGTAAATCGTTCCCAAAAATCAAAATAAAACTTCTGAAAAGTCGAAGAATAAAGCCCCTCGCTCTGGGACAAGAACAGAAAAAGAGAGCTAACGTTCATCCCCATGCGGATCTCATCCTCAATCTGGGGATGAGATGCCGGCGCATGGTCATGAAGATAATTGATATATTCGACAATATGCCGGGGAGCATCTTTAAAATAGAACGGATCATTCAGCCGCAAAATACCGGCAACGTGAAGGAGCGCCATGCTCCTGATCTCATCGATACCCGCGTTGACATCCAGAGCCTTCCCTGAAACTCCAATGACTTTTCCCGACCGATTCATAGCCACGAGCGCCAACGCCTTAAAAGCCGGACCTCGAAGATGCTCAGGGTTACGCGTATTCTGTAAAAGTCCGACCATATAGTTAAAAGCCTCTGAATCATGCGACATCCTGACCAATGCCGCATCGAACCTCCGGTTAAACTCTTGCTGCTCTTGTGATACCGCAGTCTTCGGCGGCAAGGTCTTCCGGGAAGAATGATCTAAAGTATTTAACCCAATGTTGACCAACGTGATCACGGCCCACAACGCTGTCCCCACGACAACTGTCGTAAGAGCCAGTCGCTTGACCCTCGTGAGCGAAATCATGGCAGACTCGAAATTCATTCCACCTGAGAAATACTTTCTCGGAAGGACCTCCCGCGTTAAAGGATCTTCTTCTTCCTGAATAAAATTGAACGCCCCCTTATTGAAAAGATCGACATACTTCTCATAGATCGCCTGTTTCTCACCCTGATCGACCATATCGATCCCCGTGACTTTCTCCCGGTCAACATAATTCCTATTTAACAATCTTTCCCGCAAGGCCTCCTTATACCAGACCGCAAGGATCAGGGCATTGTAAACCTGACGCAAAGCAGAAAAACGCTCACCCGTATTAACCTCTTCTTCAATGATCGGAAGGAGCACCCTTCTGGCCTCATCCCGCATGATAAGCGCCTGATCTGTGACACCCTTATCCTGATGAGCAGCTCCCTGATTTTTCTCTAGAGCCAGATAATCCGCTTCCAAAAGAACCTTCAGCCGGCTTTCCTTAATAACGACCGTATCATTATTTTCTTCAACAACAGCCCGATCAGGAACGATCCAAACCTTGTTAAAGGTGTCCACAGGAATATCCGTGTCCCCAAATTTCTCACGAAACCTTTTATAGACAACATCCCACAACCTCCGTCCGGTCTCCTTGCGGGGGTCCATGAGAGATGCGGCCAGCTCCTTCAACCGGGAATCCTGCTCTAGAAGATCCCTCCCCATTTCTGTCAAGGCAAAAGCATCAGGAATAATACGATCCCTTTCTATCGGAGAGAGGTTGACCCACTGTTCCCGCTGGGGCATGGTGAGGGCGGCCAAGAAATACCTCACCTGACGGGAGACGGTCTCTTGGGCAACAGTTGCCGCATCCTTCTGACTACCGCTGTCGATCAGAAAATCCAGCCGAAAAGGATCGTCGACATGAACCCGCATCCCCTTCAAAACACATGGCCCATAAGCAGATATGACAGGCGCCAAAGGCACAGGTTCAGACAGAATCGTACCCTGAGCCCGAACAGACGGCACAAGACTTGTCCACAAAAAGATCACTAATGTAAAAAGACTAACGATCTTTTTCATCCCCACTCCCCAACATTCCCTAAACTCAATAATAATTAAGACATTACTTATCCACCTGTAGAAGTATAGAATAATATTTAACTCAAAAAAGAGGCAGGCCCAAAAAAGCGGAAAAGGCTTTCTTTCTACTAATCAAATGTTCTATAACCTACTGGAATTTAGATAGATACGATGAAGAACGAATGTTCTTGCCAAGATGAAAAACAAGGAAATTATTCAAAATGCTACCCAATTCCTGCTTAATTCCAGCAGGCATCCTTAATTTAAGACACGAAGACCATGTATTCTTTTCTATATATAAAAGAGTCGCCACAGATCCCGCGCTGACCGCAACAGTCTGATGATCCCGACCTTCGCACTGAGAGCACAACAGCCCTCCCCGGATCATACTGAAGCGCGAACGCTCCTTCACGTCCTTGCCGCACCGCACACAAGAATCAATATGCGGCCGAAACCCGGAAAGCGAGAGAATCTTGACCTGAAACATCCTCACCATCCGCCCCAGATCCTCACTCTCTCCAACGGCGCGTAAATAATCGATCAACAGGTCGTAAACAGCCGGATTGCGCTCCTCAAGCGGCATGATCTTGTTAACGAGTTCCGCCGCATACTCAGCTGCCGTAATCTTACGATCATCCCGACGGATATCATAGAAGAATTCCTTCATGTCACACTGACTAACAAGATGAATTTCACTATTACGATATTGATAAAAGACAATGTCATTAACGGAAAACTTGTCCACCGAACTACCGAATTTCTTAGGATCTTTGCGAATCCCTTTAAGAACGCCGATCACCTTGCCGCACTTCTTTGTAAAGAAAAACGCCAGGCGACTCGTCTCGCGATGGTCCATCACACGAAGAACTAAGGCTTCTGTAGAAATAATAGCCATGGAAAATGTCTCGTTTCGAGGACTAGTAACCCTTGTGTAGGGCAAGGTCGCGACCGTTCCCTACAATTTGGAACAAAACGCATCCAATAAATCATCTTCCTTTTTCCGCATCTGGCACCGCTTCGCCTCCGTCTGGTCATCCCACCCCAACAGATGCAAAATCCCATGCGCAATATAACGCAGGATCTCACGCTCGACCGATTCGCCGTATACCTTAGCATTACGTTTCGCCTCAGAAGGGCAAATGTAAATTTCACCATCAATGGTGAGACGTGAGACGTGAGACGCCTTACTTCCAAGATCAAAAGTAATCACATCCGTCACGTAGTCATGCCCGAGCACCTGACGATTCAATCTACGCATAGCCCGCCCATCCAGAAATACGATCAATAAATGAGCCTCATGGACGCCGGATTTCTTGAGCATTACCTCCGTGGCCTTACGCACATCATGTCCAGACAAAAAAATACCCCTCGCGATCGCAGGGGCGTTTTTTATTCTCGTCTGACGTCTAACGTCCAACGTCTGACCTATTACAACTTCAATGTCCATTCGTCTTTTTTGCTGCATGGGGATATTTGACCCGCACATGATACATCGCATTGAGGACCCTCGAAAAAGACGATCCGATCTTCTCGATCTCCCGAAGCGTTAAATTACACTCATCCAATTGTCCGTCGATAAACTTGTTATTAACAACCCGGCGCACCACTTCCTCGATCTTCGTGGGACTATGCTCCTCGAGAGAACGTGTCGCGGCCTCAACGGCATCCGCCAGCATCACGATCGCAACTTCCTTCGTCTGCGGCTTTGGCCCAGGGTAACGATACGTCTCCTCCTCAACATCATCTTCAACGTCGGTCTCAAGGGCCTTCTGATAAAAATAATGAATGACGCTCGTGCCGTGATGCTGTTCAATAAAATCAATGATCTTAGAATTCAAGCCTTCTTTTTGAGCGATCTCAACACCTTCCTTCACATGATTCAGGATCACAAGTCGGCTCATCGAGGGTTCCAAAGAATCATGCTTGTTATCAGTCATCATTTGATTCTCGGTAAAGTACTCAGGCTTGACCAACTTACCGATATCATGATAATACGCACCAACGCGGGTCAACAGCTGATTAGCCCGGATCTCATCAGCCGCCGCTCCCGCAATATTGCTAAGAACCAGACTGTGATGATATGTGCCCGGCGCCTCAAAAGCAAGACGCTTTAAAAGCGGCTGATTCAAGGAATCCGAAAGCTCAAGAAGACTAAACGCTGTCAATTCCCCAAACAAATACTCAAACACCTTAAGGGTCGCGATCACAAACCCGGCGCAAATAAAGCCATTAAGAAATAAAGGTTTTAAAGCCTGTTTGAAAACAACAAGATCAATCGACGGATGAAACAAGAGATATCCCAAGACCTGAACAAGACTGACAAGAAGACCGGCTCGCCAGATCGTTCCACGCGTCCTCGTGTCCCGCACCGCATAGGCCGCCGCCACACTCCCTGTGAACAGGATCAACAGATGATCACTGCCTGTTCCTGCGATCAGGCTCACCAAGGCACTTGCCATAAAAGACATGGAAAAAGCGAGCTGCATCTCACTGAAAAGAAGCATGGCCAGCATCGGGATACTCGCCACAGGAATGTAATAAACAGATATCCTCTCATCCATCCGGATCGCGCTTGCCGCAAAAGCGGCCAAAGCCAGAAGAAGACCCACGTGCATGAGCCTTTTATGATCAGCGCCCCTGAAAACAACCAGATGAAAAGCAAAGATCATGGTGAGAAGAGGAATAAAAAGAGACACCCCGGCCAGAAAGCAATAGCCCATGAGAAGCGCCGCAAAAAAGGAGGCTTGGATGATACTATCTTTCTTTAGTATTCTTTTCATACGCCTCAATGATCTTCTGAACCAGTTCATGCCGAACTGTATCCTCACCCGTAAGATGAACAAACTTGATCTCTTCAATGCTCTTTAAGATCCTTTCAGCCTCAATCAACCCGATCAACTGTCCCTCAGGCAAATCGCTCTGGGTAATATCACCTGTGATAACGGTCTTCGAATCAAACCCTAAACGGGTCAAAAACATTTTCATCTGCTCGGGCGTCGAATTCTGGGCCTCATCGAGAATAACAAAAGACTCATTAAACGTACGGCCGCGCATATAAGCCAAAGGCGCCACCTCAATGATCCCCTGATCCGAATATTGCTCAACCTTTTCCGGCTCTAACATTTCATAGAGAGCGTCATACAAAGGCCGCAAATACGGCATGACTTTCTGCTCAAGCTCCCCAGGAAGAAAACCAAGGTTTTCCCCCGCCTCAACCGCCGGACGTGTCAAAATGATACGACGAACAAGCCCCTTTTTAAGAGCATTAACAGCCATCGCCATGGCCAAATATGTTTTTCCCGTTCCTGCCGGGCCGATCCCAAAAACAATATCGTGCTTCTTGATGGCCTCAACATATTCGATCTGCCCCTTGGTCTTGGGTGTAATAAGGCCGCCCTTAACCGGAAGCTCGATCCTTTCCTTGGCTAGACGCTTAAGACCATCCTCCTGCTCCGCCACACGGGTCGCATATTGAATATCCCGCTTCTTAACAACACGGCCACTCTTGACGATCCCTGAAAGATACGTAAACAATTCGCCCACGCGATCAACCTTGTCATCCGCACCTTCAACGCGAATACCTTCCTGAGTCCGATAAATACGGACACTAAATTCCTTTTCAATAACCTTAAGATTCTCATCATATTTCCCGAAGAGAAGCTGAATATCGCGATTGTCGTCCAACTTAAGATTAAGAATCATCGTCTGCCGTCTCCTTATTAATGATCTGTCTGTAGACTCTTTGCCGGTGGATAACTTTTATCAACGAGTATTCCCTCTACGGGAATCTTCAACATCGTTCCAGGTTTTACAAAATTTGGATTCTTAATCACGTCCTTATTGGCATCATAAATCCTGGTCCATTGGCTGTAAGAACCATAAAATTTTTTCGAAACCTTCTGAAGCGTGTCATCTTTCTCTACCTTATACTCCTGCGGAGCGATCGAAGATGCGTCCAGGGGGTTCGCTAAAGAAGTCTTACCTGGAAGAGTGAAATTGCTATCATGAATAACCTTAGCATCACTTGCCTGAGTAACAACCTGGCCCTGACTGAGCATCTCCTCTTCTCTCATTTTCTTCACCACATCTGCATTCGAGACCTTCTCATTCACCTCAACCACAATGACCTGACGCGTCTTAACAGGTGACGAAGGCATGCCTGGAATATCCTGATCAACACGAGCACGATCTTCCAGACGTGCGTTCACAGAAACACAGCCGGAACACACCGCCCCTATCGCAAAGAAAATAATCACTATAAATGTTTTATTCAGCATCAGCATCCTCCTACACCAGCACCCTTACTTCTTTTTGAGAGCCACGAGACCCAATTCCAACATCTGTTTATCATCAACGGTCGATGGCGCCTCCGCCAACATACACGTCCCCTTCTGCGTTTTTGGAAAGGCAATCGTGTCACGAATTGAATCAAGCCCTGAAAAAATCGAAACTAGTCGATCCAGTCCATACGCCACCCCCGCATGCGGTGGAGCACCATATTCAAAGGCACGCAACAAAAATCCAAAACGCGCCTCAATCTGCTCAGGCGCAAGTCCAATAATATCAAAGATCCTCTTCTGCATTTCACGACGATGTATACGAATAGATCCCGAGCCAATCTCATTGCCATTTAAAACCAGATCATACGCACGAGAACGGATATTGGAAAGATCTGTCCCATCAAGCTTGTGCACATCATCAGGATGAACAGATGTAAAAGGATGATGTTCACTGTCCCAGCGCTTCTCCTCAGCATTCCACTTGAAGAGCGGAAACTCCGTGACCCACAAGAACGCAAATTCATTCTTGTCCGTCTTATCTTTACGAATATCCGGCTTGTCGCAACCAAACTTCGTCATGGCATCCGCATGCGACATACGCGGAAACGGGATCGAAATATCAATGCCCTTCACCTCTTTCATCACCTTCTGATACATGCGCTCCGTGATGGCATAGACATCTTCTTCATCAACAAATGACATTTCCATATCGATCTGCGTAAATTCAGGCTGACGATCAGCACGAAGATCCTCATCGCGGAAACACTTGACGATCTGGTAATAGCGATCCATTCCTGAAACCATCAAAAGCTGTTTAAAAAGCTGGGGCGACTGCGGCAACGCATAAAACTGTCCCGGATTCATTCTCGATGGAACTAAAAAGTCACGAGCGCCCTCAGGCGTTGACTTGGTCAGAACCGGCGTCTCGATCTCACAGAAATTCTCACTGTTCAAGAAACTTCTCACCGTATTAGCCAGCTTGTGCCTAAGCAAAAGCGACTCGCGCATCTTCTCCCGACGAATATCCAGATACCGATACGTCAAGCGCAATTCTTCATTGGCCTCGACGTTCCCGTCGATCTCAAAAACAGGAACTTTACTATCGTTAAGGATCTCTAGTTCCTTGGCCAAAAGCTCAACGCCTCCAGTCGGAACATCCTTATTCACATTCTTCTCAGGACGAACACTGACCGATCCCTTAATGCGGACAACAAACTCAGGTCCCAACTTCTGGGCCAAGTCATGCGCCGCCTTGGCAACCGACGGAACAAAAACAACCTGCGTAATGCCATACCGGTCGCGAATATCGATAAAAATAAGCTTACCATGATCCCGACGGCGATGTACCCAGCCAGTCAAGGCAACTTCTTGATCTTTATGCTCAGGCCTTAATTCTCCACACGTATGAGTCCGTAACATCTTTACGACCTTTCTATGCTTTTGATGGCCTCGTCTATAGAAAGCGAACGCTGCTCCCCTGTGGCCATGTTCTTTACACTCACTTGTCCCTTCTTTATCTCTTCATCCCCAAGAATGAACGCAAAACGCGCGCCCAATTTATTTGCATGTTCAAACTGTTTCTTGAACGCACGAGCACTGTAGTCCATATCCGCGGAAAGCCCTGCCTGACGTAATTTATCAACCAGAAGGAATGCCGCATCAACCTGAGCATGGCTCCCTGTCACAACAAAAGCGTCGATAACGCGCCCTGCCTTAACTTGTTTTCCCTGCTCCTCCAAAGCTAATAAAATCCTCTCTATCCCCAACGCAAAACCAATGGCACCGATTTCCCCCTCAACACGACGATCGCCACCCCCCAACTGTTCAATAAGCCCATTGTAACGACCACCCGCACCAATGGCATCCTGCGCGCCCAGGCCCTCATAAGAAATTTCAAAGACCGTATGCGTATAATAATCAAGCCCCCTCACCAAATTCGAAGAAACCTCATAAGCCACACCCAAGCTGTCCAGTCCGCAACGAACCGCGTTAAAATATTCCAAGCCTTTGGATGAAAGATGGGCTGTGCCAATATTCAGTGACCGAATAACAGCCTGACAATCCTTGTCCTTGGAATCCAGCAAACGAAAGACATTGCGTTCATACTGGTTCTTACAATCATCGCTCAAATGGTTAATCCTGTCTTTCAATTGAGCTCGCAACCACTGGGCAAAATTCGCCTTATCCTCGCTGCTGCCAAGGCTATTGATCTTGACTCTAAATCCCTCGACGCCAAAAGACTTAAGCATTCCCACGGCAAGCGCGATCATCTCCGCATCTATAAGAGGATGATGAGCGCCACGACCAATAGCCTCAGCCCCAATCTGATGAAATTGACGTAAGCGTCCTTTTTGCGGACGTTCGCCTCTAAACATCGGGCCAATATAAAATAATTTCGAAAGATAC
This sequence comes from Candidatus Omnitrophota bacterium, assembly GCA_015228785.1. Lineage (GTDB taxonomy): Bacteria > Omnitrophota > Gorgyraeia > Zapsychrales > Fredricksoniimonadaceae > JAAYZZ01. The sequence continues at coordinate 20,769 of JADGCU010000005.1, forward strand.
TCCTCACGTCCCAAATCATTCTGGTTATAAGCGCGAACAATAGGCGCCGTGCCTTCAGGACGAAGCGCCAGACTCGAAGCCTCATCCGCATCCACACGCTGGCTTTTAACCTCTAAAAGTTGTTTGTTAACGACTTCCGTTGATTCCCCCAGCGAACGCTTAAAAAGTGCCGTCTCTTCAAAGACAGGGGTTCTAATCTCCCGGTATCCATAAAGAGTAAGCATCTGACGCCCCTTGGACTCCAAAGTCTGCCAAAAGGAAATCTCATCGGGAAGAATATCGCTTGTGCCGCGGGGATTATTAAGTTTTGTCGCCATATAATCTATAAATACTAAAGGGCGTGACAGTTTTCACGCCCTGAGAAATCTACTCCTCTATATACGCTAAAGAGATCACTTCTGTCGTAAACTCTAGAGTTACTTTATCTTTTGCTTCATCTCAAGACCAGGCTTGAAAACAACCACACGTCTGGGAGGAACTGGAACGCTGGCTCCTGTGCGGGGATTACGACCGAACCGAGCGCGACGCTCCTTGACCTTGAAAACACCAAAGTTACGCAGCTCAACCTTCTCTCCCTTGTCGAGAGCATCGACGATAACATCAAAGGTCTTTTGCACGATGCGCTTGACATCAACCTGCTTGATGCCCGTCTGGTCCGTGATCCGTAAAACAATGTCTTTCTTGGTCATAAAAATTCTCCTCCTCGGGGAAATGTTGGAAACATAGTATCAGCAAGGATTTAGGGTGTCAAGGAGAAATAATAGCCCCCAGCCACTATTGTTTATAAAACCCCTTTCTCCTGCAACCTCAATAGAATCTCCTTCATGGCAGCACAGGCATTCGCACTCGAGCCCCCATTTTCAAAAAAGAAACTGTACGCAATCCGACGCTTGGAAGAGGCCGTAACCCCCACAAACCAGGCATGGTCCATCTTCCCCGCCCCCGCCTGAGCTGTCCCTGTCTTACCAAAAGTATCCAGGCCAGGCAGGTCCAAAATATGAGCCGTTCCTGTCTCCATCCGAACCGGGGCATAAAGGACTTTCTGAAGGATCTTCCAAGTGTCTTCACGAAACATGATACGAACTTTTGACGCTCCGCACATAACACGAGACTCTCGTCCGTTCAATAGACGGTCAGTATCCGCACCGACACACAACTCTGCTCCATCCACATTCTTTACAATCCTGGGTGTCACCAAATATCCGCCATTGGCAAAGACCGCGATCATGCGCGCGAGCTGAAGTGGAGTCGTCAGCACATTTCCCTGCCCAATCGACATATTGACAGTATCTCCCTTAAACCAGCGAAGATGATCAACCCTTGAAGGAATTCTCCCTTTCGCCTCATAAGGGAGATCAATCCCTGTCCTCTGCCCAAGCCCCATCAGGCGCGCATAACGCTCAATCATCTCAGGCCCCAAAAGAAGACCAACATGAAAGAAATATTCATTAGCCGAATGCCCCATCGCCTGAGTCAAGTCCTGGATGCCCCAGACATGCGGCGATTTAAAGATCCGATCGCCCAATTCAAAATATCCCGGACAATTAAATGACGTAAAAGGCGTGATCTTCTTTTCCTCAAGTCCAGCAATCGCAACAGGAATCTTGAAGACCGATCCCGGCGGAAAAGACCCCGTAATCGCCCGGTTAAGAAGCGGAGAAGCGCTGTCTTCTAAATATTCGGCGACTCGATTTCTCTCCTCCCGATGGGTAAAGGCATTTGGGTCAAAAGATGGAGAACTAGCCATAGCGAGGATTTCTCCCGTATCAGGGTCTAAAATTACGACAGACCCGCGCGCACCACCCAAAGCATCCTGCGCCACACGCTGAATAAAGGCATCCAAGGTCAGCATCACATCTCGCCCCTTGGTCGACTCGCGAATCTGCAACAAACGTGTTTGCTGGCCACGGCTATTCACCTCGATCTCGCGTCCCCCAGTCGCTGCCCGAAGGACATCATCATACCCCTGTTCAATCCCGGAATATCCAATCACATCCTCAGCACTATATCCGTAAGAAGCGATCTCTCTCATACGCGCCGGATCAACCTTGCCTACGTAACCGAGCGCATGAGCCCCTGCCTTGGCCAAAGAATACTTCCTGCGATAGCGCTCAATGACCATAAGACCAGGAAAACGGAAGCTATTTTCCTCGATCTTGATCGCCTGCTGACGGGTAATGCCCTCAGCCACACTGACCGGAGAAAATGGCGTCAACTTATTACGACGATAACGCCGTTCAATCTCCTCAGAAGGCTCTCCCAAACAGCCGCTCAAGAATCCAAAGACATCACGGCGCTTACCCATATCCTGCGGGATAATGACCGCATGATACGCCTTTTCACTCTCTGCGAGAACCTTACCGTTTCTGTCCAAAATCTTACCACGCTCACCTTCAAAGGGAATAACCCGAATCGAATTATTATGGCTAAGACGATAAAAATACCTGCCTCGAATAACCTGAAGATAAAACAGATTCATGAGAATCAGCAAAAATACAGCAATGATGAGGACGCGAATAATATTAATGCGCATAGTTAGAATTTCAACACACGGGCAACATCTCGCAACTTTTCAAATACGTACAAGGCTACGACAAGCGTGATCACGACCTGCGGCAACCAAATTGTACCCAAAACCTCAAACCAATGGGACTCATTAAAAATCATCACATGAACCGATCCCATCACGAGTGTATGAACCGTCACCAGGCATAAAACCATCCAAAGCTTGGACAAAGATGATCCTCGCTCATAGGCATAATAACGGATAAACGTCGAAAGATAAGCGCAAGCGATATATGTCAAAATATTCGCGCCAAAAGGAAGTGTGCTAAAACAATCCTTCATGATCCCGGCCCATAAAGCGGCCCAGAGGCTGTAACGGATTCCAGAATAAAGATTGAAAAAGATTACAACCAGAAGAAGAAGATGTGGATCTCCCCATCGCCCGAAAAGATTAGACAACGCAAACTCAATAAGAAGAGCCAAGTAGCAAATAATAGGAATTAAGAGAGCTTGTCGGATCATAAGATACTATGCCTGGGTCCCAGGCACAACCCACAGGAAACTGCGAAAACAAACTCCCCTGTTCTTTTTGTGCCCTATGCCCTTGATATTCATTTTATAACCAGCACCTCTTCCACTTTCGACACATCCACCGCTGGTTCAACATCCGCACGCGGACTCTCTCCTTGATTTCCAGGGGCGACCTCTATTACGGATCCCACGAGGACTCCAGCGGGAAACGCCGTGCTCAAGGAAGACGTCACCAACTCATCTGTAACGCGAATATCCGCATCCTGCGAAAGATACTGCAACCGGCATCGTCCAGACAAAGACCCGCTCAATAGCCCGCTTTCCCGCGAACGCTGATTTACAACCGCAACACTAAAACCCGGATCGTTAATCAAGATAACTTTTGAAGAATTATCCGCAACCTCGGCTACCTTCCCAACCACACCAAGCGCATTAATAACAGCCATACCAGGCTTGATGCCCTCCTCTTTGCCTTTGTTGATCATCAAGGAAGAATTCCAATTCGACGGGTCACGCGCCACCACCAGCGCTGCCTCAGAAGAAAACATCGATCGGTTCTTAAAATTCAAGAGTTTCGCATACCGCCGATTCTCCTGACTCATTTCATCCAAGGCAACAATACGCGCCTTAAGAGCACTCACCTGACGGTCAAGCTTCTGATAATCATTCCACGTCTTGCGATAAGTGAGAATCCGATGCGCCTCCTCGACAGGCCAACGAACAACCGCAATAGAGGCGGTCCCCACAGACATAGCCGACATTTTAACAGAGTGCCAAAACGGAGAATGAAAGAAAATCAGTCCAAAAGGGATGACAATAACAAGAGCATAAACGATCTGTTTAGGAAGTTTGGGAAGCATAAGAGCTTAGAACTTAGAACTTGGCGCTTAGAACCAGAAAAAGTTGTTTCCCGTCAAATTAGCAACAAACTTCTTTTTGCTCTCTGCTCTACGCTCTAAGCTCTAAGCAATATTTTAGAAATCAAGTTTCGCCTGAGCCATCAAACGCCGCCGCATCTGAGCCGGCATATCAAGCGTCGCCCCGGCGCCGCGCACAACGGCTGTGCTACAATCCTCCGCAACATGAACCGGAAGACCTGTTTCCTCGGCGATCCGACGATCAATCAAACGCAAAAGGGCTCCTCCACCGGCCATGACGATCCCACGATCGATCAAATCAGCAGATAACTCGGGAGGCGTATGTTCCAATGTTGATTTGGCAGCATCCACGATCGCCTGAACCGTATCAGCCAGTGCTTCACGGATCTCAACGGAGGTGATCGAAATAGTCTTAGGAAGCCCCGCAATAAGATCGCGCCCACGAACATCCATGGTAAGTTCTTCCTCCAAAGGATAGGCAGAACCAATACGGATCTTGATCTCTTCTGCTGTACGCTCACCAATCATCAAATTATACGTTTTTCTCAAATACTCAATGATGGCCATGTCCATCTCGTCACCCGCGATGCGAATCGATTTAGTATGAACAATGCCGCCCAAAGAAATGACAGCCACATCCGTTGTGCCACCACCAATATCAATAATCATGTTCCCGCCAGGTTCATGAACAGGAAGACCAACGCCAATCGCAGCAGCCTTAGGCTGCTCGATTAAAATGGGCGGCGTGCGAGCTCCGGCGTGTTCCGCCGCATCAATGACCGCCCGCTTTTCGACTTCCGTGATTCCCGGAGGAATTGCTATGACAACGGCCGGACGCGTGAGAAACCTGCGCGGCTGAGCCTTCTTAATAAAATATTTAAGCATCGCTTCCGTGACTTCCGGATCAGAAATAACGCCATCTTTCATAGGACGGATCGCGACAATACTCCCAGGCGTACGTCCCAACATCTTTTTCGCCTCATCGCCAACGGCAACAACACGATTGGTTTCTTTCTCGATCGCGACGACCGATGGCTCACAAATGACAACACCCTCACCTTTTACATACACAAGGGTCGTAGCCGTGCCCAGGTCAATACCCAGATCACTCGAAAAAAGCCCGAGAAAATTATCAATCATATTACGGAAAAAATTGATGAGTTTTTGGATCATGGCTGTCCTTCTTGAAGCAGATGTTAAGATTTTATAAAAAACCCTTTTATGATGGAGCTCATATTATATTAAAAGAAATATGAAGTCAAAAGATTTCTAGTAGGTCAAGAATGTAAATACTTGAGAATGGTCATCTTGGGAAAAAATCTTATTTTAGTCAGCAGCCGCACGAGCAAGACATCGAAAGGAGCGCACAAATCCTGGATATGATTTCGATGTACACTCAACATCTTTCACGATTAGTCCGACTTTAAGCCCCAAGACCGCAAAGGCCATGGCCAACCGATGGTCGTGATGAGGGTCAAGGACAGGAAGAGATGCGCCCGCCCGCCCTCCATATGTCGCACGAGGCTGAATGATAAGCTCATCTTTCTTCTCTTCAATATCAGCGCCCACCTTAAGAAGTTCCTCACGCAAATCACTGATCCGATCAGACTCCTTAACACGCGCATGACCAATATCCACAAGACGTGTCGTTCCTTTAGCAAACATGGCCACAATTGTCATGATCGGCACAAGATCAGGGCAATCCTTAAGAGAAAATATTCCGCCTTTAAGCGTCGTAGGCCCTTTAATACAGATCATGTGAGATGTCCGGGTCATCTGAACTCCCATTTTCTTTAACAGCCCCAGAATAGCGCCGTCAGACTGCACAAGACTATCATCAAAATGCCCTTTAAGTTTGATATCTGACTTCAACAAAGCCGCGGCAACCATCCAGAAAGCCGCAAGCCCATAATCAGAAGGAACATAGAAATTCTTCAACCCGGAGAATTTCTGCCCGCCAGGAATCAAAAACTCTCTCGAGGACTTGAGAACAGATCGGATGCCCGCACGTTGTAAAATCTGCCTGGTCATCGTCACATAATCCTGAGATACCAAGCGCCCGGTCATCACCAAACGTGTATCTTTCAAAGATCGTGCAGAGGCGATCATCAAGGCTGAAACAAATTGAGAACTCACAGAACCGTCAATGGTGACCAAACCTCCGGATAACTCTCCCCCATCATAGGAAATCGGCACTGACTCTTTGGGACCATTGCCTTTGATCTTAAGACCACATGCTCGAAGCGTCTTACACAAATGCTGATTCGGCCGACCAATAAGGGTACCCCGTCCCGTAACATGGGCACTACGCACATGAAAGGGCAAAAGCGGCAACACGAAACGCAAAGACGTTCCTGACTCACCGACATCGATATGAAGAACGCTTAAGAATCTCCCTACACCCAAAGCGTCAATAACCAACCCTTTATCTGTTTTCCTGATCTTAGAACCAAGGGCTTTCGCGATCCGCATCGCAACCCTGGCATCATCACAATCGGAAACCCCGATAACATGCGATCTGCCACCACATAGTGCCACAAAGAATGCCCGGATAGAATAGGACTTAGAAGCAGGAAGATCGATCGTTGCGGAAATCTTATCTATGGGAGAAATTTTTAGATTCATTATGCGCACCTAACAAAAAGGCGATGACAAGCATCGCCCCTAGGAATTCACAAATCCTATGCCCCACTTATCTCTTTGGTACCACCTGATCGTTCTTGCGAACTTTGCGACTCGAAAAAGGCGGAATAAAATCAGCAGCCGACATTTCCTCCTGAGCTCTCGAAACCTTCACATCCCCCAAATATGTCTTACCACGATACACAGACATCATATCACCCTGCTTCACCCCGCTCTTAGTGCCAATATCAAAAATTAAAAATTCCGTTTCCGTATCTACGTTAAGAACTTTCCCTTCCTTGGCAGACGCCGGAGTAATAACAATCCGATCAAGATTAACCTTATCCTGAACAACAGGTGCAGCGACAGGAGCCGAGACAGGAACAGGAAGCGCATCACTACGGCGAATCAACTGCCCTTCTTCCATTTCCTTTAACTGCTTAACGATCTCATCATTCTTTTGCTGAAGCTCAGCCACTTTCTGTTGAAGAGAGGTGGCCTTTTCCTCACTGCTCATAACCTTATTCTGTGCCTCAACAATTTTAGCCTGCGCTGCATCCAGCTCCGCTGTCATCTTCTGACGCAACTCGATCTTGCCTTTAGCCTCTGCCTCCAAAGCATCCTTAAACTTCTTGTTTTCCTCTTTAACCTGCTCGCGCAGAGCCTTTTCCATGTCCAACTCTTCCAGAAGACTATTGATTTTATCATCTGCGTCTTTATTCTTGCCCTTCAAAACATCAATCTGCTGTTGGGCATCATTCAAAGCTGCCTCAATCTTGACATTACGGTCTTTGGTCGCAACCAAAGCAATTTCCGTCTCTTTACGGATCTGAGCTTCCTTCGAATAAAGATAAATACTGATCGCAACCCCGGAAAGGAGAATTACGATCAACAAAGAAAGAATAACAATGCTCGTCCCACCACTTTTCTTCATAAAAACTCCTGAAAATTTTTCACCTGCTACCATTATAGAAAAAGACGTGTTGAAGTAAAGCGCTAATCAAAAAAAGAATTCATTTTGAACAAAAACAATCGAATTCTCAAAGGGTAACGATAAAAACCCGAACACCTAACCTTATAAGAACGGCTTGAATTCATCGGGCAAAGGCACGGAAATTTCCATACGATCCCCGGATATGGGATGCTCAAAAAAGATCGCCTGGGCATGGAGCGCAAGGCGAGGGAAAGATCCCTTATTCCCGTACTTCTCATCCCCCAAAATCTGATGCCCCAGGTGTTTCATGTGGAGCCTTAACTGATGCGTCCGACCCGTTTCCGGAAAAAGAGCCACCAATGTGGAATGCTTATGGCGCTTCATAACCGTATAGTATGTCCGGGACTCTTTACCTCTCCCCTCGCCACGGGCAATGCGCCGCATATCATGAAACTTCGGATGCTGTTCAATCCAGGCCTCGATCTTGCCTTCATCATATTGAATAACGCCCTCAACAAGGGCCACATACTTCTTTTCAATCGTATGCTTCTCAAATTGCTTCGCCAACTTCGCATGAGCCATGTTTGTTTTGGCAACAAGAATAACCCCGGAAGTTTCTTTATCCAGCCGATGGACGATCCCAGGACGCTTGGCCCCATTCACATCCGACAACACCCCAAAATAATGTACCAACGCATTCACAAGAGTGCCGCCGTAATTCCCGGAGGCGGGATGAACAGTCATCCCAATAGGCTTATTGATCGCCACAATATCATCATCCTCATAAACAATATCGAGCCTCACATCCTCAGGCTTGATCCGCTCATCAGGATAATCCTCCAAATGAATATCTAGAGTAACGACATCCCCCGTGCACAACTTACAACTGGCATCTGTTTTCTTGCCATTGATCTCGACGCGTCCCGCTTCAATCAAACGCTTAACGAACATGCGAGAGGGAATTTCATCAGGAAGCGCACGCGTAATGAAACTGTCAACGCGAACATTATGATCCTGGTCTGTAACCGTAAGCGTATGTACTGACATTTCTTATCTCGCAAGCCGTAAATGAATAATGAGCCCCAAAACAATAATCCCGATACAAACATACTGAAAAATGCTTAAGCCTCCATAAAGAACATGATCAGCCCGAACAAATTCCACCAAAAATCTTTCAACAGCACTTAATAAAAGATAAAGAACAAAAACCTGCCCATCTTTTCTCAGCCGGCTCTGCGAGGCTCGCAAAATAAAAAAGATCGCAAGCTGCCCTAAAGACATATAGATCTGCGTTGGCTGTAAACGCTCCCCAAAAACAGGAAAAAAGATTCCCCATCCAGCCGGTTTACCGTAACAACATCCGTTGAGAAGACATCCAATTCGACCGATCGCATGGCCTAAAGCCACATAGGGCGCTGCAACATCAAGAAATTTCCAGAATGGAACCCGCTTCTTCCTTAAATACATCACAGCGGTCACAAACCCGAAAACAAGACTCCCCTGCCAGGCAAGGCCACCCTTCTGAACCATGATCATTTCAAAAGGCTGAGACAAAAAGAAATCCAGATTAAGAAAGATATAGAAAATCCTGGCTCCTACAATTCCCGCAAGCACAACCCAGAAAGCGAGATCGTAAACCATATCAGATGAAACACCCATCTTGTGGGCATCCCGAGAAATAAGAAAACTTGTCATCATCACAGCAATGGCAAGCATCAAGCCATAAGAATAAACAGGAACAGGACCAAGTTGACAAACGATAGGATACATAGGCTAGATAAAAAGGTTAAAACTTGAATTCTACAGACTGATAAATTTAGGAATCTAAAAATCGAAAATCCAAAATGTATCAAGAAAGAATTATTGACCCGTTCTTTATAAAAATCTTCTTTTCTTTCCGAATTTATTGCCCGCCTTTAATTCCAGGCCTTAACTTTTTGTCTTTTCGACCTAATCTTTCAATATGACACTTCGCTTCTTCACTTCTTTAGACTTTGTCAAAGGAAAGCACTTGAAAAAAATAATACAAGCACCGATCGTAATTGCACTGTCTGCGATATTAAAAACCGGCCAAACACGAAAATCAATGAAATCAATAACATAACCCACTGCAATACGATCGATCAGATTTCCAATCGCCCCTCCGAGAATAAGAGAAAACGCCAGAATATACAACTGATCCAGCTCACCTGTCTTATGGTAATAATAAATATTATA
>JADGCU010000005.1:30555-48773 GCA_015228785.1 Candidatus Omnitrophota bacterium
TAAGAACGATATTTGTCTAGCATAAAAGGCACAAATCATCCGCCACATTATCGTCTTGACGGAATCTCGCCAAAGCACGGCTTTAGCGGACAAGGCACAGGTCACTGAGTACATCAACTATACAAGGCCCGTGTATCTTGTGCCATGTGCCTTGTGCCCAATAAATTTATCTTCCCACCTTCTTGTCCATTTCTTCCTGGACTTCAAGGCAGTATTCAGCATAAGGAACAGCCCGTAAGCGCTGTTCAGAAATCTTCTTCCCCGTCTTTAAGCAAAATCCATACGTCCCTTTTTCAATACGATTAAGGGCATCTTGTATGCGCTGTAAGAGTTCGCGATCATTAGAAGCTAAAGAAAGATTAAACTCGCGATCATACATATCGGTCGCCACATCAGCCATATGCAAGGCATGTCCCGAAATATCACCTTTGTCAGATTGATCGCCCTTATTCTCATCAAACATACTTTTGATGTCCCCCAGAATCTGGGACCTCATCGCCTCAAGGCTCTTTCTGAAGAAATCCAACTTTTTGGCATCAAACTTATCGGGCATGTTAAGTTCTCTCCTTTAAAGGTTCCTGTCACACATTATCTTGACTGTCTAATCCGTTGATCGCCCTGGCGCAACGCCCGCAAACTTCCGGATACGCCACATCAGCACCAATATCTGTCTTATAATTCCAGCAACGCAGACACTTGACGCCTGCTGCTTTCTCGATCAAAACTTCTGTCTGGGCAAATGTGCCACCCAACGCATTTTGAACTGAGCCTTCCTCCAGATTCACCTGAGACACAATTAAATACGCAGGAAGATCATGAATGATACCTTTTAGATATGCGGCATCACGAGTCGAAGATGTCCGAAAGGTCACCCTAGCTTCCAAAGGACTTCCAATCAATCCTGCGGTGCGTTTTTCTTCCAAAGATTTCAACACAAACGGCCTTAACTCGATCAAAAGCGCCAGCTTCTCCTCAACCGCCGGATCCTTCCAGCCTTCCCGAACGGATGGCCAATCCAGAAGATGGACGCTCGTAGCCTCCTTGCAAGAAGCCGCTTTAGGCATAGAAGCATAGATCTCATCCGACGTAAAACACATGACCGGAGCAAGGATCCTGCTTAAACTATCGGCAATATAATAAAGAACAGTCTGCGCAGAGCGCCTTCTGAGCGACTGAGCCGACGAAGTATATAATCTGTCTTTTAGGATGTCAAGATAAATGCTCGAGAGGTCCTCATTACAAAAAAGATAAACAGCCTTATAAACCCCGGCGAAATCATAAACCTCAAAAGCGGCTGTTGTCCGATCGATCAGGCCTGCCAAACGATTCAAGGCCCAGCGGTCAATCAACAACATATCCTTAGGCGCAACCACATCCTGATCTGGATTAAATCCATCGAGATTGCTCAAAAGATAGCGCGCCGTGTTGCGAATCTTTCTGTACGCATCAACCAAGCGGTCCATGATCTCTTTAGAAAGACGAATATCATCGTTGTAACTAGAAGACGCTACCCAAAGACGCAAAATGTCAGCCCCACCCGTATTAATAAGATCCTGCGGTGCGATAACATTCCCCAGAGATTTCGACATCTTACGGCCTTCCCCGTCAACCACAAACCCATGCGTCAGGACCTGACGGTAAGGCGGACGGCCATCGATGGCAACCGATGGAATAATGGACGACTGGAACCATCCGCGATGCTGGTCAGACCCTTCCAGATAGAGATCAGCCGGAAGCGGCTTTTTAAGCATCTCATGAAACACCGCTTGATGACTAACGCCAGAATCAAACCAGACATCTAAAATATCCTGCGTCTTTTCCAGGTCCTCAATCTTGCCAACCGGACACTTGAAATCTTTTGGCCACAGATCCTTCAAATCCTTCTCAAACCAGATGTTGCTGCCGTGCTCAGCAACAAGACTGGCCACATGATCAACAAGCTCTGGGAAAAGAAACTGATCCTCTGTCCCCTTGAGGCGAACAGCTGGGATCGGCACGCCCCAATAACGCTGACGGGACAAACACCAATCCGGACGCGTCTCGACCATAGCCTTAATACGTCCCTCACCAGCCGCCGGAAACCACTGAACATCTTTCTGAATCGATTCCTTGATCTTCTTACGAAGATCATTATGGTCAATCTTCAAAAACCACTGATAAGTCGCACGGAAAATGATCGGCTTTTTACAACGCCAACAATGCGGATAGGAATGCTGAAGTTTTTCCGTGTAGAACAAAAGGCCCTGCGTACGAAGGTTTTCGATGATCTCATCATTCGCCTTCAAAACATGTTTGCCCTCAAATGGTGCGCCATCGGCAGTAAATACGCCGCGATCATTAACAGGCATCAAAATCTCAAGTTTATTCTTAAGGCCAGTTTGATAATCTTCCTGACCATGCCCTGGTGCGGTATGAACAAGTCCCGTGCCATCTTCCTTGGTCACATAATCAACCGCTACCACGCGGCAATTTTCACGCTTACCGAAAGGATGCGTATAAACAAGCTTGGTCAAGACCTCACCCTTAACTTCACCAACGATCTTAAAAGGCTTCGCCCCCTTCTCGAGAACAGAAACTGAGAGCGTCTTCTCAAGAATAACAATCTCATCGCCCAAATCAGCCAAGACATAATCATAAACAGGGCTGACAGCGACCGCGACATTAGCCAGAAGCGTCCAGGGCGTTGTAGTCCAGATCAAAAGCGATGACTTCTTTCCCTGAAGCGCTGACAAGGCTTCAGGATTATTAACCGGAAAACGGACAAATACCGTTGGCGATGTATGATCCTCGTACTCAACCTCTGCCTCGGCCAGCGCGGTCTCACAATCAAAGCACCAATTAACCGGCTTACGGCTGCGATACACATAGCCCTGCTTAGCGAGCTCCGAAAGCATCTTAAGGATCCAGAACTCATAGCCCTTGGAAAGCGTCAGATACGGATTGTCCCACTCACCCATAATGCCAAGGCGCTTGAACTGATCACGCTGGATCCCAACATACTTCATCGCATAATCATGGGCCTTATGACGCAGGTCCAAGCAATCAACATCCGACTTTTTAGCCTTGAGTTCTTTTAAAAGCGCGTGCTCGATAGGAAGCCCGTGACAGTCCCAACCAGGAATATAAATACTGTCAAACCCCTGCATGGTCTTGTAACGGACGATCATATCCTTTAGGATTTTGTTAAGCGCGTGACCAATATGAATATTACCGTTGGCATACGGCGGTCCATCGTGAAGAATAAAGTTTTTCTTCCCCGAAGATTTGACACGAATCTTGCTGTAAAGACCTGACTGCTCCCATGCCGCGAGCATCTGCGGCTCTTTCTGAGTCAGCCCCGCCTTCATGGAAAAATCAGTTTTGGGAAGATTTAACGTCTTCTGGTAGTCCATAGGGGGATTACTTTATCGAAAACACGCGTTTTGTCAAGCACGCGAAAACGCCATGTGATCAGCTAAAAACATCTCAAAACAAAAAACATTGCCGAAGAATTACTGCTCTCAGATCTGTCTCGATAATTAGAATGTTTATTACTCCATCAAATGAAACTTGCCGCCAACAAATCGTCTCTCATTTAAACGAACGAGAAATAGCTCGATCGCCTTGGCGGCAACAACAATCGCTATGATCGTGATAAAAAAGAACGAGGGAAAGAAATAGCGAAATTCAAAACCTTGCGTGGTAACAAAGAAAGCCAAATAATAAAAAAGTGCCATAGAATAAAAAGCGCCAACATAATAAACATCTTTTCGAAAATATATCCAAGAAAGACATAAACATAGAAACCCAACTAAAAATATTAAATATGGCCTTCTCAGAAAGTCCCATCTGGTCATGAATCGAAACACAGCATCTATACTTTTTCTTCTTAATGATGTCAAGGAGACCCCTTCTCCTGCCAACTTCTTTCTCAAATCACCAAAGAATGGATGAAAGCTTAAAGGACGTGATATCCCCAAAATACGGGTATAAATATAAACTTTATTCTCAACAAATTCTTTAGGATGACTACAAACCAGCCTCCAGTAATCTTTCATAATCTTTCTGAAAACATCAGGTCTTTCGACCTTATGATAATAAAGAGCGTCCTTCCCAAAAAACCCTAACCACGTAGATTCCTCAACATTCCCCATCGCCTTTCGAGTCGCGCCTTTAGTTCTTCCTGCATAATCAAGATAATAATCATACCGCTCATCACGCGTTCTTTTAGCAATCTGTACGGTCTCCCAAGCTATGCCGAAACTAAGAAGACTAGTCCTTTGAACATGCCTCCATTGAACCAGAACATATGGCAAGGAAAAGACAAAAACAAGAGCGAACACCAGGGATATAAAAGGAATAAGAACTTCTTTCTTGGCTCGAAATCTTCGCCAAAGCACAAAGGAAACAACAGGAAGAATCGTAATTGTATTACCTCTAAACCCAAAAATTGTTGAGAATATTAAGACATATAAGAAAAAATAAAGAATTTTCTCGGGCCATCCATTCAACCCATCCTTACGAAGAAGAAGAATAAATAAAAAGTTAACACCTATAACCGTGCCCACACAAGGCTCATTGAAAACACTATATCCCTGAAACAAAGGGAAAGAAAGAAAAGCGACAGAAGGAATAATCACCCAACCACCCTTAAAGTTTCCCATCTTCCTTATAACAGACAACGATGAATAGAAAAAAAGGAAAGATTGAAAGAAAGTGATCACCGCCTTGCTCCCTGTCATGACAAATGATAAACCCATCCACAAAGATGGCAACGCTGTATCTATGTACCGATGATGCCCCTTCATCTTGACAAGCATAAAGAAAACATTCCAACGATCGTATGAATCAGCGAAAAAAACTCCTGGAAAATAAACAAAAGAAAACCATACAGACGCTATAAAAGATGTCCAAAGAATAAAACTACCTGAAAACCGATCGTCTAGATCAAAAACCATGCTAGGCATACACTCAATTATCTCATGCTAAATTATAATCGCTCCCCTGACGTCGCAACAGCTCCCGATCAATCAACAATAATTATCCCATCGCTTTAAAACAGGCACCTGGTTTAAAAACTGAAAAGTCCTATTTCACATACTTTCCAATTATGATTTCCAGATCTTTCTTTTTCTGCTCAGGAATAAAGTTGGACGCTGTCATGATGGCACATTGAAGAGCCCCCTCAGCGGAGAACTTCTTCATCTTGCCAACATGAGGGATCGCAATCTTAAGGATTTCTTTGGCGTTATTCACGTTCTTGTTAAGATTTTCAATAATCATCTCGACTGTAACCGAGCCATGAGACGTGTGCCAGCAGTCATAATCCGTGACTGCCGCCAGCGTGGCATAAGAGATCTCGGCCTCGCGTGCGAGTTTGGCCTCGGGAAGATTCGTCATGCCAATGATGTCACAGCCCCAACTACGGTAAAGCTCCGACTCCGCCTTTGTCGAAAACTGAGGACCCTCCATATTAAGATACGTCCCGTTCTTGTGTACCGTCGCCTTGATCTTCTTACAGGCTTTATAAAGCTCATCAGCAATCTCATGGGAAATCGGATCCGCAAACCCGACATGTGCCACGATCCCGCCTGAGAAGAACGTCATATGTCGACGCGGCGCAGTGCGATCAATAAACTGATCAGGGATCACAAAGTCCGTAGGTTTCAGTTTCAACTTGAGACTTCCCACCGCCGACACAGACAAAATCGCACTCACTCCAAGCTTTTTCATGCCCCAGATATTCGCCCGGTAATTGATCTCAGTTGGTGAAATGCGATGCCCCCGGCCATGACGCGGCAAAAAAACAACTGGCGTCCCTTCAAGAACGCCAGTAATAAACTTGTCCGAAGGATCTCCAAAAGGCGTCTTCACCTCAACCTCTTTAACATCCTGAATCCCTTCAATCTGATACAAACCACTCCCACCGATCACGCCTACTGTTGCCATAAAAACTCCTTGCCATTATTAAAATTAAAAATTATCTCGAGATCTCCCCTGAAACATTCTCATCCTGAATCCGAAGAAATTTCTCAATCTGCTGCTCCACAAACAAGGCCTCATCCCTGCCCGCAAGGCCCTTGATCAAATCGATCGTCTTTTCATTCTTGGTCAAAAGGCGTACCGCATATGTATGACCATGACCATGTTTAGTCTCATGGGTATCTTCCTCAGAATAAAACTGTTTTACATCACCCCTCGGAATCGTCTTCTCACCTGGACACGGCAAAGGGGCATGCCGAACCGTAATAAAATCATAAGAAACCTTGATTGTCGTAATATTGAAAACCTGCGCCAGCACACTATAAAGCATGCCAAGTCCAACAGCAGCATGAAGACTCCCGAATAATGCCATCACATAAATCTTTTGTGTAATGGCAATCGTAAACCAGAAAACCATAAAACCATTCCAAAATAAACAGAAAAACGCCAAAAAGATAACAGCCGGCCCAAGCCATCGCCGAGTGATCACAAAACCATCAGCATCATTCCTGATCTCGTACTGCCTGGGCATCTCAATAGCAGGCCGCTCCTGCAATCTCGAAGACGCGCTGCTGATCTTATCTGAAAAACTAAAGACATTATTACAATTAGAACACTTTGCGACTTCCTGAGACAGGTTGATATCCTCAGCAGCGATTTCCTGATGACATAATGAACATGAGATCTTCATCTTCGGTCTCCTTACCTTGATAATTCAACAGCCCTTTTCTTCGCTGCCCCCAATGCCTTTTCATAAATCCCGATAATATCACGCTGCATAAACACATCGATCGCAGCCTGTGTTGTACCGCCTTTGGACGTGACCTTCAGACGGAGCGCCTCGGCACTGTCAGCGCTCTTCGCCAGCATGTGCGCACTTCCCAAAAGTGTGCCATAAACAAGGACCTTCGCGTCTTTCTCATCAAAGCCCAATTTCCGGGCTGCCTTCATCATAGATTCAACGAACAGAAAAACATATGCTGGACCACTTCCAGAAACGGCCGTGACAGCATCAATCATCTTTTCTTGAACAACAATGCTAGAACCAAGCCCATCAAAAAAGCTCTTAGCAAGCGCTAGATCTCTCGGCGTTGCCTTGCTTCCCCGGCATAACCCACTGACGCCTTTCCCGACCATAGCTGGTAAATTAGGCATCACACGGATAACACGCACACCACTTAAAGCCTTCTCGATCGCCTTTGTCGTGATCCCCGCAGCAATCGAGATAATAACCTTCTTGTTCAAAGGAAGTTTCCTGATCTCAGCAAAAACATCCGGAAGATCCTGAGGCTTGACAGCAAGGATCACGGCATCCGCAACTTTAGCTACATCGCTCAACATCCCAAAAACAGCTACATATTTCTTTTTAAGATACATCTGCCGGTCCAGACGCGGCTCGCAAATGTAACACTGATGTTTCTTATGAAGACTTGCCAGAATCGCCTCGCCCATATTCCCGCACCCAATAAAACCTATTTTCATAACTCCTCCAGCTTTTTTATTACTTAAAGATCGCGCTCCCTATCCTGACCATATTAGCGCCTTCTTCCAACGCAATTTCGTAATCACCACTCATACCCATGGAAAGATATTTCATCTCAAGCTGGGTCCCGGGACCCGACTTGCTCTTGAAATGCTCAAAAATTTCTTTTCCACGACGAAAGACAGACCGGATCCGCGCCTTATCCTCGGTCAACGGCGCCATGGTCATAAGACCCAGGACGCTCACATTCTTCATGTCCTTAACACCCGCCATAAACGCATCAAGCTCTTCTTGTGACAGACCAAACTTCTGCTCTTCTTGAGCGATATCAACTTGAATCAGAATGTCCTGCACCTTACTGATCATAGCCGCACGCTTATTGATTTCCTGCGCAAGTTTGAGACTGTCCACCGACTGAATAAGATCAAAGATCCGAACCGCATCTTTAGCCTTATTGGATTGAAGATGCCCGATCATGTGCTTCATGACAAGCTTCCCGCCCAAATCAAGCTTAGGAAACTTAGCCTCCGCCAGCTGCACCTTATTCTCAGCAATGTGAAGGAGCCCAACAGCAATCGCATCATTAATCGCAGGCGCCTCCGCGAACTTGGTAACGCCAACCAAAACAACATCGTTGGGATCACGCCCAGCACGTGTGCAGATTTCCTGAATACTAGAAAGAACCTGCTTAAGATTATCTTGGATCATAAGAAACTAAGACACCCCAATAATTTCATTAACTTTATCCAAAACTTCTTGAAATTGAAGCGGTTTGGTCAAATATGCCTGAACGTTATTCCGACGAAAGATCGGTTCCATAGAATCATATGCCGTAAGCACAATGACAGGAATGTTTTCAGCGCCCGGGATCTTCTTTCGCTCATTCATAAACGTATACCCATTCATCTTGGGCATTTCCACATCCAAAAGGATCAGATCAACCAAGCCCTGATTAAGCGCCTGAATAGCCATTTCGCCATCGTTGACACCGATCACAAAAAATCCTTCTTGGGTAAGTTTGCGCTTGGTGATATCAACGACAATCTCCTCATCGTCAACGATCAAGATAGTCTTGGGCATAAGCTCTCCCTGGGTTGGCCCGTCTACATAATACGGGATTCAAAGATATTATATGACGTCTCTTAGGGGACGCAACCATAGTCATATCTTTCTAAAACTTTTCATCTCTCATAGGATCATCCACAAAAGGCATATCCGGTGAAACAATCTCACTTAAAACGACATCCAAAGCTTTCAAATAAGGCGCCAAAAATTCCTCTGTCGGCTGATAGGAAAACTTTTCGCTAAAAATAAGTCGCATATCCGCATCGCGCAATCCATAAAGTCCCGCATTCAAACGAACTCCCGGGAATTTCTTTGCCACAAGATACATATAAAGCAAGAGTTGAAAAGACTGCACGTTCTCGTAAATATCCTCCCTAGTCGGCGAATCTGATAATCTAAGCAGTCGCTTGGGCAATTTATCAGAATTCCCGGTCTTATAATCCAAAACCAAGATCTCACCGTTTCTCAACTCCTCGATCCTGTCCACCCTTGCCTTTAAAGCCACAGAACCGAAAGACAAGGAAATAATCCCCGAAAAATCCTCTTCAAGACCAATAATCTTTCCGATCAACGGCCCCCTCTCCTGCTCGGCCTCTAAAAACATCCGCAATTTATGCTCCATGACCCCGCGCACCAAAAAAGCATCTGAGCGCATCCGACGAATGAAGGTTTCTTCAAATCGCTTCTCAAACAGGCTCCACATTCTCTTCGCAAAAGCTTCCTCCAACAAGAACGGCTTGCCAACCAGGGGCTGATAAGCCTCCTCCAGAAGTCGATGCATAAAATCCCCGATCAGGGCCGCATCCGGCTCATCCAAAAGGTCATCCTCGTCACGAAGACCCAAAACATAGGTCGTATAAAATTGATAAGGATTATTCAAATAAGCATTGATGCTGCTCGCAGAATATGTAAAACTTTTTAGAAAATCAAGGATCTGTGGTGTCTTTTTGGCCTCACGCCGCTGACCGCTCACGCGCACAGAGAATCCGGCACGCATCGTCGGATACGGCTCCAAACGCCCTACCCTGCATTGCTTCTCCCAAATAAGCTCTTCCAAAAACCGGCTCGGCCCTTTCTCCTTGTTCTTCTGATAAACCAAATGAACTGTCTTGGCTGATGAGATCACGCGCATAAACTGATAACGCTGAATTTCTTCCTCCAGTTCGAGCCGGTCAAGACTAAGCTGACTCATCACCTCTCGCGGGATCAAAGAAGCCTGCACATTGATTCTTGGAAGCAGTCCTTCATTCACATCCATGATAATGACATGATCAAAATTAAGCGACCGTGTCTCAAAAAGCCCCAGAACCTGAAGCCCTTTCAGCGGTGTCCCAGAAAAACTCACAAGTTCACGATCGATCTTGTCTTCAAAGATCCGATAAATCTCATCAGCGGAGAAAGGCTCGTCGCCAAAAGACGCCTTTTCTAACTCCTCTTTAACCTCATACATCCGGGAGGCGATATTGATATTCAGCGGATATTCTTTCATAAAACTCTTCTCACTCATCACATCCAGGAATTTCCCGAGAACACGTGAGAAAGAATTAAGATCACAAATATCTTCCCAGGAGGCAAATACAATCCTCTGAACCTCACACAACGTCTTAGCAAGGTCATCAAGACCAATATCAATCCCCATTCCACGCAATAAGCTAAAAGCCTCTGTCAATACCGTTTCATCGCCTTCAAGTGCCGCTAGCTCCACAAATGACTGCCCCGCGACATCAGAGGCGAGACGCCCCTTTAATGCCTCTTCTATCTTGTGAACCAAAACCCGCATCACAGCAGGGTCCGATCCCAATCTTAGATTCTTAACAAAAGGATGTTGAAAGACGGCCAAAAGATCTTTCGCATAATAACGCCCATCTCGACAAGAAGATTGCGCCTTAAAGATTGACTGAAGAAGAAGA
This sequence comes from Candidatus Omnitrophota bacterium, assembly GCA_015228785.1. Taxonomy (GTDB): domain Bacteria; phylum Omnitrophota; class Gorgyraeia; order Zapsychrales; family Fredricksoniimonadaceae; genus JAAYZZ01. The sequence goes on from JADGCU010000005.1 coordinate 40,975, forward strand.
TAAAGACTACTACGCTTCAGCGGATACCCCATAGACACATTCAAATCTTTCACGCCTTCCGGCATGGCCGAAAGAAGTGGTACAACAGCCGTCGCGTCCGGAAGAATCACCACCGTGCGCTCAAAATCTTTAATCTGGGACAAGATATCCCGTACAACCGCTGCCTCACTATGAACATCAAAAGCAGAATAAGCCTTGAGGTCAAAAGTGGTCGGCGTTGGCTCTGCCCCTTCCTTCAACTCACAACTAAAATGCTTGGCAATACGTTTCAAAACCGGCCACTTGCGCTCATCACCCTGAAAGATCAGCGTTGCCTGCCCCCGCGCGTAAAGATCCTTAACCACAGCCTCTTCCGTCTTATGAAAATAAAAGAAATTAGCGAAAATAATTTCCTCATATTCCACAAGCGGGAAGCGCCCGACATTTTCTTTAGCACGCAAATACTGTAACCCTCGCGAAGTACGGCCTCTCTCCCGCAAACGCTTATGAAAAACATCCCGAAGTGTGAGCGCGTTCTGAAGAAGCCTGTTGATGTTTTCCGGAACAGGATACCCGATGCGTGCGCTCTCCTCAATATTCTTAAGCGCAGAAGAAGACACATCCTCCAGGTCCAACTGACTAATAAAATCCAGAATATCCCCTGCCCACGGCAGGAACTTCGCAAATTCCTCCCGCCCCTCAAGAAGTTGAGGCGTAAACTCCCTGGCAAGCGTATAGATCTCATGACGATCATCAAGGTCCACACCCATAGCTAATACGCCTGATTTATTAGCGATGATGTCCATCAATTCATCAATCGTAAGAAATTTCGGAGGAACAAACCCCTTATTAATCCTGCGGGCAAGAGTACGCCTTAAGAAATGCGCTGGCCGTTTTCCCCCGAAAACAATCGCAAGCCGATCAAGGGAACGACCTTCTTTAAGATACTCCCGCTCAATATACCCTGTGAGTTCATCCAGAAAGTTATGAGTAAAATCAATCGTAATAATTCGTGACATCGCGTTATACCAAAATATTTAAACGATCTCTTTAACCTTCTTTTCTATAATGGAGACAAGAAAGCCCTTGATGTGTTTCCCCAAGAAGACATCCTGGAGAACATTCATATACCCACGCACCTGAACTTGAGCCTCATCTCCCAACACATCCAGTTTAAAATCAACAACCCAGACCTCTTTGTCAAAAACAAGAACTCGGTCCATGCGCCTTGCATTGCCAAACCGATCAGCAAATTCCCTCTCGCAATAAATCTCTTGGGCATTCGTAAAGAAGAACGGGCGAATTAATGGAGAACTCACGAACTCTGCGACCTGGCTGACGCCCTCCTCTGTTGAAAAGGGAAGCCTCCTCTGTTCTCCCGCCGCGACAACCGCATCTCGAACACTAACTAGTGCGGTTTTGTCCTGGAGGACCTTGACCCTCTCCAAAATGGCATGAAGAGTACGACCCGCATCTCTTTCTTTGCGCCTAGCAAGGTCGTTATCCAAAGAGAATTCCTCGCGAAGAAAGGTAATCCAATCAAGGCAGCCTGACGGCAGAAGCTCCTTAGGATCTCCTGCCTCATCACTTTTCTTTTCAGGATACCGCGTTGCCGGCTCCCCCAAACCATAAAGACTTTCCGGAATAAGATCCCTGACCAGGTTACGACTCTGTCCAGCCTTGGGAGGAATAAAGACATACATCTCACAAGCAGCTCGAGTCAGGGCGACATAAATATTATTTAACTCGGAGAAGAACGTACGCATATCCTCATCAACGTCTAATTCTTCAGCCAACTCGGAATATTTTGTATGCGTCTTATTAAAATGATACAACATCAAATCATCATCCCCAGGGCAAAGAGTGTACGCCAAGGCCTTATTCCTCGCTGAACTCTTACGATCCAAGCTCATAGTCAAAAAAGGAAGCACGACAGCCCGAAATTCCAAACCCTTAGCTTTATGCACGGTCATGATCTGAACTGCATCCCCCCCAGCGACATCCACATAAAGATCCTCTCCTTCAAGCACATCGTAATGATCAAGAAAAGAAAGCATATCAGGAAATTCTTCTTCCTTGGTTTTGACTAAATCCAAAAGATGCATAAGAAATCCCTGATCACCCGGAAAATTCTCAAGCACCTGCGTACGACGATAAAAACTTACCAATGTCTCATAAAATGGATACAGTCCAGCGTTCTTGAAAAAGTCCCCAACAATGGCTTCCCACTCTTTAGGGAATTTCTGACGAAAGGCCATGTAAAGAGAAGCCCGCTGTTTAGGCATGCGCCAAGAAAGAATGAACCCCTGAATATCCTCAATAGAAAGTCCGCTCGCCCTTAAAAAGATGCCCCCATGAATAAATTCAGCAAAAGACACATTATCAATCGGCGAGCACAGAAATCTTAAGAAAGCAATCACTTCACCGACCAAGACATGTTCTTTAATATTAAGCGTCCGTTCCGAAGAAGAAGGGATCCCTTCCTCTAAAAGCCACCGCGTCACTTCCTCTACATCATCATTCTTCCTCACAAGAATCCCAATATCGCGCAACGAAAACCGCTGGGCAAGATCCCGTATAATAGGCATGACCTTTGCCCGGGCACTCGTTCTCACATCATCCTTGTTAGCGCCCTCTAAGATCTCCACGCGAACACAACCTTCAGGGGAAAGGTGAACCAATTCCTGCGAAGCTCCCTCGTATATACGCTTAAGTTCATCAAAATCCTGAGCTCGAGCAGGAATAACCAGATCCCCATCCTTGCCCGTAACACGCATCAATCCTTCAAGACAAGAAAGATCAAAGATCTTATTATTAAACTCAACGATGCTCTTAAGACTCCGGCGACTCTTCACAAGCCGCTCCCTGACCGAATGATATCCCGGATCCTTATACTGCTCACGGACATCATCAAAAAGACGCGTATCCCCTCCCCGGAAAGAATAGATCGCTTGCTTCTTGTCTCCAACATAGAACAGGGAGCCTCCTTTGGCGATCGCATCCTCAGGAAGAACTCTTAAATTCTCCCACTGGAGAATGCTCGTATCTTGGAATTCATCAAATAAATAATGTTCAAAACGCGTCGAAAGCCGATAATACAATTCTTCGGGAGCGATCCCCTGCTCATATACAAGGCGCGCCTTGGCATTCAGCTCCTCTAAGAAAAGCATGTCCTCTCGAATACAGTTTTCCGCTAATTTCTCACGAACGCTCTCAAAGATCTCAACATAGGGATCATACAAATGCCTGACCTCCAGGTCTGCGGCCTTCACAAACCCTGCCTGGATCTTGGCCCACTGATCTTCATGCCAAGAACTCCGAACTGCTCCTTTTATCCATGGGATCTCTTTGCCTGCCACAAAATAAGATGATAATCCCGGTGAGAAACGAAACGCACCCCGATGGGATTCTGCAAATCTTCTCATGCTTTGCGCAAAAGTCTTGTTAACCCCTTCAGGCATCTTCTCAACAAATGCTTTAACCTGTGCGATGATCTGCCCTTTTGTTCTTATCAGATCCTCTGGCTTAATACCCTCCCGACTGAATGCCTTGGCATACGTATTATAATCACCAAAAAGCTGCTGAACCGTATCCAGTACGACATCTTTGGGGATCCAGGCCGAACGAGCCTCAACCAGAAGCATGCTGGTCAAGAAATCATCAAATGTCCTTTTAACTGCTACATTGGTTGCTACCTCATCGATCAACTCATCCAAAGCAAGGGCGAGATGATCACGGGAACTTGTCTTGATCCGAAAATTCGCTGTCAAGCCAATCTGAAAAGCAGAACTGACTAAAAGAGCATTAATGAATCGGTCGATCGTCTGAACTTGAAAATAATTGTAATTCCGGAGAATCGTATCAATAACAATCTGTGCTGTCTTTTGTGCGCCATCGGAAGACATATCAAGCCCCTCAAGCATATCCTCCCGTTCGCCAGGATCCATGACGCCCAAAGCAAGTTCCTTAAGGAACCGCAGGATCCTCTCCTTCATTTCAATCGCAGCTTTGTTGGTAAATGTGATGGCCAGAATCGAATGGATCGGAGGCGTTTCCTTGCCTCGGGATAAATGCAGAATAAGCCGAACATAACGTTTGGCCAATGCGTAAGTCTTGCCTGATCCTGCAGAGGCCTCGACAACACGAAGCTCCGGAAAAGAAAAAGGAATGGGAACTGGCTTCTGGGCGGGCATGGAAAGGATTATATCAATCTACAGGGCTTAATCAACCCCAAAGGCAACATCATCACTTACTCAAATAAATGCGGTCTTCAAGAATCTCTCGGATAGCAGCCTCGCAAGCCTCAACCGTACTCTGGCCTTCTTTCATGCCCCAGGCCATATTGCTTCCTGCAAAAGCATCCAGTTTCTCAAGAAGCTTATCGCGCTCCTTTTGGGTAACAGCAAGATGGGAACACTCCTCACTCTCACACTTCTCAGCACTCAAGAGAACCGTATGAATAATACGACAAGCTTCAAGCAAGCCTTTTGCAACTTCTTTCTTGTCCAAAGCAATCTCCGTCTGCTGACGAATAAAATCCCCTTCATCGATCCGCTGAGAATCCTGCTGCTTTTTAAAATCCAAGAAAGCCTGCCATAGCCCTCTCTCCTCTACACTCATGGCAATAAGCTTGTCATACGTAACAATCGTATCTTGAGCAAGTTTGCGGATCAACCCATTACGTGAAGATGTGAATTGCGTCACATAATTGCGCGCGATCCTAAGTTCTGTATTATCCATTGTCCTATTATCTATGAACAGCTGGATAGCCTTCATCTCCGTCTCTGCTGTAGCCGGCATATCTGCCTCTGCTTTAAGACGTATCGCAACACGATGATAATACCCCAGTCCCGTAATAAAATTCTTAACGAACGGATACTTATCAATATCGGGATTTTTAGCCTTAAAGGAATTATCATCGGCTCCACACAAAGACGGAAAAAAGACACAACTCACAAACACTAGCAATATGATAAAACGAAACATGGACATCCTTTGCGTACGTGATAATCTTTTATTTTTTGCGAGCAAGCATTCCTGAAATCATAGCGACCAGCTCTTTTGGAGAAACCGGTTTATGCAAGTATTCAATACCCATCAAAACACCCAGTCGCGAATCAAGTTCTTTTTCCCGCTGGGTTAGAATGACGATTGGCAGATCCTTCAAGACCGGGTCAAATTTGATAGCATGGCAAACATCATACCCGTTAAATTCCGGCATCATAATATCAAGAACCAGGAGATCTGGCTTTTCCTTCTTAAGGGCCACCATGGCGTCAATCCCATCCTTAGCAATTGCAACATCATAGCCCTCAGCCGCAAGAATAGAACTCACGAGTTTCTGCACTGTAGGGTCATCATCAACGATCAAGATCTTTTTCACTGATTCTTCTCCTAAGTAGTCTTTAAAAAATCTCCTGCCTAACCAAGAAATTGTTAGCAATAAACCACGAATTCCTTCTTTTTATACTCCCCCAAAGAGCTGACGTCAATCATATCAAAAGAATTCACCCTTCACCTCTGTTATCTTCCAGGACTGCTTCAAACAAACACGCGCTCCGGGAGCGATCTCATACAGAGGTGAATGAATCTCAAGTTCCCCGTAATCATACTTCGAAGAGTTGAAAACCTCAACAACAGAACGATGGGCGTAAGGTTGCGACAGATCAATGTCAAAAGAACGACTCCAGGCGACCCTCCCTCCAGGCGTCTCCTTTATGACAACTGCTCGGCCCTCACGAACCATGGCTCCCAATTTATAACAAATGTCCCCCCGGCAGGGAATGATCACCCCATCTCCTTTTACCTGCGGAACAACTTCAAATCGAGGAAGAGTTGGATCCTCATGATAATACGAACGGACGTCTTTGACCGCTGCAGGAATATATACATCAAAAGGCTTGTTGATCTGCGTCACATTCCAAATGCCTTTGACAATTGTCTGGGAGGACATGTTACAAAATTCTTCCTCAATCAAGACCATCCCCTCATCTAATGAAATGCGTCGCGTAATCTGAAGTCCTGTCTCCCTGCAAAGAAGACTCACCATAACTACAAAATTTCCCTTGATCTCCAGAGAGTAGCGCCCCACATCAATCTCCAAAGGGGGAATTTTGTCCCACCAATCTTTCTCAGGAGCCACCCAAGTCTTATCGCCTCCAAAGATATGAAAACCAAATTGCTTCTTCCAAAATCGAAGGTCAGTCACGGTAGAGAAATCATAAATCTGTCCCGCCTCAGGCGCATGCCCGTAAAGAAGCTCTTCCCCACGAAAAATAAGCGATAAGATGCGACCACCAATATCAGGAGTCACGCCCAAGGAAAGATCCCCGTCCGTCAGTCTATAACCAGACCAGCCTAAAATAATCTCTTGGGAAATGTTCATACGAAAGAAATGGCGTGCTGACAAAAAAAAATAACTTAAGCCTTTTTCAAAAGCTTGGCCTTGATCTTTTCTTTGGCCTGCTGATCAAGACACTCCTCAACGGAAGCCGGGACATTATCCAAGACCTCTTCATGATGAAGAAAAATATTCCTGAGGGCCTTCATCTGATTTCTGTAGCGGGTACAGGTTTTGCACATCCACAGATGAATGCGCATGGACAAAAATTCACGAATAGAAAGATTGCGCTCAACCGAAATAGACACAAGACGGGCGGCCTGCTTACAGGAGGTCACCAGCGGAAGCTTTGTCTCATGTTCCCAATTCGTAGGTATTTTCATTTCTTCTCAAACCAGTTCTGTTCTAAACACGCCCTCAACTGAAGCCTTGCCCTGTGCAACATGACCCAGAGATTAGTGGGCGAAATGCCCAACTCCTTACAGATCTCATCCGTATCCATGCCATCCATTTCGCGCATGGAAAAAGCGCTCGCTGTCCGCTCTGGAAGATGCCCAAGACATCCCTTAAAGATCCCCCAAAATTCCTTGGAATGAAGAACTTTCACAGGGTCCGGCATCCAGTCCTTAGGATAGCCTTTTGGATTCTCCATAGCATCATAGAACTGATCAACGGTCTGCTCCTCTTCCGTCTGAATCTGACTGATCGGCTTCTCGCGGAAACTCTTTCGATATTGATCAATAATCTTATGCTTAAGAATGCCTACAAGCCACGTACGCTCTGAGGAGCGTCCACTAAAAGAATTACGAGCCGTGAGCGCAGCCAAAAATGTCTCCTGCACCATATTCTCAGCAGACTCGCGATTGCGCAGCCGCATGAGGGCATAGCGAAACAAATAATCACCATGACTCTCGACCCACGTTTCCGGATCGGATATTTTAGATGGAAAATTATTATTCTCTTTAGACGACTTCATCTTGTCCCTTGATCTGCTGGATCCATGCCCTTACTTTGCGTGCGCCTCAAGATTCACGGTCACATCCACAACATCGCCAACCATGAGTCCTCCATTATCAAGTTTCTTGTTAAAATTGACATGGAAATCCTGTCGATTGATCTGGAATTGGGATGATATTCCAACCCCAGTCCCCTTCCCTTCTGGAAACACGATCGGCCCCAAAATACTAACAGGAATCTCCATCTCTTTGGTCACATCCTTCATGGTAAGATCCCCGGTCAAAGCATACTTATCATTCCCCAAAGATACGATTTTCTTCGTCTTAAAGACAATCGTCGGATATTTCTCCGCTTCAAAGAATTCCGCACCCTTTAAATGACCATCGCGCATCTCATTATGCGTATTAATACTCGCAACCTTAATGGTGAGATCAAACCTCGAATTGACGAGATCATCGGCACTGAAGGCAATCTCCCCGTCATAATCCATAAAACTACCCGTTGTTTTCGAAATCATCATGTG
>JADGCU010000005.1:48873-53833 GCA_015228785.1 Candidatus Omnitrophota bacterium
TCTTTCCCCTCACGCTTGGCCTTTTTAGCTTCTTCAATAACACAGGCCACCGCATTCGATGACTCAGGAGCGATCACAAAGCCCTCGGTCCTCGCCCAGATGATCGCAGCCTCATAACTATGAAGCTGATCGACCGCATGCGGCTTCATAAGCCCCTCAACGATCGCCTGACTCACCAATGGCGCCATACCATGATAACGCAATCCCCCGGCATGAATCGCTGGCGGAATAAAATGAGATCCCAGCGTATGCATAGGCAAAAGCGGCGTCATCCCCGCCACATCACCATGATCATACAAGAATTTTCCCTTTGTCATCTTAGGACATGCCGCAGACTCGACCGGAATGATCTCGATCTTGGCGCCATGGATCTTATCGTTCACAAACGGAAAGGAAATTCCGGCAAAATTACTGCCGCCCCCCGCACAACCGATCACGATATCAGGCTTTTTGATCCCGGCCTTCTTAAGCTGCTTCTGCGCCTCTAGCCCAATGATCGTCTGATGTAATAAAACATGGTTCAACACACTCCCCAGCGCATAACGAGTCTTCCCAGACTTGTCGGTCACCGCAGCCTCAACAGCCTCACTGATCGCGATGCCCAGGCTTCCGGGTGTATCCGGCATCTCCGCAAGAACGGCACGTCCAGCCTGCGTTTCATTCGATGGGCTAGCCACACAATTAGCTCCCCACAGGCCCATCAACGTCTTACGCATGGGCTTTTGCTCAAAACTGACGCGAACCATGAACACCTTGCACTCAAGGCCCAACAGATAACAAGCAAAAGATAGCGCTGTTCCCCACTGCCCCGCCCCGGTCTCGGTCGTAATCCTTTTGATCCCAAATTTTTTGTTGTACCAAGCCTGCGCCACCGCTGTGTTGGTCTTATGACTGCCCGATGGCGAAACGCTCTCATCCTTATAAAAAATTTTAGCCGGCGTTTTCAGATACTTTTCCAAATATATCGCACGACGCAATGGCGAAGGGCGCCAGCGATAAAGGATCTCACGGATTTCCTCGGGGATATCAATCCAGCGCTTCTGACTCATCTCCTGCTCGATCAGATTCTTGGGAAATACAGCCTCAAGCATATGCGGCTCGAGAGGTTTTCCATCAGGCGTGATCGGTGGTAACATGGGCGTCGGAAGATCCGCCGCGAGGTTGTACCACTTTTTCGGCATATCCTTTTCATCAAGAAAAAATTTAACCTGGCTCATAACCCCCTCAAAATTAGAATATTAAATAGGAAACGCTTTATTATATGCGAATCTCGTTTCCCGTCCAATAAAGACTTAGAAGTCTATTCAATGAAAAATAACATTGCCCATATATCCAAAGAAAAGGATCAAAGGCACGCAGATAGCTGGCATCCACAAAGCCGTACGCCAACCGGCATTAGCCCACAAAAGACCGATCTCCGTATAATCCGTAGCAACTCCTGCCATCAAAAAGACAAGGGCATTTCCTAAAGCTCCTGTCTGACGGAAAATCTCAAACGCCAAAGGAGATGAACCTTCAGAACAGGTTTCCACAACCGTTGCGAATAAAAGTGTCATAGACATACCTGCAAAAGACTTCCCCATAAATCGATGAAAGAAATGATCTGGAACGTAGGCTCCCATGGCGGCCGCAAGCGTCATGCCTAACAGGATCCACCATAATACCATCTCGGAAAGATCCCTCACGCCCTTTAGAATCCCTTTCATATCGCGCAATAAATCGAAACGATACGTAACCATGCGCTGTTTAACATCCTGCCAAATATCGAAATCCCTGGCCATCTCAACTGTATGCGGATTCGTCTCGATCATGCCTTTCTTTTCAAAAACCTGAAAAATCCATCCTGTAATAAGCGCGATCACAATAGCGGAAAGAATGATATAGCCCGCCCTGGCTGGCCCAAAAAATCCTATCAACATCAACGTCAAAGGGAAATTCGCCCAGGGACTCGCCAGCAAGAACGCGACAACCGAGGAAGGCGCAGCCCCTTTCTTATAAAGCTGGATCGCAATCGCCAGGATCCCATGACAACACAGCGTCATCGTAAAACCCCAAACAACTGCATAAAGAATATTCCGTCTCTTTTTTCCTGCTAAGATCAAAGACACATATTCACGCGGGATGTAATAATCTATAACGCCTCCGACCAAAAGCCCCAAGACCAATGGCCAAAAGAGAATCCTGACATACCCCGTGAAAACCTCACGAAATGCCACAAGGAGAGGGACCATAAAAGACGCGGCCAATACACTCCCCACGATCAAAGTCAACAAAACAACCTTGTTAGCAAAAAAACTTTTCTGCGGCGCCTTAACACAACAATCACTCATATCTGACCTTTCAAGAAAATCAATTCTCTCGGGTTTCTCCTTACCTAACTCTTATCTCCTAACTCTTAACTCAACATTTGACATTACTATACCTTTCTATTATCGTTTAATCCATGAATAGATCATTCAGCGACCATCCCATTGCCAAAATTCTCCAGAAACGCATCCTTATTCTCGATGGCGCTATGGGAACCATGATCCAGCGCCATAAACTGAGCGAGGCGGATTACAAAGGTGAACAGTTCAGCGAATGGGCCCAGGATCTTAAAGGTAATAATGACCTTCTTTCTCTAACCCGGCCTGACATCATCAAAGGCATTCATCAGCTCTACCTTGAGGCGGGTGCTGACATCATCGAAACCAACACCTTTAACGCCAACAGTGTCAGCCTTGCCGATTACAAGATGGAAAAACTGGTTCACGAGCTCAATCTTGCCTCTGCAAAACTTGCCCGTGCCGCTGCCGATGAATACACCCGAGAAAATCCATCAAAGCCACGCTTTGTCGCCGGGTCTATTGGGCCGACGAATAAAACAGCTTCCCTGTCACCGGATGTCAATGATCCCAGTTTCCGCGCCATTTCCTTTGATCAACTGGTCTTGTCCTATAGCGAGCAGATCAAAAGTCTAGCTGAAGGCAACGTCGATGTTTTCTTGATCGAAACCATTTTTGACACCCTGAATGCCAAAGCCGCCATCTATGCCGCCCTCTCCTTTAATGAGTCGGCAAAAACGCCCATTCCTATCATGTTATCCGGAACAATCACGGATGCCTCGGGTCGCACCCTATCGGGCCAGACAGCGGAAGCCTTCTGGATCTCAGTCAAACACGCGCAACCCCTGGCCATTGGCTTTAACTGCGCCCTTGGCGCCAAAGATATGCGTCCGCATCTAGAGACGCTCTCAGACCTGGCAAACACCTTTATCAGTGCCTATCCCAATGCTGGCCTTCCCAACCAATTCGGTCAGTACGATCAAACGCCTCAGGCCATGGCGGATCTTGTTAAAGAATTCGCCCAGAGCGGCCTTGTGAATATTCTCGGTGGATGTTGTGGATCAACTCCGGATCATATCCAAGCGATCGCAGATGCCGTCAAGACCATTGCCCCGCGCAAAATTCCGACCATCTTGCCCTTGTCCTGCTACAGCGGGCTAGAGCCCTTGATCCTTCGCAAAGAATCAAATTTCATGAACATCGGCGAACGCACCAATGTGACAGGATCCAAGAAATTTGCAAAACTTATCATAGATGGGAACTTTGAAGAAGCCCTTTCCGTCGCCCGCCAACAGGTCGACAATGGCGCTCAAGCGATCGACATCAACATGGATGAGGCCATGCTTGATTCCAAGGCCGCGATGGTGAAATTCCTCAACCTCATCGCATCCGAGCCAGATATCTCACGGGTCCCCATCATGATCGATTCCTCAAAATGGGACGTCATTGAAGCAGGCCTCAAATGCGTCCAGGGAAAGGCCATCGTCAACTCCATCAGCCTCAAAGAAGGCGAGGACATATTCCGCGATCAAGCGCGTAAACTCAGAAAATACGGGGCAGCGGCTGTTGTCATGGCCTTTGACTCCCAGGGTCAGGCTGACACAAAAGACCGAAAAGTCGCGATTTGTGAGCGCGCCTATAAGATCCTCACCGAAGAAATCGACTTCCCGCCAGAGGATATTATTTTCGACCCAAATGTCTTTGCGGTTGCCACAGGCATAGACGCCCATAACAATTATGCGGTTGATTTCATTGAAGCAACCCGTGAAATAAAAGCAGCTCTCCCCCTTTGCCGTATTTCGGGTGGTGTCAGCAACGTCTCGTTCTCTTTTCGCGGGAATGATGCCATGCGGGAAGCCATGCATACGGTCTTTCTCTACCACGCCATCAAGGCGGGAATGGATATGGGGATCGTAAATGCCGGCATGATCGCAGTGTATGATGAGATCCCCAAAGAATTACTCGAGCGCGTCGAAGATGTCATCCTCAACCGCAAAGAGGACGCAACAGAACGCCTTGTCACTTTTGCAGAAACGCTCAAAACTAAAGATAAAAAAATCATCGAAGACCAGGCCTGGCGGAGCGATTCTGTCGAAAAACGCCTGGCCCATGCCATGGTCAAAGGCATTACGGATTTCATCGAAGCCGACCTTGAGGAGGCTCTCCCCAAATATCCCGCACCCCTCTCCATCATCGAAGGCCCTCTGATGGATGGGATGAATATCGTAGGCGAACTTTTTGGATCAGGAAAAATGTTCCTGCCGCAGGTCGTCAAAAGCGCCCGGGTTATGAAAAAGGCGGTCAGCTACCTCCAGCCTTTCATCGAAAAGAATAAAGCCGGGAGCGCCAAGACAAATGGACGAATTCTGCTTGCCACCGTCAAGGGAGACGTCCATGATATCGGAAAGAATATTGCGGGCGTAATCCTTGCCTGTAATAATTTTGAAATTCATGACATTTGTGTCATGGTCCCCTCCCAGGTGATCCTACAAAAGGCCCGCGAACTTAATGCCGACATCATCGGGCTTTAAGGGCTCATCACCCCATCCTTGGATGAAATGGTCCATGTGGCCCGTGAAATGGAGAAAGAAGGGCTCTCGATCCCTCTTATGATTGGCGGGGCCACGACATCCGAG
>JADGCU010000115.1 GCA_015228785.1 Candidatus Omnitrophota bacterium
AACAACAAAAAGAAATGAGACAAATACGCAAGAACCTAGAATTGCTCGAAAAGTTCTCATTTAATCCTCAAGAAATCCTGACCCCACTCTTTATCCGTCTGATTAATTTTATCGGAATCCCACTATCATGGCGCAGATGATATCTTTCTTAACTGATACTCAATATACCCGGCCAACACCTCAGCAACCTTTTCTGGAGGCTGAACAACAAAGAAATTACTGATAATCGCATGCGCCACTTCATGCCCGACAATCTCTCTCGTAAAAGCATCCGCCGTGACATAAAGAGTGTTCCCCTCAAAGATATAAAATCCCTTATCTGAACGACTTTCCCGTCCATACAACTTGTAATAGACATCTTTTAACTGCTGAGGGGTTGATGTCACCTTGATATCGCCCCGATAACTATAAAGCTGCATATCCAAAACACCACTCGCCCAACCAAAAAGCGCATCCAAAAGATCCCCTAAACTCTTAGCAGAATACGTAACTCCCTTTAACGACTCACCCGCCAGGATCTTATGCTGAGGGCCAATGTTAAGCCTCGTCACAAGACTGCCCTCATCAACACCAGGCGCGAGAGTAATCGTAAAATGCCGTGAAACGATCTTTTTACCAGAAGGAAAAGCATCTTCAACAGCCCAAGACGGCCCTGCCGTGAGGAGGGAAAACACGAGTAGCCCCAAAACTAGGATCACCCGAAAAAAGTTCATTATATCCTGAAGAAAAGGATCGCCCGCTCAAGCACCTTGACCTTCTGCTTGAGTTCCTGAAAATTCTTACGCTTGGCTTCCGCAACATTCGCCTCGCCAATCGAATGGATCTGCTCCTGAATGACATTGAGCGCCTCATTGGCCGCGATCACCTGGGTCCGAACGGAAGTGATCATCTCATTGAAATCCGTTGCCACTTCCGCCAATTGATCATCCTTGCGCAGCTTGACCTGATTAGAGAAATTCCCAAGAGACAGCTCGCGAAAGGTCTGCTTAAAACGGAACAAAGGTCCTGCGATCTTATGTGAGACAAAAAGAGTCACCCCCACAGCAGCAAGTCCGACAAAAACCGTCACGATCGCCACCGTCTGCAATAAAAGAGGAAAAAGAAAATCCGCCGTTGTCATCACGCTCACACGAGCCTTGATGAACGCCACGGTCGTGGAATTCTGAGAAAGGAAATACAAAAGAAGCATGGTAGCTCCCGCACCCATGGCAACAAGCGCAGAGAATTTGAGAATAAAACGGGTCTGGAACTTTCTATCAATAAAATAATTCTGTCTTTTATAAGTCCTTGCGGCGGCTTCCTGGTTCATACGTCCCCCTTATTTACTCTTCTTGAAATACTCAAAGTTGATCTCGATCTTGGAATCCTTGCGCCGTTTGTCCATCCAGTCATTCAACCGCTGCGATTCCTGCTGGCGTTCCGCCTGCCACTTGATCTGCGGATACATCTCTTCATAGCTTTTACTCGTCACGCCATCTCTAACCATCTGCTCATACATATCACGAATACCGCTGTCATTGACACGCATGGTACCGTTAATTTCCTTGGTCTTAAAGCCGAGGGCGACCGTCATCAACGACTGCTCCCAGAATCGCTCGACAGAGCGCAAGAAATCCTTCTGCCTGTCAAATCCATTGGCCACAGCATACTGCACGATCAATTTCTGATTGATAAGATTATCCAGATAATCTTTACGGGCCTCGATCTTATCCGCCCTCAAGGCATAAGCAGATTGCATAAACCCATCCTCAAATTCCTCTGCAGCCACAACACGATCATTGATCCTAACAACGATCTCCGGCGGGGACTGGGGCTTCATACAACCACCACAGAAAAGACATAGCATCATTCCAAGCGTAAATTGAAGTCTCATACTCTCTCCTTTTTTGCTGAGATGTATTGTACTATTAACCCAGATTTTTCAGTAGCACAATTTAATCGACAATTATCGACCGTATAAAATTGTGCGGATGAAAAATCATTGGCTTCCATAATGCTCCCATCTAGAAAAGCCAGGGTTATCCCGCACACCTTCGCTTTTATTAGAAATGCGGGGTCAACACAAGATTTTCGGTAGGAAAAATCCATGTAAATAGGGAGCCTTCTCCCCGTCGATAATAAAAGAAGAATAAAACTTATTCGCAAACATCTGTCATAAACCTTGCCTTAAGAATTCCCTCGGCCCACTCTCCCTCAGCTGTTGAATCCCAGATGATCCCGCCTCCTATGCCCATTTCGGCAACTCCCCCTTGAATATGAACTGTGCGGATCGGAACATTAAAATATAGATCCCGATTAGGCGCGATATATCCAATGGCCCCTGTATAGATCCCGCGCGGCTCGCGTTCGATCTCGCGAATGATCTCCATGGCCCGAATCTTGGGAGCTCCGGTCACAGATCCAGATGGAAAGATCGCAGAAAATAGATCCTTAAAAAGTATTCTGGAATTGATCTCAGCCGTAACGATCGAGGTCATCTGAAAAAGGGTCTTGTACGGCGTGATCCTAAAAAGTTGAGGAGCCCGGACACCCGATCCGATGCGCCCCAGATCATTACGAAGAAGATCTGCGATCATCACATTCTCCGCCCTGTTCTTCTTGTCCTTTGAAAACTGCCACCGATTAAACACATCAGTAAGAAAATCAGTCCCGCGCGGCCATGTTCCTTTCATGGGCTCTGTAACGACGCCATTACCATCCTTCTTGATAAATCTCTCCGGTGATAACGACAGCAGCTGAAACTCATCAGTCTCAATAACCGCGGGATACGGAACAGGTTGCGCACGCCAAAGGCGCGCATACAGAGCACGTGGATCACCTAGAAAATCAAACCGAAGTTTGATGCAATAAGTGATCTGATACACATCCCCCAAGGCGATATGATCCCGAATCCGGGCAATATCT
>JADGCU010000044.1:0-10499 GCA_015228785.1 Candidatus Omnitrophota bacterium
ACGGGGGCAATATTGAGAATGACCGGAATAAAACCCTTGATCTTCATCTTAGAGATCTGTTGCTGGTCAACCGGCCAGGGCACGCCGTTTTTATCGCGCTTGATCTGCAGATGCAGGCCGACGTCATTAAAAGCAACGCCACCAACTTCCTCCCTTGTCACGATGGACAGATCTTGTTCAAGAGCCTTTTGTCCTTTATCCATGAGCAACGCGGACTGAGCAACCCGGACATTTTCTATCGCCGGCAAAGAATAAGGCGTCGTCGTTTTAAGTAGCGGAGCTCCCTGGCGCTCTCGGAGAACCTGCTGGTATTTCTGCTCAAGCAGATCTTCGAGCATCGTATACATCGTCATCTTTGTTCCCGGAACAAAATGGCTTTTTAAATAATATCCAACTTCAGGAGAGATCCCTTCCATCAATGCCGTGAATGTCGAAAATACGCTGTCTGCAGAGAACGTAGAAGATGAAGCGTTGAGGCCAGTTGACTCTAGCGGACCAAGGGAGGTTATAATATGGGGAGCGCTCACGAACTCGGATAACCAATGCATAGCTGTCTTCTCGTCAATCAAAAACGCCATGGCCGTGGCATACATCATGGCGGTATGAAGACTTGAGGGATCATTGATGCCTATATGTTGGTAACCCTGGGCAGTAAATCCGGTGGCAAAGAAACCACGCAGGCCTAATTGCCGAGCGCGATCGGCGTGGACGCGAAGAAAATTCTTGTACAGAAAAGCCAGGCGGGAAGACATGAGCGGTTTTCCAAGATAGAGCAACGGCCATCCCAGTTCATGGAACGAACCTTCATAACCACTAAAACGGGTAACGATCTGTCCGTCTGACAAGGCCTCATCCTTTACCGGGATCGGAAGGTTATCCCATATGGATCGCGGGACCTGCCCATGCAGCACGGCAAATAAGACTCCCATAATATGTTCATTAAAATCCTGGATCACATAGGTTTTCCTGGGAACCCACGCGCCCTTTTTATAGTCAAGTTCACCGTAAAGAAGCCCTGTTCGGGAATCATAGAATTTCGAGAGATCTGCACTCTTCAGAATATTTTCCAAAAGTCCAACAATACGCTGATCCTGAGGATCTGTGGAATCCATCAATCCGCCCACAGCTCCTTGCAAGGCCCAAACAAATAATCCCATATCAAGAAACTGTATCGATGGATACGATCGCCATTCCCCGTTCTTGTTTTCGCCCCATCCGGAAATGCCTCCAAACGCGGGGTTATCAACCACGAATTTAGCGTACGTACTCAAGAACCTTTCCAGGGTATCCCGGGCCCATGAGGCGTTCAAAGAAGGATCGTCAAGGTTTGCCTTCCCCTTGATGATCCCCAGCAATGCAGGAACATAGACCGACCATTTGGAGGGCGATGAGTACAGGCCCTTTTCCATAACCTTGTCGGGCAAAGAAGCATGGACACGAATATGGTCGTAGGGAATGCCGGTATCCGGATCAATGAGTTCCTTAAAAGAGCGAGCGACAAGCGATAGGATCCGTTGCAATTCCCGTTTCTGTTTTTGATTTTCTTCTTGAACGGCTAGCGACATCCCGTTCTTTCCGCCCTCATCGTCCTCGACCAAAATGACACGTGCCTTAAGCAAGGGATCCGCGCCTATGCCTGCGACCTGCCCGTCCGATGGAACGGCATTGGCAACAAAGACTTCCGCCACACCTATGCCGGCCGGAATTCCACCAGAGAAATAATGACGGGGCAGCCTTTCGCCAGTGCTCAGGTCCTCGTCCTCCTTGATGATGTTGTACGCCCCCTTGCGCAAAGATTCCATATATTGGGCATAGATCTTTTGACTGGTTTTCTTGTCGTTAAGATCCATGCCATTGGTTTTGCTCTGCCCCACATATATCCGACTCAACAAATTCTGTCGGAGCGTACGCTTGAACCATTCAGCGAGGATCACGGCGTGATAAATCTGCCTCAACGCCGTGAACGAGGGGCTTTGATTGACTTCACGTTCAATGACGGGAATCAAGATCTTACGCATGATCGCGGCAACGCTGCTGCCGGGTTCTTCCTGGATGGCTGTTACGGTCGGCGTCGCCCCTTTGTCCTGCTTTTGGGAAAGGTAGTCCTCTTCCAACAAAACCTTCATTCTCCCGTCGATCACAAAAGCACTGTTCCCGCGATCCCATACCTCGGCTGTGTTAGCCGTTACCCACACTTTATGAAAAACATTCGTATCGATCGCTAGCCCGTCGGGATCCCCTTGTCCCTGCGCATAAAGTTCATTCCAGAATTTCTGGCCTAATTCACTTTCAGGATAACTTAAAGATGCGGCCAGCTGTTTCAGCAGATAATCCTGCGCCAACAGATCGCGACCGGTTATGGTCTGCCCAAGGTCAGGCTCTACGATCCTGTTCTGTTCTGCAGGCGAAAGATTCACCCAGAAGTGTTCTTCGGGGATCGTGAGCGCCGCGAGGAAATATTTGATGATCTTACCGCTTTCCTGCCGCAAGGCCTCGCCCTCGAATTTTGTATCACCTGTATTAAAAATGAAATCAAAGAGAAGGGAATCCTCCGGATGAACCATGATGCCAATAAGCATGAGAGGCTGGCTGGCTGCGGTGACGCCCACCATTGTTCCGGGTGGAGGCATAAAAAGAGCATCTGCGCTCTGAGCCAGAACACATGTTGGCAGTATAAGATGACATATGAAAAGAATGGCGGTAAAAAATGAGATACTGCGATGAATACTCTTACGACCGATCTGTCGCCATACAAGCATATGCGTACCTTTTCTGCGAAGTATGGCGTTAGAACTTATAGACTATAAATGCCGAGATCCACCATTCTCCCTATAGGTATATACGATAAAATAGCCCTTTACAAGAGCTTGCGCCTGCTTTAACTTTAAGCTCTTCAAGTAGTAATCCTTATGACCATCCCCCCTTAGAGGAATAAAGAAAGAAGATCTGCCCCTATGTGCGTCATCTGAGAGCTTCCCGTTGTCCCAGCGTTATCCAATGCTGGTTCTTACTATAAACACGAAAGCCACCCTTTGACCGAAGTCATTGAGTGGCTTTGTGTTGTTATGGCTAGCGAAGCTGTCCTACTCCCCTGCGGGGCGAAGGATTGCGGGGGTTGGATTTGCCCGTCCCGGCCGGTGCTCCAGACAGGCTGGGGAAGCAACAGCCTTCGGGTTATAAGGGCGAAGGCCGTATGCGCAAGCCTTTGGTTCTCAATACTTTGTGAAATACGAAATTATTTTATGCCTAAAATGTTCCTATTGTGTGCCCGGTTAAATGGGGCTCTATCCCGTATAAAAAGAACCCTAGTTCTTACAAAATTCCCCGGAATCCACCGTGACCGTCGGATCGACGACGCTGGTCAAACGTAAAACCAGATTACATTGAGCTCCCGCCGGAACCATCCATCCGTAACTCAACGGGAACCCAGGCCCCGGTGTTCCTGTGGTTGAATTGGCTATTAACGTATCCGGGAAAGTCGCGCCGCCATCAGACGATAGCTTGATCTCGACATACGGCCCTACGCCGCTGACTGTCCAGGTGATGAAGTAAAGCCCTGAAACCGTGTTTCCGGCTGAAGGCGCGGTCACCGTAATACCCGAAGCGCCACTCGCGATCGTGAAATTACCGTCAGATACGTCATAGACGCTCGCATCAGACGCATCGGAAATCCGCACCCGCACCGTCGAGCTCGGATCATCGGGAACAGCCCACGTATAACTGCCGCTTGAAGCCGAGGTGGAATCTGTAATCGTATTCGGATAGGATGCCCCGCCATTCGTTGAGTATTCGATCTTCACATTCGACGCCGAACCGCTACTCGTCCATGTAATATTCCTTGAGGCCGCGACATTCCAGGACTCGCCGCCAACGGGACTGGTCAATGTCACGCTATTTGTCGTTGCCGCAACGCCACCGGCATCAAGGATGGTGCCAGCCCCGGGCTGTGTCGGATTTCGCTCTTCAGCCGCCGTCCTGATCTGATCGACCACACTCGCACTCAACCCGCTCGCCTGAGCGATCTGAGGCGACATGGTCGCATAAATAAGATTGCCGCGCAAATTCTGGATCTTCATCTGCCCGTCTTCCAGCACAAAGATCATGGTCGTATTACCGCTGGTCTTTTGCTGCAGACCCGTCTTTCTGGGAGTTTGATCCTTATCCCATTTTGTTTCCGCAATATACGTCTTCCCGCGCTTTTCAATGCGATTAATATAGAGCATAAGACGGATATCCGTAAACATATCAAAGTCCAAGCGCACGCCTTCTTCCAAGAAATTCTTGTTCCCTAAATAAGATCTCGAAATGAGCTGACTGAAGGCAGACGGGTCTTTTCTCTCATAAGATTCAGCCAGCTGCTTGACGCTCTGCGCCACCATTTGCTGCACGTTAAGATCGCGATAAATAATATTCAGATTAGGGAATAAAGGAATGGTCAGCTCATCGGCCAAGGTACTACGGATCTTAAGCACTGGATTATACGTCTTATCCGGGATCATAGTGATCGTGCTCATGATATCCGCCCTCACAGGCAGTTCAGCCCATGTCCGGCCGCCGTCCTCGGAGAAAAGAATACGGTCCAGCTTATCAATGCTATTCAACCGGGCCGTGATCTCGATCGCCCCCTGCTTCAGATCATCCGGAAGCAAAATAAGGTCACCGAACAACACGGGGATCGCCCGGCTGTTAATACGCGTATTAAGCACCTGATACATCTGGGGCGTGAAATTCCGCTCCTGGCGCAAGCGCTGTTCCTCGGCACTTTTACGGGTGTTGGCCTCTTCCTGCTGGCGCCGGGAGTCCTCTTCGGATTTCTTAAGAGCCCACTCTTTTTCCTGCGCTTCAATATCCTTTTTGGCCTTTTCAATAGCCAGATCCACTTCCTGTTCTAATTCAGTCCAGTCCGCAATGACCTTCTCGGTCTTTTCCATCTTGACCCACGTGGCATAAACGCTCAAAGCACTGCGCAATGTCTGGACCTTGAATTCCTCGAGATTTTCCAGCTTTTCTTTGTACCAACCGTGCTTTTCAATATACTTTAACCGCTTCTTCGCATCATCGAGGTTCTTGCTCGCCCGCACGATAGAAGCATCAAATTCTTTCTGAACAATGGCATAGCGCTCTTCATAAAGAGCAATGCGCGCCGGAATAGTTTTCAGCCCGTCGATCATCGTCTTGGCCTCATCATTGAACCCGCCATGGTATTTAATAGACTTATTGATCCCTGAGAAAAGTTTTTCCATCTGCGCAACAAGATCGGAAGACTGCGCCCAGGCTTCTTTCAACTGCGCCAGATGTTCCACGCCTTTGCTCTTTTCCGAGGCAACGCTCATGGAACCAGCGCCCCCACGGAACACCTCAAGCACCAACTGGGCTTCCTGGGGCATCGTCCTTTGAATGGTGGAGCTGAGTATCGGAGAATCAGAGATCCCGGTCATAAGCCTGTTTAATGTCAGGGCCATGCGGTCAACGGAATCATAAAAATCCATCTCGGTGATAAGGCCATCAAAGAACCGGATGGACTTTTCGAGCCATGGCAAGCGGTCTTTTAATCCCAGGATCATTGCATGGTTTTCTGCATCCTCGCTGATCACAGGAATATACGCAATAGCCCTTCCCTGGGCCCTCGAAAGAATACCATCGCCCTCCACATTGCCCACCACCTTCAAAACAAGCGGAGAAATAACATCTTTCATCATGAACTCATATCTATAACCCGGCTTTTTCTCTATAACCTGAAGGCTTTTAGGCACAGTGTTCTGAAATTTCTTGATCAGCTCTTGTGTGGAGCTCTCATAGTTGTTATACGCCTTGTTCGACAACGCCAGCAATTGAGGATAAAGCTCTTTATTCTTCTGCAGATCCTCCCTGATCTGTTTAATGGAATCCATGAG
The DNA here is from genome assembly GCA_015228785.1 of Candidatus Omnitrophota bacterium. Classification (GTDB taxonomy): domain Bacteria; phylum Omnitrophota; class Gorgyraeia; order Zapsychrales; family Fredricksoniimonadaceae; genus JAAYZZ01. The sequence continues at coordinate 5,895 of JADGCU010000044.1, forward strand.
TGCGATCGGGTTGCCGATATTGGTGAACATAAACAACTGGTCTTTGTGCTCCTGCCATCGGCCCACCTCATCAAAACGATCGACCAGGCCTCCCGAAACACTCTGGAACTCGGCCATATCCTGCGCATAGACCGCATCCATCTTGGCAATTTCATTCTGCATTTCTTCGGTCAATTTATCGATGGCAGCACGCATGCTCATCACGCGGTCTTTGACCTCCAGCATGACCATCTGTTCCTCTCTGGAAAGGATCTCAACATCCTGCGAGTATGCGGTCCCAAAAACAAAACCGATATTGGCATAAGGAAAGGTCACGGCAGACCAGGCCTCAATGACCCGATTGTACTCAGCGTAAAGCGCCTCCCGCTCCGCAGGCGACATGTTATTGCGTGCCTTAGCCCATACCGCATCAGCCTGAGGGCGAAACCTGGCCCCTGCCTCATCAGATACTCTTTGCCCCTCTTTCATCAGATCCTGGATCTTGTTCCAGGAATCTGCCAACGCTTTCTTGCGAACTTCCTGATAACGCTCGATGCCCACCTCAACCACATTTTGATCATATCCGTCCACACCACTATCCGTAAATGAATCGAAAGCCTCCCGCAAGGCATTGAGAACAGCCTGACGATCGATGGCACAACTTTCATATTTGAACACCGGGCTCGCCCGTGCATATAAAGAGTCGAAGTGCTCCGCACGGTCCTGCGCCTCATCGACGACCTCCTTATAATCTTCTTTTTTATACTCATAAACTTTTGTTTTAAAACTTTCGATAGCAGATAAGACCGGCGAGGCATCCTTCCCCGCAGTGTCGATCGCGCCCTGAACGCCACTGCTGGCGGACTTGGCAACGCTATCAAGCGCTTCAAGTTTAGCGCGAACCTGCTGTTCGATCTCACGTCTTTTCTGGATCTCAGACTTCATCTGCTGAAGGGCGGTAATAATGGCGCCCTTCATATTATCGCCTTCATTCTCCTTGCCCTTCAGATACCAGCCGCTATAAGCCAGCTGCTCATCCCATTCCTTTTGCACATAGCTTGGGATATCCGTTGCCATGATCCAGTCTGTGAACGCCTTGGGATTGGATTTGGGATGTCGCCCGTCCAGGATCACGTTCAGCTTGGCTTCAAGAGATGTGTCAAAGGCATACCCCACCACATAATTCCCCAGAGCCTCGACCGCAGCCTGCGCCAGGCGATAATACCCCCAGCCGGGGATGAAATATTCCATGACCTTGTCACCGACCTGCTTGCCCAGTTCACGGCAGCCTTCTTCAGCGCCCTTGGTGCTCCATGTCGAATACACCGTCCAGGCAATTTCGGCAGAAGCGATACCAGCCTTCACACCGTTCATGGTCGTATCAAGTTTGGATTTAATATCAATATCTGCCGCTGACCAGACCGCGCTCACCGCCTTGCCCTCAACGATCGCCTGATGCATCATGGAAGGCACCGCGGCCTTGAAAAGATCGGCCCGCGCCCTTGCCTCGATATAACTGACCATCTTATCCTTAACAGCATCCTTAGCACGACTGGCCGTCTCTTCCCAGATGCGTTCCTTGCCTTGAGCGAGAATATACTCCATCTTCTGCTGGGTAGTCATTTTGTTCATGGCCGTGATATCTTTAACAAAATTCGTGTAGGAGGTGATCAGGGCCTTGGCCGCCTTCCCTGTGGCCGTCTCCTCAAAAGGCTTTTCCTCCGCCCCAAGAGGCCTGACCAGACAAAGGGACAAAACCGTTACGCATGTGATCATGAACAGGATTTTTTTCATATGTCTCACACAAAGATTAATGGATTAAAAAGGGTTATCCCCGCTGATCTGATATAAAAGCCACTCACCGTCGGTCTGCTGTTTGAACACGGCTTCCGCTTCGCCCTTGGAAAGAACAGCTTCTCCACCGCCCTGAGGCTGCACGCGCTTCTCCCAATTGAACCGCGCCGACAGCGTCTTTTTCCCACCATCAAAAAGGGCCTGATTAATGAAGTAATTAAGCTCAAGCACTTTTCCGGCATTGACGTTGCGGTCGACCTGGTCGATGAACTCGTCGCGTAACGGCGCATCTTGGGCGATGTTCATAGAAAACATATCTTTAAGATAATTCTGATAGGTCAACACCATCCTGGCGAGCAACTTGTTGGTCAAAACAAATGCCTCATCCGCCTGCGGGGCTTGAGCCTTTGGCGGAACCGCGTCCTTGGCATAACCATATCCGGCGAAAAAAGACAAGCTCAGGATCAAAACACATATTTTTCTCATAGTTCTCTCTTCTTCCATTAAAAGTTAGCTGCGAATTTCCCAATAACGCGCTATTCATTATACGTTTGCGTGCCGTCCTCATGGACATAGCGATTGCGCTCAGCGCGCACAATAAAATGCGTCGCATGTTTTTTATTGATCAGATACTCACATTCCGAGTTAATATCCCCACCGTAAACAATATGTCCTTGGGCGATCAGTTTTTTAGCCGCCGCTTTACCGAAACCTGACGCACTGCCTGTAATGATAATGACTTTGGGCTCATGTCCGGCCCAGGGCTTAACACTTGATCGGAACTGAGCGCTATGCAGCATGCTCATTGACAATAACACACTCCCAGAAAAATAATGAAAGAATGGAATATCACATGCCTTTTAATATTCACAAGGCTGTCCTTTCCTTAAGAAAATTTTGTGCCGGATTCGTGCCAACTTTGTTCCTGGATCCGGCACAACTGACTAAAATACACCAAAATTAGTTTTCTGAAAAGATAAATAAAAAACCCGATCTCCTCGACGGAAACCGGGTCTTTTACATGGTTGCGGGGGTTGGATTTGCCCGTCCCGGCCGGTGCTCCAGACAGGCCGGGGAACCAACGGCCTTCGGGTTATGAGGGCCATCTCGTTTATTTCCAATAGTTTACAATATTTTATAATTGTTTCTCGTCGTAGTAGTTACAGCAGATCATCTTGTTTACGGCTTTTCGACTTTTTCCTGTGTTTTAGCCTCGTACATTAGCATAGCATTAGCACAGAAACTCTACCCAGCGTTACGATCCAGGCTTGAAACATGCTCTGCCATATCACGAACTTTCACATACCACAGCTTCCCCTTCTTCTGGGCCTTGAGCTCACCGCGATTGATCAAGTTCCGGAGATAATCCTGGGAATAATCATATAGCCGGGCCACATCACGCAAAGGAAGAACAGCGTCTTTATCCAGGTTCGTTATCCCGCTGCTCTTGAACCGCTTCAAACTTTCGGTCATTTGATCTAGGATGATCTTTTTCAATTCGCCCAACGGGACATCCGTAATGATCGCTCCGGCCTGATCCAGGGACAGCTTCTTCCCTTTCTCGAGCTTCCGGCTGATCTCCTCAAAACAGTCATCCCCCTGCTCCAAAGCGTCGTAATACCGATCACGATCTGCCTTGGAAAAACCCTTGATCGCAATATTAAGATACCCGCTGCCAATGAGGATATAATTCAGAAGGATCCGTCCCGATCGGCCATTCCCATCTCTGAAGGGATGGATCGACTCAAACCATGTATGCGCCAGGGCCGCCACGGTCAGTGGCGTATAGGATGAACGTTTCAGATTCCGGTTAACCCAACGAGTCATCAGATCCACAGCCTCACGGACATAAAAATGATCGATCGGCTTAAACTTTGACTGTGTCACCTCGACCGTAATCTTGCGAAAGTCCCCAAGCTCGCCAATATAAGTTACCATTTCCTTCTCATACCGCATGAGCATCGTATGGATCTGCTTAATATCCGCCATCCGAAGGCAAAACTCGCCCTCCTGCCACTGGTTATAGGCATACTCATAGATCGAGGTTGCAGCATCAAAATAGCCGAGGATCGCGGCCGCCTTCGCTTTATTGGTCCGGTTGTTATGTTCTAGCACATCGATCAGCTCCTGCCGGTTGGCAAAAACACCCTCGATGGCAATAGAGTTGCGGATCTCCTCCCGAAAGAGGGAATACCACTCCGCGTTCTGGACCGTAACCAACCGGCCCTTATCCGAACGCAAAACACCAATGGCCTTTTTAAGCCCTTTTTCATCCATATCCATTACCTCTATTTTCTCCCTCGCAAGCTAAAAACTTTGCGAACCATCCTATATGGTTCGGAAATAGTATACCCTATCTTCGTCGATACGCAAGAATTAAGTCATCAAGCCCATCGAACTTTCCGAACCACTCCCCTGCTGATAATGACCTTTTCCGAACCATATAGGATGGTTCGGAAAATAAACAGCCATCTTCGACGGTATAAATGTCGTTCTATGGAAACTTTGCGAACCTTACAATCAACCAGCCATATTCGACATGATACATTAAGTCACAACTTTAACTCTACTGGCAAGTGGCTTTAATTATTGGGGAAAGGTCACTCACCATAGTTTGGGATACAGACATCTCGAATGCCTGCTCTTAATATCTCAATATACGCTCCCAATGCACCAAGCTTTTCATAATAAAACTTGGTTCTATACACTTGCTTTTTCATCTTGACATATAATTTACTGTCCAAAGAATTCTCCTCTCCCGTGCAGATTTATTATGCGCTGCATTAATAGCTTTCTTTAGATTAACTGCCATGATTGTTATAGAACGCTCTT
>JADGCU010000044.1:10580-13113 GCA_015228785.1 Candidatus Omnitrophota bacterium
AACACCACTCGACAATCTAGCCATAGAAAACTCCTTTGTTATTGTCATTTCTTTACATTAATAGTTATCTCTGGAGCCTGTTCAAACATCGCCCTTACTCTAACCACCTGCTTCTGAATCTTAGTAAAAATTTCTTCTATTTCCTCCTCTTTCCACTCGTAGTGCCTTTTATTCGAACAATTCGACAAAATCTTCAATCCTTTCAAGACAGCATTCGCCCTCGGGTATGCAAGATCAATAAAGTTATCCCGCTTCTTAACTGGTTTTGTTGTCTTTGCCATATTCACACCTCCTTTCAGGCTTTAATCAACCTTAAGTAAAACATAGCATAGTTTCCCCAGAAAGTCAACAGGTCGGAAGGGATACGCCCTATTCCGAACTGAAATGATTAAACGAACATTACTTCTCAGGATGTAGAAATATTAAAAATTTGTCCCTGCGTGCCCCTCAAGGAACTTCCTGTTGTCCCAGTGTTGTCCGGAGCCATTTTCCCCATAAACACGAAAGCCACCCATTCACCTAAGTGATTGAGTGGCTTTGTGTTGTTATGGTTGCGGGGGTTGGATTTGAACCAACGGCCTTCAGGTTATGAGCCTGACGAGCTACCAGGCTGCTCCACCCCGCGATGTCTATCCCGTTTCGTGCCTGTGCGAACCGGTCAATCTTTTGAAGAGCTCTTTTGTACGCTCTCTAAATTCGTATTACTTTCCGTCGAAGATGCCTTGTTCGATGTCTTCGCCGTTTTTGGTTTGGACATTATAGCAGAAGTTTTCTTTTTCTGCTGTAAACTCTTTTTAACAGGCTTGACTACCGGCTTCTTAACTACCGCAACCTTACCTGCCTTGACTGGCTTAACCTGCTTAACGGGGGCAACCTTCTTCTTATCTGACTCCGGCTTTTTCATGAGAGCTGCTTCTTCCTCAGAAACCGCCTCGCCCCGTTTCTTACTCCCGAGAGGTACGACCTTATAAATGACTTCCCCCTCTTTGATGATACCCATCCGCTCGCGGGCCATCTTTTCAAAATAAGCCGGATCGTTTGTCAATCTTTCGCGCTCCCAAGTCAAAAGCTTATTCTCGCGCTCCAGATTCACGATCTTTTTATGATAAGAACGATTCTTCTCATTCAAATCCTGCATCCTCAGATAAGCAGGCAGATAGAAGATAAAAACAAGAACACAAACAAAGAATACAAAGATGGCGTTTTTTATCATTTCCAGACGCCGATCAAGCTAAATCCGGTCTTATTTTATTTTTCCCCAGATCGGTCCTGCGTAGACCGCCTTCGAGCCCAGTTCCTCCTCGATACGAAGAAGCTGATTATACTTGGCCAACCGATCAGTGCGCGAGAGCGAGCCCGTCTTGATCTGCCCCACACCCGTCGCAACCGCAAGATCCGCTATCGTCACATCCTCAGTCTCACCAGAACGGTGCGACATGATCGAACTATATTTATGCTTCTTGGCCAGGGCGATCGTATCAAGCGTCTCAGACAAAGAGCCGATCTGATTAACCTTAATAAGAATAGAATTCGCAATGCCCTGATCGATTCCCTGCTGGAGGCACTTCACGTTCGTGACAAAAAGATCATCCCCGACGAGTTGAATATTCTTGCCCAATTTGGTGGTAAGCTCTTTCCAGCCCTTCCAGTCATTCTGGTCAAGCCCATCCTCGATCGAAACGATCGGATATTTCTTCACAAGCTTGGCATATTCCGCAACCATCTCAACAGAAGAAAGCGTCTTGCCGTCATACTCGTAATTGCCATCCTTATAATATTCAGAGGAAGCACAATCCATCGCAATAAAAACATCTTTACCAGGCTTATAACCCGCCTTTTCGATCGCTTGAATAATATAAGTCAACGCCTCCTCATTCGAACCAAGATTCGGGGCAAAACCACCCTCATCACCAATAGACGTCGAAAGCTTATTGGCTTTCAAAAGGGCCTTCAAATTATGAAACACCTCACAGGACATCCTCATGCCTTCCTGAAACGTCGGCGCACCGATCGGCATGATCATAAATTCCTGAATATCCAAATTATTGTCCGCATGCGCACCGCCGTTAACAATATTCATCAGCGGAACAGGAAGGATACTGGCATCTTCTCCGCCAATATAACGGTACAACGGCTTTTGCTCACTGATCGCCGCTGCCTTAGCAACAGCCATGGAAACGCCGAGGATCGCGTTGGCGCCAAGCTTACTCTTATTATCAGTCCCATCAAGCTTGATCGTGATCTTGTCGATCGCGCGAAAATCCGCATCCTTACCCACGATCGCATTCGTGATCACCGTATTAACATTGCCTACGGCCTTAAGAACACCCTTCCCCATATAGCGCTTCTTGTCACCATCACGCAATTCGATGGCCTCGCGCTCACCGGTGGATGCTCCTGACGGAACAGCCGCACGGCCAAGAATGCCGTTATCCAAAAGAATATCGACCTCTACCGTCGGATTCCCGCGAGAATCAATGATCTCACGCCCTTTAACTGCCTTGATCTTAGCCATAGACAATATCTCCCTTTT
>JADGCU010000116.1 GCA_015228785.1 Candidatus Omnitrophota bacterium
GATCTGGAAAAACCGTATCACGCACAACACTGACACCATCTGCCAAAGCCATAAGAGCCATATACTGCGCCTGAAGATCTGTCGGGAACCCAGGAAAAGGGTAAGTGGTAATACTAACAGGCTTTAAAACCTTGGGGGCCTTGACCCGTACCTCATTCTTACCAATTTTAACCTCAACACCAACTTTCTTTAACACATCATCCACGGCCATCAACTGATGATAATCAAAATCCTTGATCACAATTTCATTCTTTGCCATCCCTGCCAGAAGAATGAAAGATCCCGCTTCAATACGATCAGCCTGCATCGTATAATCCGCACCATGAAGTTTCTTGACGCCCTGAATCACAATGCGAGGACTGCCCTGACCTTTAATGCGTGCTCCCATTTCATTTAAAAAACTCGCGAGCTCCTCTACCTCAGGCTCACACGCCGCCGATTCAATAATGGTCTCCCCCTCAGCCAAGGTCGCCGCCATCATAATATTGGCCGTACCTAAAACCGAAGGACCCGAAGCTCCCCCCAGATACATCCGAGTGCCCTTCAATCGTCTCGCCTTGGCAATAATATAACCGCCATCAATATCTACTTTAGCCCCAAGCGCCTCAATCCCCTTAATATGAAGATCCACAGGCCGCACGCCAATAACGCATCCGCCGGGGAGCGACACCTTAGCCTCACCCAATTTGGTTAAAAGCGGCCCTAAGACGCAGATCGACCCGCGCATCGTCGAAACAAGTTTATAGTCCGCAACAGGATTCATTTTGCCATTAGACATAATGATAATCCTGTCTTTGTCCCACTCAATATCTTTCCCCAACGACTTGAGGAGCTTAATCATCGTGCTGGTATCAAGAAGCTTTGGGACATTACGAAGAATACAGGTTTCATCGGTAAGGAGCGTAGCCGCCAAAACAGGAAGCGTCGCATTCTTAGAGCCCGAGATCCTAACTTCTCCTTTAAGCGACTTTCCACCTTCTATAATAAGTTTATCCATAAAATTAAATAACCCCTTGTTTACGCGCCACGGCAACACGGAACTTTCCCACATTATCCTTATTGAATCGTATTTTATCCCAACCACCAACCTCGTCAAAGAGCTTTTCTAATTCTTTTCTCTGCCCGTCGCCAAATTCAAAAGCCAAAAGCCCTCCCGTCTTAAGCTTCCTTAAAGAAGAGGGAATAAGAAAACGATAAAAATGAAGGCCATCCGGTCCACCATCAAGAGCCAAACCCGGCTCCTTCTGAACATCCTGAGGGAGCTTATCCATCTGAAACGTCGGTATATACGGAGGATTGGAGATCACAGCATCAAATCGGTCCAGATTCTCGTCCATGAACCAGAAGACATCCCTCTCGACAAAGGTGATCCTGTCCTTGACGCCATTGATCTCTGCGTTCCGACGTGCAAACGCCAAAGCTGTTTCCGAGATATCCACAGAAATGACCCGACAGCCAGGAAGCATTTTGGCAAAGGCGATCGCAATGCATCCGGATCCAGTCCCGATATCAAGGATAAAATATTCCCGCTTCTTTTCAACGGAGAGTTCCTGCAACACATAATCTACAAGAACCTCGGTCTCTGGTCGCGGGATAAGGACCCCAGGACCAACGTCCATCCTGAGCCCCATAAATTCTGTAAAACCGACAATATACTGCACCGGCTCACCATTCGCACGGCGGTGCTTCATATCATCAAACTGTTTTTGCTGATCAGCTGTAAGCGGAATAGCCTGTGTGTAAAGATCAGATCTACTACAGCGAAGAATTGCGGTAAGAAAAAGTTCGTCGTCGGTCATAAAAGACACTCGACACTTATTATTCTGCCAAAGCCTTATCTTCTTCCGCCTTCAACAGGGCATCAATGACTTCGTCCATCTCCCCCTCCATGACCGAGGCAAGCTGATGGGTCGTAAAACCAATGCGGTGATCTGTTACGCGATTGTCGGGAAAGTTGTAAGTGCGGATCTTTTCACTGCGGTCGCCAGAACCAACCTGAGCCTTGCGATCGGCCGCCTCTTTCTGAGACTGATCCTGCTTCATCTTATCCAGAATTCTGGCACGAAGAACCCTCATACATTTCGCTTTGTTCTTGAGTTGCGAACGCTCATCCTGGGAAACCACAACCGTATTAGTCGGAAGATGCGTAATGCGGACAGCTGAATCACACGTATTGACACTTTGCCCACCCGGACCTGAGGAACGGAACACATCCACCTTCAGATCTTTTTGCTCGATCTTAATATCAATGTCCTCGGCCTCTGACAACACCGCCACTGTTGCGGCGGATGTATGAATACGGCCTGAAGCTTCCGTCTCGGGCACCCGTTGAACGCGATGCGTCCCGCTTTCCAGATGAAGGCGTTTCCATGCACCTTTCCCGCTCACACTAAAAACAAGTTCTTTAAAACCTTTTTCTGCTTCACTAATTGCTATCGGGTCGATCTTCCACTTACGCATGAGAGCGTATTTGGTGTACATACGATAAAGATCCCCGGCAAACAGACTGGCCTCAAGCCCCCCTGTCCCGGCGCGGATCTCCATAATAACATCCAGATCTTTCTCTTCTTTTTTTGGATTAAAAAGCTGATGAAGATCTTCCTCAAGAGAAGCGCTTTTAGGCTCCAATTCCTTAAGCTCAGATTCAATCATCTGACGCAGGTCAAGGTCCTTCTCTTTCTCCAGCATATGCCGAACATCAAGAAGCTGACGCCCCACCTCCTCATAAGCCCTGTGGGTCTCAATGATAGGAGTAAGCGCCGCGAATTCTTTCGCAGATTTCTGATAGTGGTCCTGGTCAGAAATAACGGCAGGATCGGCCAGTTTTTCCTGAAGCTCGTGATAGCGCCGAAGCGCGTCCTCAAGCTTCTTGAGATTACTTGCCCTTACCATAG
>JADGCU010000117.1 GCA_015228785.1 Candidatus Omnitrophota bacterium
ATTGCTGGCCTCCATGCTGTGCCACATCCTGGCTACTTCTGCGGAGGTTACGCTCGGTAATATGCCGGAGGAAGACATGACACCAAATACATCAATTAATTTCAGGTAGGCCTTGGTCCCTAAATATTTCCCCCTATGCTCAGGAGCCAATATTCTGTTCCCCTCACCGCTTTCAGGCCGCCAGGAATATGTATTGGGATCCCAGCCAAGATCCAAAATACCGATATCTGTTTCATTAAAGAAATAATGATACAAAACACCCGGGGAAGGATAGTTGAGCCTGAGTTGCGTCGACAAAGGGATTAAGCTCATGAGCCGCAAAGAATAGCCATCCCCTAAATCAATCCTGGAGGGAAGAGTATCATTGATCTGTTGTGGGGTCCTGGCTTGCTGTTTGTTTCGCTCTATTGTTTTAGCCAGCTCCACCTGAGCATCCTCGGACATGAGGGAACCTGTCTCGCTCCCCAGCATCATCGCGCGCTCGGCTGAATCAAAATCAACGACCCCTTCCTTGACGTTCCAAATAGCCCGGTCAATGCTGCCATTCTGTGTGCCAACAATGAACCCCGTGCTGTACTGTGCGATCTTCCTCAGAAAGTCGATCTGGATCTTGCTCGACGTCCAGTTAAAACGGAAGAGGATCACGTTTGGCTTAATCGTTTCTGCCAAAAGATCCCAATACGTCTCATCTGTAATATCCCCATAGACCGGGTGATATTCGATCCTCTCCTGCCACGAAGACTCAGAGGTAATTTTTGTCTTATCAAAAGGCTCCTTCAGCACCAACCCCTGTTTATCAACCCCCCCACAGAACGATCCGGACCTTGTCCCGATACCCTGACAATTCCTTCAGAGCGATGCTCGCTGTTTCAATCAGATCCTTCTTCTCCATGCCCACACCAAAAGAAGAAATGACGACAGGAAGAGGCTCGGCTCCAGGAGGCAAAGCTTCCAGACGAGGGATCATATCCCTGAACCCCTGGGCGATCCCCGCAGCTTCGACCTCATCCAGGGCAAAAGGAGAAGCAAACTCATCCTTCATCATTTTTATCAATGACTTCTTAAGAAATGCGCTCAAGCTCTCCTGTGATGTAAAACTCACCGCATAAGGTTCAAGCCACCCCACCAGATCTTCTTCTGTCGCAGGACGATCCTCAGGACCGGGATCATCCTTGAAATCAAGCAAGCGCTTGCGATTCTGCGGCTGAAGCATAGCGAGCAACTGTACGACAGTCTGCTTTAACACGGCAGCATCCATCGCGCGTTCGCCGTCACCGGCAGGCGCCTCATAGCCCTGAACATTGCCTTGGGCATCCGTCAGAACCTTGTAACGGGATTCTTTTGAGAAATTATTCAAATTGAACAATTTGTAGGTTGGTGTTTCATCTTCCGAATCGATTTCATGAGGGCGAACTTCATCAGCGCCAAAATAATCATAAAAAGACCCCGCACCCGATACATGATGGACCTTCATTTCTGACGCGCCCAACACCCTGGCCGCCCCGAGTCCTGCGGTCAAAAGAAGGGCACCGATATTGTCCTCTCCTTTCTTCCCGATCTCACCACGCTGCGAGGGATTACGATACTCATCCTTGACCCACAATCCATACGCCGGCCCATTCTTTTCTCTCCATTCATCAAGACGGCTTGTCGTTGGCAATAAGGGAACAGAAAGTTTCGTGGCCTCCTCTGCAGCCACTTTCGTCCCCAAAGACAAAGCATGATCAAGGACAGCTACACTCTTTTTGAAAACCGTCTCAAAACTAAAATCGATCCGGCCGACAGGCTCATTATTACTTGCGTCAAAGGCATCGATCGAGACTGCTGTCGGGGCCTTATCCCCCTCCGTAAATCTACGAACACGAAGCGTCAGTAGAATCTTCTTGCCGCTTGGCATTCTCACAAGCGTAGACTGTTTTTTCGTAAGTTCCGGGACAAATGTCGCAGCGGTCGCCATCGCGCGCTCAGCCATGTCCTCTAAGCCCGGCAGCAACCCCTGCGTATAATTCCTCGGCGTCGTGTCAAAAGGCTTCATGAAGAAATAATAAGCGTCAACAGTATCGCGGGCATCTTTTAAAGAAAGACTATACCAAGGCTCTTTCTGCGACTCTTCCTCCTCGGTAGGTTCTCGAGTTCTATAATCCTCTTCATCCAGCGCTATCACCACACTGGGCCTAAACCCAAGCTTTTCACTGGCCCCGATGGATATATAATTAATAGGAAAGAGCGCAATATCCCCGACTGGTATATCTCCAAAATTCCCTCTTGCTATTTCATATTCATCAATTTTGTCTATGGCCTTCTGAACGTTTGAGAGGATCTGCTCCAAAGCCTTGATCGTCATCGCCTTTGACAAACCAAGCCCACGAAACAATTCCGTCACCTCAACTGTCGCCAAGACATAGTGTTGTTCGCCATATTTAAACATTCCTGCCGTATGCGCACCAACGAGCCCGGTTAATACCCCGGCAGCATCTCTGGTCTCCACAACGAAATGATTCTTTTCCATAAGAACCAGATTCCAACGGCTCTCATCTAAGAGCTTTAAGTCTTTACGCTCTTCCCTTGTCTGATCCTGCCATTCTCTGATAACCTTTGTTGCCTCTTCCTTATCGGAAATAAGCCGGGCCGTGAATTTCCTGCCATCTCCCGTTGTCAGGGCGAGACTGCCATCCTTATTCTTTTCAACACGATTGATCTTCTGCTGCGCCATCGCATTTTCAAGCTGATCCGTCGAACCATCGCCTGCTTTCTTCTCCCCCGCATTGGAAATAATGAAAGTAGAGTTAAAATTTCCGAACTGCAGGCTGCCCTGAGGAAGATTCTGAACAGGCTGTCCCCGCAAGATCTCTACATGATCCAACCCTTCCTCT
>JADGCU010000118.1 GCA_015228785.1 Candidatus Omnitrophota bacterium
CGCCAGCTTCCCCTTCAATTCTGGTTTACTCAAGGCAACAACGCCAGCCACCTGGCCGCTTTTGACCCGTTCGGCTGCCAAGCTTTCGAATGTTCCATATTTTATTGATGATACGCCAGCTATTTCTCCGCTGGAACTGAGGGCTAAGGCACGCAGGCTTAAATCAGCGCATGATATTCGTCTGATCATTGTTGATTATTTACAGCTTATGCGGGGATCTACAAAAGCTGAGAATCGTCAGCAGGAGATTTCAGAGATCTCGCGTTCGCTTAAGGCGCTTGCGCGCGAGCTCCGGATCCCGATTATTGCGATCAGCCAGTTGTCGCGTGCGGTCGAGAGTCGTCAGGATCGCAGGCCTATGCTTTCGGACTTACGCGAATCAGGCGCGATTGAACAGGACGCGGACGTGGTCATTCTCCTCATGCGCGAGGAATATTACGAGCCTAAGCCTGAGAATCTTGGCATTGCGGAATTGATCGTAGCCAAGCAGAAGCAATATCAAAAATGAGTCTTTCTGCTTCATCGACCAACCCATCAACCTCGGTGTCGGTCGCAAAACTCATGGTCACGATCTCAGTCGCATTACGAATCAGCTTGCGCTTAATACCCTTCTCTTTAACAATCTCTGCGTAATGAAGGACATTAGCAGATGTGGGAACAGTCTCAACAAGTTCCGCGAGGTAGGTCGCTCCTCCAATCGCCTCAAGACCGCCATCGGTCTTGAGCCTGTCGGAAAGCGTAATAATATCAACATTCTTTCGATCGGAATAAAGACGGATCATCGACTCATAGATCCGCTGATGTGCGGCATCATAAAAAAAAGAGCTATCGAGGCGTTCCAAGACCGCCCCGATAGCTTCTTCATCAATGAGCATCGCGCCCAGAACAGCCCGTTCGGCCTCCAGATTCTGCGGCGGGATTCTTATTTCTTCGTGACCCATAGACGGAATTTTCCGGTAACTTCTGAATGAAGTTTAACGCCGATCTCGAAAATTCCAAGTTCCTCTACTGGCTTCTCGATCACAAGGTCCTTGCGCTCGAAGGTAAATCCTTCCTGTTCGAGAGTCCGCAGAATCTCAGCCTCAGAGACCGCCCCGTAAAGCTTCTCTTGATCATTAACCTCAACCATGACCGTACAAGACACCTTGGCGAGCTTATCAGCAACAGCCTGCGCTTCTGCCTTCTTGGCCTCATAAAGCACTGCCATCTTCGCCTTATACATCTCCACTCTTTTCTTGTTCTCCTTGGTCGCGGCCAACGCCAACTGACGCGGGATCAGATAATTTCGAGCAAAACCATCCTTGACCTTTACGAGATCGCCCGTACGGCCCAGGCTTGCCACATCTTGAGATAAAATGACTTCCATCGGTTACTTCCTTTTTGCTGAACCACTCGACACAAGCCCTAAAAACCGGGCCAATTTAATCGCCTCGACCAGCAGACGCTGCTGCTTGGCGGACGCCCCTGTAAAACGACGCGGCATGACCTTGCCACGGTCTGTCAAATAACGCTTAAGCGTTACGATATCCTTATAATCAATGACCGGCGGCAACGGCTGCATGGGCTTCATGATACGGATACGATTTGTACGACGCGGCCGATCATCTTTCTTCATCATTCTCTTCTTCTTTTCCAATGGATCCTCCTTAGTACATGCCACCCGTCACATATCACCCATCATCCGATTGTTCACGGACATACGGCAACTCATGTCAGGTGTCTATTAATAGTCCTTGTCTATTCTTCCCAGGCTATATCTTCCGGACGAACCGGATCATCCCCACCGCCCTGCGCTGCTACGGGCTCAGAAGATCCGCCTTCACTGCCGCCTGTTCCTTCCGCTGCCTTCATGGGCCCTAAAAATTGAATACGCTCGGCGCGAACATCGATCGTGCTTCTCTTCTGCCCTTCCGGCGTCTCCCAGGAGCGGGACTGCAAGATCCCCTCAACAAAGATCGCTCTCCCTTTCTGAAGATACTGATTGCAGATCTCTGCCTGTTTATCCCAGGCAGTAATCGTCACAAAACAAGTGTCCTCTTTAAGTTCTCCGGTGCGATCCTTAAATTTTCGATTCACGGCAATGCGGAGATTCGCCACCGCCGTCCCATTTGGCGTATAACGAAGTTCCGGATCCTTTGTCAAATTACCGATCAAAAGAACTTTATTGAAACTCGCCATATCTAACCCCCATCTTCCCTGGTCAACACACACTGAGTCGTCTTACGCGACAACCTTGAGCTCTTCTTGCTTCACGATCAAGAAACGAAGCACGCGCTCATTGATCAAGAGTTCCTTACGAAACCTAGCAATCTCAGCTCCAGGAAGTTCGGCGTTCATCAAATAATAAGCCCCTTCCCAAGCCTTCTTCAGCGCAAAAGCCATCTTCTGCCGTTCGAACCACACGGCGCAATTGAGGACTTTGCCTCCAACCTTGGCCACAAGATCCGTGACCTGCTTGGAAATTTCGGTCTTCTCCCCGTCAGATAAACGGGCATCCAGAATAAAAACCATTTCATACTTACTCATTGTCCTTCTTGTCCTTCCTTTTGTTAAACTCTGTCATAGCTTGAGCGACATCGCCCTTAAGCCATAACCGACAACATGTACCGGCTTGATCAACTAACCCGGGAAGCTCTTTAGTTTCCTGGGCCTTAAAACTTGAAAGAACATATTCCGCCTGTAAATCCCGTGAAGGCGGAGCACCAACCCCCATCTTCAAACGTGGAAAATCCCCGCACCCTAATTCCGCAATGATGGACTTGAGGCCATTATGGCCGCCATCTGATCCGTCCATCCTCAGTCGCATCTCCCCAAAATCCAGGTTGATATCATCACACACAA
>JADGCU010000045.1 GCA_015228785.1 Candidatus Omnitrophota bacterium
GACAGTATTAGTATAAACACGAAAATAATCACAACTGAAAATCCCCTGAATTTCCTGGGCAAGTTTCTGGTCTTGAGATGCCACAACAGCCGTCGTGGGTATTTTACGCGCAACTTCAATGGCAATCGTGGGTCCGGAAAGAACCGCAATAGGAACCTTGCCTAATTCTTTCTGAATAAGCTGGGACATGGTCATGAACGATGTGAGCTCAATTCCCTTGATCACGCTTACAAAATGTTTTTTCTGATAATCAGATTTCTTAATTTTCTTAAGAACATCAGATAAATACTGAGAAGGAACGGCAAGGACAATAATATCGCTCTGTGAAACAGCGGTCTCGACATCTGACGTCAAAATAATGGAAGGGGGAAATTTGATGCCGGGCAAAAACTTGCGATTTTCCCGCGTCTTTCCCATTTCAGATATGTACTTTGGAAATGCTCCCCAAAGAGTGACAGAAAACCCTTTTTCTGCTAAAAGAAGGGCGAGCGTTGTTCCCCACCCGCCGTCTCCCATGATCGATATGTTTTTTATTTTCTTAGGCATAGATCACCGCCAAACAAATATTTCACGCAGGATCTCAAAGTAGTATGCGGCCCCCCACTTAAGGACCTGAAGTTTTCGCTCTCCTCCCTCGCGTGCCGGTTCGTCACCGGGAATATCAGCGAGTTTCAGTTTGCGTTTTGCAGCACGGATTGATAAAAGTGGTTCCCAGCTGATCTTGGTATGAAATAGTTTTTCTTCGAATGTATAGCTTTCATCCTTGTCAAGATCAAGCTCCTGGATCAAGTTCTTACGATAGATGCGGTAAATGACCATGGCATCTGTATATTTTGCACGATGAAAAAAGTTGATCGAATTAGTAAAAAGCCAGTTCCCGAATCCTGTGACTGCATCATCGTCATAGCTCTTTGCCCCTGCTGCGTAACGGGAGACGATGACCATATCATACCCTTCATGAAATTTATCAATACAGGGCTTAAGGAGCTCGGGAATAGAATTGCCATCAGGACTGAACGTCAAAATAGCATCGCCTTTAATGTGCGGCAAGGCATCCATGTAGGCGCCGCGAATTCCAGGCGTTTCCTGGATCACAACGTCGTAGCCCATTTCGCGCGCCACCTCAACTGTCTTATCTTTTGATTTCCCGTCAACAACAAGGATCTGATCAAAAAGACTGCGGTCCACTTTGGGCATGACGGTTCTCATGCCGACTTCTTCATTAAGAGTAGGGATTAGAAGCGTGATTTTCATTAGGGTCATCTTTCAGTAAATAAAGTCCCGAAACGTGGGTTTGCCATTTCTCGTCACGCGGTCTCGGGGTGATTTTATCAGAATGCTGAGAAAATCAGAGCGGGGGACGGGAATCGAACCCGCGCTATCAGCTTGGAAGGCTGAAGATCTACCACTGATCTACCCCCGCAAAATCGTGGTATGAACATGTTGTCAAATAAGGACGTGCCTTTAGGTGCCTCAAAATAGCGGCATAATATATCATAATAATTTGAAAAAAGAGATAAAAAATCTTAAAAATGTCCTTTTCGTTACGTCTTTGAAAAGGATATGAGAATAATTACGAAAGTAAGGCCCTGTTGTAATTTATATTCCCAAATACTTCTTAACCTTAGCGTAAAGGATCTCAGGGGCATCAGGTTTACTGATGTAATCAACGGCCCCGCCATCCTGGACTTTGGCTGACATTCTCGGAATATCAGCCGTAAAAAGTATAATGGGAACCTTCTCGTTGCCTTCTACAGACCTGATCTGGCGAACAGCATCCGGAGCTTCGATCTCAGGCAAATGATAATCTAAAAAAATTAAATCTGGTTTATGGATCTTTGCCATTTCAATGCCTTGCCACCCGGCCAGCGCGCTTAGAACTTCATATCCCTGAGACTGAAGGCGATAGACAACGATCTTTATATTATCCAATTCATCATCAATGATCAGGATCTTTTTAGGCATACCTGGTCCTTCTTTCTTCGATAGGCAAAGCAAAATGAAAAGATGACCCTTTTCCAAACTCAGACTCAGCCCAAATACTGCCGTGATGACGCATGATGATCTCTTTAGAGATCGCAAGGCCCAACCCTGTTCCTCCTGTTTTCCTGCTATGAACATCTTTTAACTGTGAAAAACTGTGAAACAGTTTGGGAATATCCTCGGCCTTCATCCCCGGTCCTGTATCTTCAACAACAATATGAACCGTGTTGCCCTCTTTTTTGGCCTTGATCGTGATGTGCCCCTGATCTGTAAATTTAATCGCATTATTAAGCAGATTGGTCATGACTTGGACGATCTTGTCCCTATCAAACAGAATAGAGGGGATGTCTTCATCGCAGTCGACTGTGATGACCAGCTGTTTCTTCTGGGCCACAAGGGACATCGCTCCAGCCACCTCTTTAATGACATCAGCAATGAAATTCTTCTTCATGTCAAAGGGCATATTCCCAGATTCCAATTTCTGAAAATCCAGGACATTGTCAACTAGCCGGTGCAGGCGATCAGCATTGCTTTTAATAATATTGAGAAGCTCCCGCTGCTCAGCACTGACGTCTCCTACCAGTCCATCGAGAATGATACTCGCTCCCTCCTTAATGGGCCCGAGCGGGGTGCGCAGCTCATGCGAAACCATAGAAATAAAAGCGGCCTTGATCGCTGCTGCCTGTTTTGCATCTTCTGTTAACCTTTTGTATTCCGTTATATCCTCTTTGATCGCAATAAAATGTGTGATCAGGCCCTGTGTGTCAAGCACAGGCGCAATTAAAGCACTCTCCCAAAAAGACTCGCCATTCTTTTTCTTGTTATAAAATTCTCCGTGCCATTCCTTTCCGGACAAAATCGTGTCCCATAGCTTTCTGTAGAACTCTCGGGAATGCGTTCCTGTCTTGAGGATTCTTGAAGTCTGACCAAGCACCTCTGCCAATGAATATCCAGTTAACTGCGTGAATTTCGGGTTAGCGTATTCTATTTTCCCCGCAATATCCGTGATGACGATTGTCGCTGGGCTTTGTTCCACTGCCCGCATAAGCTGTCTTACTTTCTCTCCCATCCTCTTTTGAAGTGTCATCGTGTGAAGAGTGAAACAGCCTAAGCCAAAGATCACTACAAAAGCAATCCCGTAAATGATCACAAGGCCCCTCAAGTCATGATCCCTTTTGAAAAAAGCCAAAGCCGCAGGCTGTGTCATAATCAGGCCCCAACCGTATTCGGGTACGGGTTCGATCCCTGCAACGCGTAGTTCCTTTTCAAAAGGATTGTAATTCAGACGGGCGCCACTCTTGCCTTTTAACACTTCCTGAACCAGGGGTACAGACGAAAGATCAACGATCTTGTCCTGGGAACTGAATTTCGGGTGATAAACGATCTGCCCTTTCTGGTCAACAATGTAGAAAAATCTACCAAGGCCTGAATCAACGTTCAGGATCCATTCAGAAAAAAGATCAAGCCTAAATTGTATCTGCAAGAAAGCTAACACTTTCCGGCTTTCATCAGGAGAGGAAGAATCCTTGTTGATCACAGCACCTTTGGTCTTAACAGGAATAAGAATAGAAACAACATTTATTCTTGGCTCAGCCCCCCTTTGGGTAACGGCGGACACGTAAGGCATCCAACGTTTTTTGACTCCCTGATACCATTCCCTATCAGCGCGGCTTTGGCCAATGACCGATGGGCTGGAGGGCGGCATGTCCGCCATGATTATTCCTTGCGTGTCATACAAAACCAAGCGACTAATCATAGGAAATTGCTCGGAAACCCCCGTAACGCGAGACATAGCTTCTGTCCAATTGCCCTTCTCTAACTCTTCGATCATCAAATTATTGGAAACTAAAGAAATGCCAAGATTGACCAAGGCGTTCAGGCGCTCATGGATGGTCGTAGCTACTAAATACGACATGGCTTTCTTTTGGGACAACACACCCTCAGTTTCTTCCCGATAAGTGCGGCCATAATTACCAATAGCTAAGATGACGATGGGTACAAGGAGGCAGAGAAAAAAGACGATCCGGTACAGCAGCATTTTAGGGCCGCTGACAAGATTCTCAGCGAGTCTCTCTAGAAAGAAATTCCTCATTCAAGCTCCTTTAAAAATCCGGACATATTGTTTTTTCGATTTCTACGGGTGGCTTTAGAAATATTATGTCCTGCCTTTTACTGCGCGCGCTTGCTCCTGGCCAAAAGCATTTTGATCCTGGCCAAGAGTTTGTCCTTGTCATAAGGCTTGGTAATGTAATCATCCGCCCCCGCATCCAGGCCGGCAAGCTCATCATTTTTCTCCTTAAGCGCGGTCAGCATGATGATCGGGATCGCCGCAGTCGCAAGCTTGGACCGAAGCGCCCGTGTAGCTTCAAGTCCGTTCATGACAGGCATATTCACATCCATGATAATAAGATCAGGTTTTTCTTTGGCAACCTGCTTAAGCGCCTCTTCCCCATTTTGAGCCTTAACCACCTGATACCCGACAGAACGCAGCCGCATGTCAAGAATAGTAAGAATGCTTTCTTCGTCATCAACGATCAAAAGTTTAGCAGCTGAATCAGGCAATATAGCCGTGGGTGGAGGAACAGGGGCCGGGATCGGTGTAGGGATTGGAATTTGAAGAACCTCTTGATTTCCTTGAAACTGATCTTGCTCTTGATCAGCACGAGCAATATCAACCACGCGTGTAATCTCTTCAATTGTGGTTAATCCCTGAACAACCTTAATCGCCGCAGATTCGGCGAGCGTCCTTAGGCCATTCTTCCTGGCCTCTTTGTAAATCTCTTTTTCAGATGCCTGCCTGCCAATCAATTCGCGGATCTCAGAATTAACCTCCATGATCTCAAAAACAGCGGTCCTTCCATAAAATCCATCAAACCCGCAATACTGGCAGCCTTTCCCTCGGTATAGTTTTGACAGCGGAATTTCGCCAATAAATGGACGGAGAAGTTCTAAATGATCCGCATTAGGCACATACTCTTCCTTGCACTTCGGACAAATGAGTCGCACAAGCCGCTGAGCAACAACAATAATAAGCGACGAAGACACAAGATAAGGCTCAACGCCAATGTCGAACAGGCGCGTGATAGAGGCCACGGAATTATTTGTGTGCAGACTTGAGAGAACCAAATGTCCTGTCTGAGAGGCGCGAAATGCAATGTCTGATGTTTCCCTGTCCCTGATTTCCCCGACAAAAATGACATTCGGATCCTGCCTGAGAATACTGCGCAGGCTCGAAGCAAAGGTCACATCCTTGTTAATGTTGAGCTGGATCTGGTTGATCCCATCAATCAAATATTCAATAGGATCTTCGATCGTAATGATCTGCTTAGTTTCGTTCTTGATAGCAGTGAGCGCCGCATAAAGGGTCGACGTTTTTCCTGAACCTGTGGGGCCTGTCACAAGGACCATGCCTTGGGGGCTCGCAAGCGCGGTACGAAATTTGTTCAACTCATACTCTTCAAATCCTATCTTATCAAGAGTGGTTTTGGCCTGTTCTTTATCAAGAAGACGGATCGCGATCTTCTCTCCATAAAAAGTAGGAATAACCGCTAATCTAAGGTCGATGTCGCGTTGGTTAATGCGAATCTTGACCCGTCCGTCCTGCGTTTTTCTTGTTTCTGCTATATCCAGATCCGCCAGGACTTTGATGCGAGAGGAAAGTCTGGCCATAAAATTGGAAGGCACCTTAAGGACACTCTTCAAATATCCATCGATGCGATAGCGTATGTCAACGCAGCCCTCTCGTGGTTCAATATGAATATCAGTGGCGCGCATCCTGACCGCATCACCCAAGATCAGGGCCAAAAGATTAATAACCGGAGAATTATTTTCTTCATCAGACTTGATATCAATAGCCCGTGTTTGGTTGCCTTCTTCTTTTAAAAGCTGGATCATATTCGGAGATGTTACATTCTTGAGAAGATCGTAAACCGTGTCATCTAGCTGATAACCTTCCATTTGAAGGATTGTGACCTGGGCGCGAGTCGCCAGAACCCGATTGACGTTAAGTCCTGTTATGGCGCTGATATCATCGATCGCCATGACATCGGACGGGTCACTTACGGCAAGGATCAGGGTACCCTTTTCCTGACGAAGAGGAAAAACGCCATATTTCTTGGCGAAATCAAAAGATAGAAGTTTTAACGCTGCTCGATCTGGTATATCTTTGGGGTTATAAAGGGGCAAATGAAATTTGCTCGCAAAGACAGTGGCCAGAAGTTCTTCCTTAATAAACCCCATCTCGACCAAAAGCTCCCCAAAAGGACGCTTAGCTCCCAGTTGTTTATCACGAACATCCTGAGCCTGTTCAGGGGTAATAAGTCCTTCCTGAATCAATGTCTGGAGTAAACTCGGCATGGTCATGTCTTGCCTCTCTCCTGAAGGATCGAACTGACCATCCCAATAAGCTCACTCGCTTCATAAGGCTTTTCCATAAAACCTGCAACACCCGCATCAAGCATTTTTTGTTTAACTTCAGCATCACGAGAAGCCGTCAAGACTAAAACCGGAATTCTGCTTGTTTTAGGGGTTCTCTTTAAATTTTGAAAGGTTGTTTCTCCTCCACCTCCCGGCAACATCAAATCCAGGATGATCAGATCCGGCAACTCGCTTTTTGCAGTCGTCAGGCCTTGATAGGCATCCACAGCTATAAAAATGTCAAAGCCTGACTTTGTCAGGCGTTCCTGTAAGACCCTGGCGACTGAGG
This sequence comes from Candidatus Omnitrophota bacterium, assembly GCA_015228785.1. GTDB lineage: Bacteria > Omnitrophota > Gorgyraeia > Zapsychrales > Fredricksoniimonadaceae > JAAYZZ01. The sequence goes on from JADGCU010000045.1 coordinate 6,689, forward strand.
GATCATCTTCGATAATAAGAATCTTTTTCATGCGACACTCCTTCATTATAGAACTGGCTTTCAGCTCTAAACATTAGTCGTATAACTTCTTAATAATAACGCAAAATAACTATTTAATAATTTATTTCTTAGGATTTAATAATCGGAAAGCAAGAAGGTTGTTTGAAGAAAATCTTTGTTAACCAAAAATCTTATCATATTCACAAGAAAACCCACTGTCCTGTCAATAAACAGATTAGCGAGTTTAATAAAACCAAGGAGTATTTTATGACTTTTTATGGCTTTCGAGCTCGCGTTTGAGCTTTTCTACTTCTTTCTTTAGCTCTAAAATACGCTCTTCCCTGCCAACGGAAGCGTCATAAAAGACTTTCAATTCCTTGGCGCGGGCCTCTACCTGTGCATTCTTTTTCTCTAGTTCTTTATAAAGAATCTTGATGCTGTCATTGGTCTTCGCCATCCCCCATACCTGGGCCTCTAATTCTTTGGATTTCTTACGCAGCTCGTTTTCAAGCATTTTTCTCTCAAATGCGTAACGCACGACTCTCGGAAACTCCTTCTCATTGATCTCCGCTTTGATCTGGTAATCCTGGGCACCATGCTTTAAAGCAGTCGTTGCCAACACCTCAATATCAGAGCTTGTCAATACAACAATACCTGCTTTTTCTGTCAACGGTTCAATGGTTAAAAGCGTCTCTAACCGCTGGCTATCCGGAAGACCAAGATCCAGAACCACGACATCGCATTCATTGTTTTTTAAGAATTCAAGAGCCAACGACATCATGCCAACCCGGGTGACCTCAAACCGGCCAAAACGAGATGCCTTAAGACACTCACAAACGATATTGGCCTCGGTATCGCTGTCTTCAACAAGCAAAACACGTATAACTTGATCTTCCATAGGTGCTCCTAGATTAATTGTTTGACTGCCGTCAACATAATATCCATATCCATGGTTTTGACGACATAATCATCTGCGCCCATTTTTCTGGCCTTGACCGCATCAACCGCATCAACAGACCCTGTCATCATCACGATCTTTATCTTCTGGGAATCCGCAAACGTCCTTATCTGACGGCAGACCTCAAATCCGTCTGTATCCGGAAGAAGCGTATCGATAATGGCCAAGTCTGGAAGATAGACGCGCGCTCTGTCAATCCCATCCTGCCCCTTCTCCGCCGTAATGACCTCAAAACCCACATCCTCAAGCATGGCCTTGATCATGGCCAAAACCATACGGCTGTCTTCTATAACTAGAATTTTCTTACCTGTTCCCATGTGTTCACTCCTGACACGATTTATAAATTTCTTCGCTCATTTTATCCAAAGGTACGATCTTATCAACACAACCGCTTTTGATCGCCATTTGATTCATGCCAAAAATCACAGAAGACCCTTCATCCTGAGCAATTGTGACGCCGCCAGCACGCTTGATCGCCATCATTCCTTCTACCCCATCCTGTCCCATCCCCGTCATAAGAACACCGATAGCTTTCTTCCCAAATGAAAGCGCCACAGATTTCAACATCTCATCAACATTGGGAACGTGAAACATTTTCCTGGAAACATCTTCTTTAAGAACAATATGATGCGAACTATCGACAGTCAAATTAAAATGATCCGGCGCAAAAAAGACAACCCTGGACTGCAAAGTCTCCCCTGCCTTGGCCTCTCTGATCGCGTATTGGCAGTTGGGTCTCAGCCATTCGATCAGACCCGGAATAAAACCAGCTGACATATGCTGAACAATAATAATACTGACCTTTAAGTCAACGGGCAAACTCGATAAGATTACCTGCAGGGCCTGCGGGCCTCCGGTCGAAATCCCGATGGCTACAACCTTGTCTGTTGACGACCCGATCAAGGGAGCCCGTTTGTAAACCGGACGGATACGCATGCGGCGTATAGGTTTGACACGGGAGGCGATCTTGACCTTTTCCAAGAGATCCTTGGCAATGTCATCGATTTCTTGTGAAACGGAAACAAAATCCATGGCCCCTACGCTCAGGGCATGGACGATTACCTTGACATCTGAACTGCTGACCACAATGATGGGGATCGGATTCTCTTCCATGATCTTTTCAATAGCCTCAAGGCCAGACATGATTGGCATTTTCATGTCCATGGTGATCACATCAGGTTTGAGTGTCAGGGCCTTGGCCACCCCCTCCTCGCCATCTTGGGCCACCCCTACGACTTCAATGAGAGGATCCGAATCTAGAACTACCCTGATCGCCTCTCTCATGAGGGTCGAATCATCAACGACCAAAACGCGTATTTTCTTTGATTCCATAACTGTTCCCTATTCTGAGATTCCTCAGCCTTTGGCCTCGGAATGACGATCGTTTGTTACCCAAGTAGCCGTTCGATCGTTTCAAGCAAACCTTCGGAGGTGAAATCTTTCTTCAAAATATAAGCATCTGCCCCGGCTTCCATGCCGCGACGCTTATCCGCATCGCTTTCGCGTGTTGTCACAATAATGACCGGGACATCCTTATAAAGATTTGTCTTTTTCAGCCGTTCTGTCAGTTCAAAACCATCCATCCGCGGCATGAGGACGTCAGAAATGACAAGATCAAACTTTTCCTGGGCGGACCGATCAAGGGCCTCTTTCCCATCGCGCGCGAGGACAACAGAATAACCCACGGACTCAAGAACGTTTTTCTCAAGCATCGCGGTGCTTAAAGAGTCTTCCGCGAGAAGGATCGTCTTCTTTTTCTTGACGTTGGTTGCAGCTTTAGGTCTAAGGATTTCAGCGTGGATGATCCCTCCTTCTGCTGATCCAATGATCGAGGGAATATCAAGGACCAAAACCACACGCCCGTTGCCCAATATCGTGGCACCCGAAATATTCCTGACCTTCTTAAGAGGGTCCCCTAACGCCTTGCGAATAATCTCCTGACGCCCAACCAACGAATCCACTCTGATCGCGATCTTCTTTTCAACGGACTGAACGATGACGATTGGGAAAAATTTCTTTTCCGAAATGCCTTTCCTAGGAAGACCCAAAAGATCATTCAACCTGACCAGCGGCAAAATACTACCCCTGATCGTAACTGCCTCTTTGGTCTCAACGGTTTTAATATCTTCATTGCAGATGAGGACAGTTTCCTGAACCATATCAATAGGAATAATAAACGTATCGGCCCCTACATCCACCAAAAGGCTGTCTGTGATGGCCAGCGTCAAGGGAAGGCGCATCACAAAGGTTGTGCCTTGACCTGGAACTGACTTAACCTCAACCTGGCCTTTTAATTTAACGATAGCCTCTCTCACAACATCCAAACCTACTCCACGACCTGAGGTTTCAGAAACTTCTTCTTCCGTTGTGAATCCTGGAGTGAACAACAGCTGGAATATCTGTTCCTCTGTCAGATCATTGACACGTTCCCTGGCAACCAATCCCTGCTTGACTGCCGTTTCCTTCACACGCGCCACATCGACCCCGCTACCGTCATCTGAAACCGCGATCACAATCTGCGAACCCTCTTGATGCGCAGAGAGAACGATCTTTCCTCCCTCAGATTTTCCCAAAACCCGGCGATCCGCCGCGGTCTCAAGTCCGTGGTCAACAGCATTGCGCAATAAATGCATCAAAGGGTCTTTCATCTGGTCGAGGATCGACTTATCAAGCTGTGTCATTTCACCTAGAATCTGGAAATCAACTTCCTTCTCCTTGGCAATGGCCAGATCCCGCATGGCACGCGGAAAGGCATTAAAAAGATGAGCCACAGGGACCATCCTGACCTTCATGACCTCGCGTTGGACATCCGCTGATAACAGGTCGATGTTCTTGCTAACCTCCCGCAAATCCTTGATCAAATGATGGAACGATTCTGGAAGATCCGATTGAGCATCGACCTTGTGCGCTAGATTCTTAACAATATCTCCAAGCCGGATCTTGGAGATCACCAGTTCTCCGGAAAGATTTCCCAGCTTGTTCAACTTCTCGACGTCCACACGAAGACTGTCTTCCTGGACAGTAACTGCGACATGTTTTTGGGATAACGGAACAGGCGCGACAGGCTTGACGCCATCGACCATTTTACCGGAAAAGACAGCATCAACCTCTGAGAACAGTTCATCCGCGAATGGCCGCTCGACCCCCTTGTCTGCCCATGTTACTTTGTCTTCCAAAAGAGGATCGATCGCATCAACACATTTCAAAAATACATCAAAATGCGGTTTCTTGAGGAGAACTTTACCCTCCAGAGCCTGCTCAAACCCGTCCTCCATCTTGTGGGCGATATCCGCGATCCTTTTGTAGCCCATCATGGTCGAAAGGCCTTTGATCGTATGCGCCGTGCGCATCAGGACCTTCAAGAGTTCCTTGTCATCGGGAGACTTTTCCATCTTGATCAGTCCCGCGCTAAGAGTCTGACGATGCTCCCGTGTCTCGGCCTTGAAACCTGTTAAGAATTGTGTTTTGTCAAATGCCATTAACTGACCTTGAATTTTGACGAAATGGCCTTAAGCTCATGCGCCAGTTCGTTCAACTGTTTTACCGACACCTGTGACTGTTGAGCCCCGGCTGCGATCTGTTTCATGACCTCATCCACGCTCGACATGGCCTCAGCGATCTGCCGAGATCCTGAGATCTGCTGGGTCGTTGCCATGCTGATTTCTTTGGCCTTCTCTGCTGTTTCCTGGGCCAACTTTAACTGTTCGTTCACATCCGCAGTGCTGGTCTCCATGGACATCACGGAGTTGGTGATCTCATGCTGGATGATCTCGATAAGCGCGTTAATATCCTGGGTCGACTTAGCGCTCGAATCCGCGAGCTTTCTGATCTCATCCGCGACAACGGTAAACCCGCGCCCCTGTTCGCCAGCGCGCGCGGCTTCAATTGAGGCATTAACAGCCAAAAGATTAGTCTGATCCGCAATATCATCGATCACATCCGTGATCTTGCCGATCTTCTGGGATTTCTCGCCAAGAGAGGTGATCATGGCTCCGGTTTTGCCGATCGCTTCTTTGATCTTGGCCATACCCTCTAGCGCGTGCGCGGCAGCAGAAGCGACCTTCTTAATGCTTTCACCGACCTGTTCGGAGGTGACAGATAATTCCTTGGCAGATGAAGTCGTCTCGGCAACGGCGGAGGATTGCTCGCGCGCACCGGCTGCCTGTTGTTGGCTGGCCGCCAGGATCTCTTGACCGGAGGAAGTGATCATGCCCACGGCTTGCTGGGACTTTAATATAATCTCCCTCAGATTCTTGACCATCACGTTAAAGTTCATGGCAAGCCGGCCGATCTCATCGTTAGACTGAATATTCACCTGTCTGGTGAGATCTCCTTGCCCGACAGCACTTGCCACGTCTGATAATTCCTGGATCGGACGAGCGATGCCATGAGCGATACGATACGCAAGCCCGACAACAACGATGATGATGATAAACCCTAACAGAATGATCGTGAAGCCCAGTTTCTGTATCGGAGCAAATGCCTCGGCCTCATTGATCTCAGCCACAACAAGCCAACTCAGATCAGGATATTTCTTTAATAGGTCATCGCCATTCGATGCGCCCATGACCCATTGCCCGCGATGGTCAAGATAGTTACCAACCATATTTCTTCTTTGCGACTGAAAAACCTTTATCGGTTCAGAATCTATCTTTTGCTTAAGCACTGAGTCCGAATCATTCCTGGATTGTGTGATCAAGTAGCCATCTTTATTGACAATGTGCACTTCGCCGGTCTTTCCCATGCCGGTATAGTCAGAGGTAATCCTATTCAAGCCATCTATATTATAACGGATGCAAAATATACCAATTTGCTCCTTTGAGCTCACTGAATACATCGGTCCGGCAATAACAAAACCCAGCCTGCCAGTGATATCGGACTTGTAGACATCTTTAAGATAAACGCTCTTTTGGCCGTGAATGAAATACGGGTCGCTTGTTCTGTCAATTCCTATATGTTTCTCATCAGTGGACGCAATGATTATCCCCGACATATCGACAATAAAATATTCTGTGGCATTGAGATTGCTGGACAGGAAATCTTTATTATAGGCAATCAGTTCTTTAAGAAGACTTAGCGAATCAGGATCTTTTTTTTCGATCTTTTCTGTAAGCTCTCGGGAATAATGGTCTCCTGCCGTCAGGTCCCACTCTATCCTTGCCGCATCTAAAAAACGTATAACGGAATCCTCAACTCTCTGCGCTATGTTCAAATAACTGCCTTCGATCGACTTCTCCAAAGCGTCTTTT
>JADGCU010000046.1 GCA_015228785.1 Candidatus Omnitrophota bacterium
GAAAGAATCCCCACCAGGACAGCGGCCCGGGAATCAAGCGCGGTGTGCGCTGACAGTAATCTCGATACTCCTGGCCAAAATGACCCGTTAATATCCGTTCTTCCCGAAGAATTTGCGGAACATAGATCGCGGCATACCCAACGATGAATATAACAACCGCCACCGGATGAAAAACAGCCAAAGCCGCTCCCAGGCCGATCAAAAATGTTCCCATGTACATCGGATTACGGACATAGGCGTATAGGTCGCCCGTCACCAGACGCCCGCCACTCAAAGATCCGCTTTCCTTATAACCACGCGCCACAATTCTCGTACAAAAACCTACCAGCACCAACACCAGCCCCAACGAAACTAAAATCCCCTCCCAGGGTGCCCCCATGGGCCTCGCCAAAAGAAACTTCCACCAATAAAGTCCGAAGGGGACAACCAAAAATGTAACGCCGCGCTGTAACGCCACGCGCTTTTTCATATACTCTCTCCAGTCATAAATTTCTTCTGCCTGTAAGAAAAAAGCCCCCACACCCCGACGAGACCAAAAATCACGCTCACAGTAATCAAAATCCAGAAAGTACCAACGAATTCTGACACCTTTGAACTAACTAACATTGTAACCAGAAATCCAAGATGGATTACAAATTCAAGAGCGCTGAAGATCTTGCCCTGCATCTCGCGGGAACAGACCAGATGCACAACCGTGTTCGCAGCGATCACAATCGGTCCGACAACAAATCCCAACAAGCCTGCCAACGCCTGGGCCACCCAAATATTACGCGAATGAAAGACCGTAAAGGCAAAAAGACTCATCATAGCGCCACCCAAAATAAGACATACAAAGATCGTCTCCACATGACGCCCTTTCTTGCCATATCTTCCATAGGCAATACTTCCCAGAAAGAGCCCAATGCCAAGCCCGACAGCTAGAAATCCCAAATGCTTCGTGACACTTCCAAAGGCTCCCTGAATAAAGACAATGATCACAATATAGATCGCACCAACCGCCATAAACAAGATCATCATCAAATTGATAACGTACAAAATATCGCGATGCGCGAAAATATAACGAATGCCATCGACGATCTCGTGAACCACAACCTTATAGGCACTCGCCATCTCACGGCCCGTCTCAACGATCTTTTTGGGCTCCATCTTATAGCGTCGATGAGAGATTAGAGAAATAAGCGCAGCAGAAATAAAGAACGTAACGGAATCGCAAAGAAACCCACCCTTGGCTCCCGCATATTCAACGATCAACCCTCCCAAAAGAGCCCCCAACACAAAGGCGATCATACCCGTCACTGTCGCAAGCGAATTTGCAGCATGAAGCTGCGATTCATCCACGATCTCAGGGATGATCGACATCTTCGCCGGAACATAAAACCGGCTCAAACAAAATGCCAGAAAGACAATAACATACGTCGGCCACATAGAATGCCAACGAATAAAGATAAGAGGAATAAGGAGGATCAAAAGCCCTCGGGCAATATCGCAAACAAACAGGGTCACCTTACGATCCCACCGGTCAACAAACACCCCCGCGATCGGCCCAACAACAAAGACCGGGATAATGGTAAACGCCATGAGCTTTGCCAGCTCAACGGCAGACCCCATCTTATAACCTGCCACAAGACCAACAAGGGCCATCTGATTGATCCGATCCCCAAACTGTGAGATCAGCTGCGCCAGCCAGAAAGCTAGAAAATCTTTATTTTGAAAATTCTTTCGAAGTCCCATAATTTCTCATCGGCAATCATTACTTAAGAATCTTTAAACTTATTCTTGCCCTATTATAGCAATCTGTGCCCTGGACGCTACTCTGCGGATGGTTTTTTCAATTGTCCTGTCATAGAGACCACATACGGAATACGATCTTGAGCTGCCCTCAAAAAGACATTAGCCGGATCATTCAGGACAGATAAACGCTCGTAGGCCTCTTGGGCACGAGGCCAATCCCTAAGCTCCTCTGAAATAACTGCGATATTAAACAACGCATCAAACCCCTTCGCATCCACACGCCAGGAGCGCTCAAAAGCCTCTCGCGCCTGCGATTTCTCTCCTAATCGGGCATAAAAAACACCCAAAGCAAATAAATCCCTGGCGCTTGCCTTTCCCCCACGCGCCTTTCTTTCATATTCACCTACCAAGAGACCATAGGCTGCCTTTTTATTATCCACCAAAAGCTGTACATCTTGCGGCCCAGCAATAACCTTCTCATACTCCCGGACCCCGCCTAACACATCCCCTGAGTCAACTAGGGCCTTGCCAAGAGCGATCTTATACGTCTGCTGATGATTCCCTTGATATTGACCCGCCTCGCGAAAACATATAATAGCTTTATTATAATCCCGAAGATTCGCATAGATCCTGCCTAACGAATACTGTAAACGGGGATTCTTAGGATCCTTATCAAGGGAATCACGCAACATCAAGAATTCATTGCTAGCATAAATATTCTGCTGTATCAGCATGAGAAAGAAGAACCCCAGGATCCCCCCAAAGGCCCAACGAAGCGTCACGGCCGAACAATGCCTTTTCTCTTCCCAAACTTTCAAAAGACCTGAACTGCCCCGCACCATCAAAAGAAAGACCGGAATACTCGCCACATAGACAAAATGCTCTGCCAACGATATAGCGCCCGGATACACTCCAATCGCTGTCACGATCTGCGAGACAGGAAAAAGCTCGATCAAGAACCATACAAGACAAAATATCGTGAGCCCTTCCCTCTGGCGATAAAACCGCACAAACAAAAACCCAAACACCCCAAAGATAATAAGCGTAAGCCAAAACCCAGGATCCCCGAAACTTTTATAAAGTAACTGACAACGATCAAAATGAAGGCCTACAGGAAAGATAAAAAGCCCGATATAGACCAACAGGCCACTTAAAAAACTCAACACACCCAACGCCATTTCGTACCACGAGGGCCAAAGATACAGCTTTGAAATCCCCATCACGTGGCGAATCCCCATATAACCTGCAGCAATGAGAAAAAATGGCCAAAACACAAGGCCCTGACGAATGGTCTTACGTTCTACAAGAAACCAATAGGCCATGGCTGTAAATATAAGAACACCCGCTGACTCCTTACACAAAAGCCCAAGGGCATAAGAAACAAGCGCCCCGATCAAAAAACCAACCTTCTTCTCACGAACAAATTTAAGAAAGAAGATATACCCGCTCAACGTAAAAAGCGCGCACAACAAGATCGCACGACCGGCAATATTAGCCACGGCCTCCCAATGAATGGGATGGATCCCAAAAAGGAACGCGACAAAAAATGCCTGCGCCCTATTACGCAAAAGAATCCCTGCCAAAAGAAAGACTAAGCAAGAATTAATGATATGAAGAACAACATTATCAAGATTGTAATAGAAAGAATTTAATCCGAAGAAATGATACTCAAGCGCATAGGTCACATAAACCAAAGGCCGGTAGTAATCCTTGGTTTCCTTAAAATAAGTGGACTGGAAGAACGCAGGAATATTCTTAAGGTCCCGAATCTGCTCATTGTTAATGATGGAGAACTCATCATCCAGGGTCTTAAAAGGACTCCCCACCATAAACGCATAGGCGCCCATCACAAATAGACCGATGAAAAGAAACACCCTGGCATCAGTCTTAAGAATCGCGTGAAACGCTGCGCTTATATCGAAGGATTTTCTGAACATTCTGGATAGGACATAGGATCCTGCCGTTGCCAGCACCATATCGCTGGCAACGGTCAGGATAAGAAAAAGCCGACGAAAGGAATTGAACCCTCGACCCGCGCTTTACGAAAGCGCTGCTCTACCAACTGAGCTACGTCGGCATAAAACTATACACACACACGCAAATCAAATGCCTGAAAGAACACCCTTTTTAGGCATTTCTTCAAAAACCTCTAATATCATTGCGGTGTCATGTCATTCACAAAGAGCTTGCCTAAAAGCATAAAAACAGAAATCTTTTATACCAGAGTTTCTTCACGCTGTCGAGCATGATTATATTTATAGCCGCCCTATGCCTAAACATCTATTTACTCTGATTGAGAAGATCCAGTCTTCTTTTTGAATCTACCAGGGTGCTATCTAAGACAAACGCTTGATGGAAAGCCTCCTTGGCCCTGCCACTTTCACCTGAACGCATATAGACACACCCTAAATAATAATATACATCAGCATTATGAGCGCCCATTTCAAGGCTTTTATTTAAATATGCCAAGGCCTTCTCATCGTTCCCTTGATAATATTCAATAATCCCTAGATTCTGGTAAATATCATACGTGTGGAGCCCTGAATTCAAAAGCTTTGTAAAAACCTCTCCTGCTTCTTTATAATTCTTTCTTTCAAAGAAATCAATCGCAAGCCAGTATTTCGGCATGTAATTATAAGGTGACACACGCGCCCAATACTCACAATATCCCTTCTGCGTCGACCAAAGGCGATTATACCCCCACGTCTCTACTGAATAAAATACAAACAAACACAAAAAGATAGCGATCAACATCTTTTTATTCAAGAATCCATGCGCCACCTTAAGGAAACAAGCTGATAGTATTACAAAGAATCCCAATGATGAATAAACGACCCAATGCGGCTCAATGATCGTCCCGAACCATGGTCGCGAAAAAGAAGCCAGCCAAACCGGAACAAATCCAGCCAAAAGCAAGCCCGCTCCAAATGCGATCTCTCTTAGATAACGAAAATGCCTTAGCATCAACACCCCGGAACCCCAAAGAAGAACTCCCAGAGCAACCCATCCCCAGCAACCTGATGTAACAACAGGTGTACCCCAAATAAGCACAATATCCTTAGGGATAACGAGCTTCTCCAGATACCACCACAGCAATTTTGATACCGTTGCAAAATACGAAACAACCGAATAACTATGAGTGGCTATCTGGTGAGTTATATTCCCGATCGTTGCTGTATACATCAATCTGAAAATTAGATAAACAACCAATATCCCGACGACCGGAGAACAAAGGAGAAAGATCCGCTTCGGTCTTTCTTCAAGAAATAACAACGTCAGCATAAGATATAGAGGGAAAACAACAACAACTTCATGGCATAACAAAGCAATAACGAACCAAAGAATGGCCAGCCAGGGAAAGGCTTCCCTATCCTTGCTTCTCACGAAATTCATCAAACTAAGATTCATAGCCAAAATCATTAACGAAAACGCTGTCGCATTCTTATAGTTTACTAAAACTCCATTTATTGGATGTGCGTAAAAGAGGATAACCGTCAAGAATGACAGCAAGGGCTTCTTAAATAACACATTCAAGAATTCGTAAAACGCGAGACCAGATAAATAAAATAAAAAAAGATTCGTTAAATGATATTTATAAACCTCTTTATCAAAAAGAGAGAATGTCATGAAGTTAATAAAGTGTGTCAGAGGACGAAAATAGGCCTGCTGTTCAAGCGCCTGGGGATTAAGTTGAAGAAACCCCGCTTCCCCTATATGAAAATTAAAGATGAGCATAGGGTAATCATCCATCAGGAAAGCATTCTGAAGACAATTACCGTAAAGGATAAAACAAAGGATCAATAGCGAGATGGCGATAAAGAACGGATGGGAACAATAATGATTTTCTTTTTTACAGAGCATGACAATATTAGAAAGCACTATTTACTTTTAACCTCAACCCTGGGCCCGTCTTCACCAAAGAAGTCTTGCCGGACAAAAAGATCAAGATCTCATTGCCCCAACGTACGAATAAACTCTTGATATTCCCGCTTCTGAAGTGCCACAGAAATATTCTGCTGTCCCGGCGTTAATTGAAAAGACAGCCTCCAAAGATTAAAGTATCTGAAATTATCATCATCGATGCCTAATTTATTATTAATAACCCAGAGACATCTGTAAAGGAATGCTAATTCAGGCCGTATTTCCTGCGTTGCGGTACTTCTTTTGATATCATCCCGCAATCGTCTTAAGACAACCGTGTCAATATCGCTGGGATAAACGACAACCTGAATCTTCCCAAAGAGACGCGACGACTGTGCCGTATCAATGGCGGAAGCCTGTGAAATAACAAAGAATGTCTTTCCTATAGTCCTATCTTTCTTGTTAAATTCTTCCACTGTGAGTCTTTCAAAAGCAGGCTTAAACGCATAGGGATAAAGATTTAAGCATGTAAACCCGTCATCGCACAAAACCACATCCCCGTCTTTGTAATGATCCCTGATAAAACTGCCCGCTTCCTGCCAAGGGTAATCAACTTTACTCTTAAATACCCCCTGCATATTAGGCCACCACGTCGCAATAACAAGAGCTGTGATCGCCAAGACCCAAGGAGCGGCTCCCTTCTTAAATACCTTTATCGCCAAGAACTCTATGAAATCTGCAAGGAAAATAATGAGGATAGGAACAACAAAGATCAAATAACGCCCGTAAGACCATGACACAACAGTCATGCCCTGGATTGAAATGAGAATAATAGGCAGAATAACACAGGGTAACAAAAGAAAGATCGGCTTATTTTCTTTATAACTTATTAGGAATGATGCCATCAAAAAGAATGCCGTCAGCCATCCATAATAACCCTGCGCAAAATATTCACCAAAAATATAAGGGATATACGATATGCTCGTCGGCCCAACATCATGATAGGCGACATTCCATCCCCCTGACATTTCGAAATATATCTTATAGTAGGAGACTGTTACACAAATAAGAGCGACGCCAAGCGGGATCCCAAGAGTAAGAACTTCCCATCTTTCTCTTTTTATAAGACGTGAAAGAAAATCTACACCCCCTATAAAGGCTATATAAGCAAGGACGTAACCGCCCCCAGGATGGGTCAACATTAGAAGATAGCTCGCGACGGCAACAGCAATACCATCTTTAAGTGTTCGGCTGTAAAACCATCTAAAGAACAAGATAATAACAAGCAATGAGAGCATCGTTAACAGAGAATACGCCCTGATCAATCCGCTGAAACCCGTCAGATAAGGATTGGCCGCAACAAGCGTTGCTGCTATCAACGCCACCTTAGAATTGCTGAATTGACATGCCAGAAGTCCGGTTAAAGGAATGATGGCTATCCCTGCGAGTAAAGGAATAGCAATGAGACTCAGGGGATTGTTTGCGCAAAACATACCCATCATCTTCTCAAGAGCGATGAAATAATTCATCGTAAGCCAACCCTCAGAGTGCGTCAGTATATACGCAAAGCTTTTCTCCAAATTCATGAGCGTTCCTACTTCATCTCCCACAAATGGCCTGTTGTAGGTGTAGGAAACTTGAATGAAAGCCCCAATAGCCGTAATAACAGCAAGGCACCACTTCTCAACTTTTGAAAAAGAGACCTCTTGATTTCGACGCAGATACGTTCCTAGCATAAGGAATACCTATTTCTCTAGCTGATCATAAGGATTGCTTCGTTTAATATAGAGCCCAAAAAATTAGATTAAGAAAACGATCAGGTGAGAAATATTATAACTGATTGGCCTGAAAAAACCAGAATGGGCATAGGCAATAAATGATACTGGAAATTCATCACATCTCAAACGGGTCTCTCACGAAGAGAGTCCCAATAAAAGCCGTAAATCAGAGATCGGCGTCACGTTCATGATAACCGCCTTGACCCCAGGCGCACCTGCCAGAATAGCCTCTAGGGCCTCGTCACTTACCGCTCCCTGGATCAGATCCCCGGTGCGATCTACGCCGATGTTACGGGCATCAATACCACCCGTATTCGCAGCCGCAACATTCATCGCCCCCTCTTTCGTCGGGTCCGCGATCTTTTCAAGAACCTGGACATAATGCCTGGCCAGCTCCATCGTTTGAAATGTCAAATCAATCCTTTCCTCGATCTTATTCGGAGGAAGCTCCTTAAACAACTCCAATCTCTTTTCAACCCTGTATCGTAACGGTGTCATGAGCGGTTCAGCCCTCAAAAGATCCGCCAAATAGATCAACAGATGCGATGTCCCCCCCATGCTATGAAAATGAACAACATCTTCCCGTCCCTTCATCCGGTCAAAGGCATCGACAAAAGCCCGTAACCCAGGGCCATTCTTATCAACTTCGCTCCCGGAATCTTTCTTCCAAATAAAGTTCATCCCCGGACTGCCAATTTCGTTCAAAATAAACTTGGCCTTTTTCTGATCTACTGTAAGAATCGCCATCCTGTCTTCAAGCGCCCCCTCGAGATCTTCCAAGAACCGACCGAAGCGCTTATACTTCTCAATAGGCGTCCCTTGATCTTTATCCAAAGCTGCCAACCAGTCCCCCAGTACCCCCTCAGACGGAAGGCCATGAAATAATTGCGATAAACGCTCTTGAAACTTCCCACTCAAGAAATGCCATAACAATGCGTCATACCCGTACAGTTCTTCAAGCGCATTCTTTTTCTCGATAAAACTTCTCAACCCGTTAAGCTTATTCTCAGGATCAGCAGGAAAATCACCCTGACCCTGGACAGAGAAAACAAAACTTGTCGTCACGCCATTACGTCCCTGCTCAAGGATGCTTTTAACCACCCCTCCATCGCCACCCAACCGCTCAATGATCGCGGCTCTCACCTTAGCATCTTCCCGAGATTCATTCTCCCTGCGCACTAAAACATCTTCATACCCCAACGCATTTGCACTGGCCGTACGCACAGCCAACATGACCGTTCTGCCTAACTGATAGGAAACCCGTTGATTCTCAGCCAGTCTCTCCGGCGACATTTCCAAAAGGATCAAATAATTCTCCCAAAAATCATCCTCACTAACCGCAGGCAAAACATTGCCTGAATGGGTTTCTGTTAACCGGATCCCCTGCCTGATGATCGCGCCTTCATCTGTCCCGGTCTGGATCGTCCCGTTGGCCGCCGCATCTTCTTCCGTTACCTCATTAGCCCCCAGCCAGGAGTCCTTAACATCATTATCTTCCGCTGACAATAATACCTTCTTGTG
Organism: Candidatus Omnitrophota bacterium; assembly: GCA_015228785.1. Lineage (GTDB taxonomy): Bacteria > Omnitrophota > Gorgyraeia > Zapsychrales > Fredricksoniimonadaceae > JAAYZZ01. Next base: position 8,892 of record JADGCU010000046.1, read on the forward strand.
CTCAGGCAAAAAAGAGCTGACAAACTGAAAATCGCCAGGAAATTGATCAGGAAAATCAGCCTTAGCCTTCGCAATTTCATTCTCCAAGTTACCATAAAATTCCAGAACCTTAACGCTCCCGCCGCCTTGATCATTCAAAAACGGCGTCACATTAACCTTTCTTCTATTTAAAACCATCTCCAAGACATCGTAAATCTGCTGAGCCTTAGGACCATAAGTTTGTTCCAACTCGCCCTTGAGTTTCGTCATATCCACAGGATATAGCCGCCCCTCGGTCTTGGAGAAATCCTTATCCGTATCGTAATAACGCCCATCCGTAATGCGTCCCACTGTCTTTAAATAGCCCTTCTGAAGAAGCCAATCAAAGACCCCTCCTCCATCTACACCCAACGCTGAAAACTTGATTTCCATATGCCGTCTGTCCAAAATTCCTTGGACAAGACGATAAATATTTCTTTTTGTAAACGCGGCAAACATGGCTGCTTTCTCAAGAACGGCCCGTCGGGCACATCCAAACAATACGGCATCCTCATCAATCTTAAGAACTTCTCCATTATGCCTCTTGATCCCCTTCTCGCTGCGCGCCATCTCATTGAGAACTCTTTTACTAGATTTCTTGCCTTCTCTTATCTCCTGCGCTGTGGGATCTTCAAGGTCAACGCCCTTGTTGGTAAGTTCTTTACGAAGATAAAAACCCATTTCCTCAGGAGCGGCGCCATTTGTGGCCGCCTTAATAAGTCTCCCTGGATCCACGGTCTGAACCCTGTCGCGATGCTGCCCTGCGACAGCAAAAGCCACATCAGCCAACCCCACTCCACTACTGGTATGATCAATATGTTCTTCCTTTGTCCCGGGCACTCCATCCCTGGAACCAAAGAACATCTTTTGTCTAAAAACATTAATAAATCGCCCCGTGACCCCCATCATATGTTTCAAAAATCGAGAGATCCCCCACCAGAGCCCATCCTCACCTCGATTGACATATGTATGTGTCGTAAAGGCCCACACAATATCTTTAATGGCCTTACGCTGCCCATACCAGCTCATCGTGACCGCCTGCAAAGGCGCCAATTGCCCGTCATTAGAATGAACAACCGCGGGTTCAGCATCTGGCTGCGCTATCTTTCTCTTCTCTTCCAGACGCAAGATAAGCTTTGCAGCTGCGACATTGATAAACGCCATGGTCTCATCTTTGGTTATGTAATTGTTGTACTTCTGGTCGTAATGGTAAAGCATGTTTGTATAACGTGACGTGCCATCCTTCTGAACATCCCTAAACATATACACCGTGACCCCGTTCTCATCCACCCCTTCAGCCACACGTACCTTGGTGCGATAAATCTGATTCTCGTTATCCTTATCTCCTATATCTACCTCATACTCATCAAAATTTTCGTTAGTGATCTTGACCCCTGCATTCTTCGAGTAGTCCAAGGGAATGGTCTCTCCGTTGGCCCGCATGTTCTGATACCAGGGAGCAATGTACGACGCGTTTAACCCCAGCTCTTTCATCATTTTTCCCAGGAATTTCATGACCGGACCCAAACCTCCGGCCCAATGATGGATCTCCGCCGCAACCAAGTAAATTTGTCTTTTAAGAAGATGAGGAGTCCGCATCTTCGCCCAATCCGTTGAATAGACATTATTAATAAGCAAAAGGCCTTCAACCAAAAGCGTCATAGGCTTACCCTGGAACTCATCCTTCAGAGCCTGAACCATTTCTTTCTTCTGCTTCTTGGTAAGAAGAGCAAAGGCCTTGAAGATCGGCCATGGTGCCTCAACGGGATACAGCTTCGCTTCGCTATCCACTTGCGCCGTATATCTGTCCAGAAACTTCAACATGTTCGCACGCTTGAATGTGCCGTCCTCCCAGCAACCTTTCAAATCATCCAATAATCCGATCGGCCGATTCGGGTCATTCCAAATTTCATGGCTTTCAGAAATTCCCTGAGGCTCACCAGGCTTCTGCTCCATTGCCGGAGTAGCTGGTTCCATATTCACGCTGATCCGAGAAGCCTCTCCCATCTCCAGCGCCATGGCAGGGGTTGCGGGATCACGTGGAACCGTCCCTGGGACAACAAAGCCACCCGAGAAATACTTCTTAGGCATAGGCTCTTGAGACACCCGATCCGTTTCTTCCTTAATGTAATTGAACACGCCCTTCTTATACGCGGCGAGATACTGCTCATAAATGCGCTGTTTGCTCTCTGGATCGCTCACATCAATGCCAGCGACCTTACTCTTACCACTGTAAACTTTGTTAAACACGCCTCCTTTAAGAACATCCTGATACCACTGCGAAAGGATAAGCGAATAAACCACTTGGCGAAGTCGTGCGAAATTCTTACCTTCGTTCACTTCCTGCTCAATGGCCGGAACAATGACTTCACGCAGGATCTGTTTGGCAAGATCTTCTGCCCCCTGAGTTGTCTGCGCCGGATTGACTGGATCCGGCACTCCGCCGCCATCTCGCTCCGCTCGCTGATTGGCGGCTACGTAGTCTGCCTCCAGCATCACCTTCAAATGCGCCTTGGCGATATAAACCGTATTACCCTTCTCAAAAACCGAGGCCCGTTCAGGAACGATCCAGACCTTGTTAAAGGCATCGACCGGCACCTCTGTCACTCCAAACTTGGTATACGCCTCATCATAGACACGCTGCCAAAAGGCCTTGCCCAATTCATCTTCGGGATAGATCAAAGACGCGGTCAATTGCTTGAGAATATAATCCTGCCCCAAAAGATCGCGACCCAATTCGGTCTTGATCAAGGCATCAGGAAGAATACGGTCTTTTTCGACGGGAGACAGGTTGACCCAAAGGTCTTTCTGGGGGACGGTAAGCGCAGCCAGAAAATAATTGATCATGCGCTGAGATTCGCTTCTCACCTGAGCATCATTTAACGCCTCAGCGCCAGAATCTAAAATGAAATCAAATCGCAACGGATGAACCGGATCGATCGTCATCCCGCGCAAAAGTGCGGGCTGAAATGAGGCTGACAAATGGACCATTTCTCCCACAGGAGGAAGATTGATCCCAGCAACAACACTCGCCTGGACCCAGACAGGCTGGAAGATCAATAAAAGGGAAAGAAAGGCAGACAAAATCCTATTCATAGCAACCCCTCATTTTTTTATACAAAAAGTGACGAAACCAGCCTAAGAAAGTATAGTCTAAAAAAGAACAGGAAGGCAAGTGCTATAGAGAATAAAGCAAACAAGAAACAAGATCTTTCGCCTCTCATAAGTCATTGTCCCAGAACGCCTTGAGGAAGGACGACGATCAAAATATAGGGACAAAAGATATTTATTCTGAAGAATTAAGAAATCAAGGAGCACTTTCGTGTTCTGTCGAAGAAAAATCGAAATCCTAGATTATCGTAAAACTAAATCCCTTCGAGAAAACATTCATCATGACCCTATAAACATTATTATTTCCTCTCAACAAGAGCTCAACGAATCTCCACGGCCTCACGGCCTGGGTTTTTAAATGTAAATAAAAAGCCCCGACTAAAAGTCAGGGCTTTTTGCTAATTATGGTGCCGAGACCCGGGATTGAACCGGGGACGCAAGGATTTTCAGTCCTTCGCTCTACCAGCTGAGCTATCTCGGC
>JADGCU010000006.1 GCA_015228785.1 Candidatus Omnitrophota bacterium
TTTTATGAAACCAAGCGCTACAGCCATCTTTTTGATTCCATCACAAAAGGAACGATCTCCCAAGACTATCCTGAATGGGACCTCAGAGTCGTTGATCGTGACAAGCCGTATCTTCCCTACATCAACAAAAATGACTCCACTATCTTCACCCGCTTTGGTGGGGCACTCCTGACCATCATCTTCTTCATCGCAAGCGCCTTTGCCATCCTTCTATTTCAGCGAAAAAGCAAACTCACCGCGTTTCACGGAAGTTACCAAATCTTAACTGGTGCGGGATACCTCATCCTAGAGACGCTATTTCTACAGATCTACCAGGAACACTTCCGCTCACCAGCCATTGCGTTTGTCATTATCCTCACCACATTACTCATCACATCCGCAACCGGTGGATACACCATCAGTCGCCGATTAACGCCTTCTCTTGCCCTTCTCGGAACCTTCCTCAGCCTCATCATCCATGCGGGTCTACATGCCGGAGGCCTTGATGCAATCAGTTCTCAAGTACTAAAAATATTGATAATCCTTCTGACCGTCGGCATGAGTGGTTTTTTCATGGGCTATTTCCTTCCCTTTGGACTCAATGCGGCACGAACATCCGGCCACACAGATAAGCATCTGGCTAATCTATTCGCCCTCAACAGTCTGGCCGGAGCAGCAACGCCCATACTCGTTCTCTTCCTCTCCTCTCATATTTCCCTGTCCTTCTCCCTATGGACAGCCGCAACTCTATATGCGATAGCCTCTTTAATAGCCTACTCCTTCAATGATGATAGAAAAAATTCACCAGGATCCGTATCTCATAAACATCTCAGCGTGCTTCTTCTGTTATTCTCTATCTTCACCGTTATCGCCTCTTACAATTCCTCCAATGGATCTTTCTTCTACAAAAAGAAGCAAACCGCAACAGTAAAGAAAGAAATTCTCAATAAAAGAATAGAAACAAAGACTACTCCTACTCAAATCCAACACATAGAAGACAAGCCTGCCAGAGCACTGAAACAACCTTCCATCAACCATCCTAAATCAATTCTCCTATCACCTAACGGAAAAAGAGCCTACATCCAGAACCTCTATACCCATACGGTCAATGTAGTCGATACCGCCTCACTTGAAATCATCAAGGTCATTCCCTTAAAAGGAAGAGCTTGTGAAGCAACAATTACCCCCGATGGACGCTGGCTATGGGTCAGTGTAGCAGCTCTGGAAGACGATAAAGGAACCTACCCTAAATACATCCCAGAACCAACCCCAGGATGGGAAACATATAATTTCCCCTCCATCGTTAACCTGATCGATACCACACAAGACAATGGCACCGTCATTGCTGAAGTCCCTGTTGATGTCAAACCAAAGATTGTACGCCTTTCACCAAATGGAAAATTCCTCCTGGTTTCCAATTTTAATTCTGGAACAATCTCGGTTATCAATACAAAATCCCGTAAAGTCATCAAAACAATCAAGGTCGGCAGACTACCACGAGGAATTTGCTTTTCCCTTGATGGAAAATATGCTTATATCGCTAACATGGGAAGTCGAGAGATCACCTGTATCGATATGAAGCAATTAGAAGTCATCCGCTCTCTGACCATGCCCGCCATTCCTCGTCATCTCGTTACAAGCCCTGATGGGAAATTCATTTACTATTCTGACGCGAGCAGGCAAGGGCACCTTATTAAGATTGATTCCATGACCGGGGTGGAGATCGGGCGCGCTAAAACCGGTGAAATATCACGAACCTTTGTTCTTTCATCTGATGGAAAGAAAGCTTTCGTTGGCAATTACAGTTCTGCGGATGTTACCATCATTAATACAGCATTCATGACGCCCATTGGTCGTATCAAAACACTTCCCCAACCCATTGGGCTAGCTCTAAGTCCTGATGATAAAGAACTCTGGGTTTCCTCTTTTACGAAGAGCTCAATTTCTATCTATAATGTTAATGAGCTCTAACCTATGTTTCATCTAAAACTCTTACCCTTATGATTAGAATAAATTTAGAAGAATGTCTCTCATTTCTGAAAACAGTCTTCTTTTTCTGCGCTGTTATTGCCTTTCTAATAGGAATATTTATCTGTTTTGTTCCGGAACATAATACAGCCCGATGGTGGCTCTCATACACATCATTTTACTTTATCAGCGCTCTGTTTCTATTATGGTTAGTAACATTGCTTTCTCCCGACCCTAAAAGTCAACCATCATCATACATCAACTTCTCTTCCCTTCTTTTTACTGGAATCGCCATTCTCCTCACAACAACCATTTTTGTAATGAATCCTCCCCGCCTCCGTCTTCATACAGATGAAGTCTTACTATTAGGAACTTCACGAACTCTTTATACTGAGAAAACCATCCATATCCCACAAGATGCTGTTTTATCAAATAATCGACTGGAAATTATCCGCACATCTTTACCCTTTCGCCCGCTCCTGTTCTCCTTCTTAACAAACTTGGTTCACAGATGTAAAGGATACAACTTCCATAATGTTTTTATCCTCAATTTTATAGGACTATCCTTATTGCTAATTCTTGCTGGCGCTTTCATTGGTAAACACTGGGGCATTGCTGCGGGAATCGCCACTCAATTTGCCATTGTCTCTCACCCAATCATATGGCACACAGCATCATCTGGCATCGCAGATATCTTCCACGCTCTTTTCTTCTTTATTTCAGCATTAACTCTCAGAAAACACCTTCACACCCCCTCTCCCCGATCTATAGCGCTATTGATCCTGTCGTTATGTCTTTTAGGCAATATTCGTTTTGAATCTATTATCTTTCTATTCATAACGATTCCGGCTCTTTTATTGTTTCGCAGAATATCCTGGGAACATGTCCAATCAGCCAAGCTCATAATAGTTCTAACCGCTGTCTGCTCATTGCCCTTTTTCTGGCAACGCTCTATTTTTATTGATCTACCTCAAATTTACGGCGCGACAATAACAAACTTCAGCCTAGAATACTTTCTTAAATTCTTCCCCATATCTGTTTCGACTTTTCTCTCCCTTGATCCAAGCTTTCTCTATTATTTCACCCCGCTTTTAACACTGGGCGTCACTGCCATCATTCTCTTGATATTAAAAATTATTCTAAACATCAAAAAAACGCCTCTTTCCAAAGAAAATGAATTCTTTTTATGGCTAACCATCTGCGTCGTCCTACATCAAATCCTCATATGCTCTTTTACCGGAGGTTTTATCGGAGGCTACACACGTGCTCGTTACTTTATGATCGAAGCCATATTTCTCAGTACTCTCGCCACCATTTTCCTTTTTTCTTACTCAAAGAATTTATTTCTGCGAATCTTTCTATCTATAACGTTTCCGCTTCTTTTTATCTTCCAACTCCATCTTGCGCCTGAACTCCAAAAAGAGGAGATTAAAGGATGCCCTCAAGCAACATATTTCCAAGCTGTTTACAACCTGGTCCATAATCTTGAGCCCCAAAAGTCATTGCTGGTCATAGATTACCCGATAGAATACATCCTACGGGGGTGGCCTTCTATTCATCCTAAAGTTTTTACTACCCAAACTTCTTCAATTAAAGAAGCTTGGGATACCCATGAATACAAGGCCATTTACTATATTGAAAAATCTAAAAACAATCGTCAAAGGGCAGAATTAAAAGGGGACTGGACGGCTAAATTCCTACAAACATCCATGCTTAGTAGAAATTCATTTGTTACGCTATACACCCTGGAGCCAAAGTAGGGCAAAACCTACTAATTTATGGATCGATCTTCCCATAATTAAACTGCACCCCTTTAAAGAAATCATAAGGGACCCGTTGAATTCTCGAGACCGCCCTACGTTTTCCCTTATTATTACCTTCAGTTAGAAAATCAACGTACCATTCCCATACAACCTCCCCGGAAATGGTTACCTCAAAAGCTCGCCCACTATCACTATCTGCGATCAAGGTATTACCATTGGGAAGACGTTGTGCAGATCCTCGTAAATTGGAGAAGAACTCCTGCCCAGGTTTCTGACCGTATTGCCATACAATCTTCCCAGATCTAATGTCAACAACAATGATCCTGGATGATTTCTTATTAGATCCGTTGTCAAACAGTAAGATCTGATCGCCTGTAAGAAACGTAGCATGATGGGGATGACTGATAATATTCTCTCCCCATTGCCAAACAATTCTCTCTTGCTCTGGGGCAACGATAAAGATTCTGTCTAAATGTCTAACGGTAACAAGCCAGTCTCCCTTTTTAGCAATACCAGGGATGTCCCATTCAAGATTAACGATGTTATTGGCGTGGAAAGGATCAAACTTTGGCTTCTTGTTTTCTCCTCGAGAAGACCTCGTTAGATAATCCTTTTGATAATCATAGAATTCTCCAAGTTTCTTGTGATAGCCGAGATCTTCAGCAAAAAGATTCCTTAAAGAGATCTTCTTAAGAGTTCTCCCATCAGAAGAGACGCGAACTAAGGAATTATCCTGAACCTTGAGCATAAGATCACGAAAAGGAATGTAAATCATATTGGAAACAAGTCCAAGAAATCCGCCATCTTTTAAATAATACGCGCCATGATGAGCCGACTGCCCAGGCATATCAATGACATCAATACAATGAGAATTGACATCAACCCATTGCCAGTCAATAGTGCCCATGTGACAAGATAAGAATATTGACCCATCGGGGAAAGGCGTCACCTGTTCCCATCTTACCTTAACGCTTTGCGGATTTCTTCTGGCCCATCGATGGACAATCTTGCCATCCATATCAATTAAATTCACAAACCCATCAGGTTTCATGTCTGACGTATAAATACTATACCCAGAAAAGGCCTTATCTTTCTTATAAATTGTCGTCCCTGCTTTATTGGGTTCTTTTTCTGTCTTAACGTAATCAATATAAGGCAATGAGAGTAAGGACGCAGCAGAGTCTTCGCCGAGGTCCGAGGCAGCATAAGACGGATGTTTAAACAAGATTATGGACAATAAAACAAGCGGAAAGAACGAACGCAATAGCATATTATCGTTTGGAATTGTATTTCTGAAGGGCAACCTTAGGATCCTCTATAATAGCGACAGAAAATTTAAAGTATGTCTTTAAAATCACATTGACTTTGTATAGCACCTTCCTCAACGGCCATGGGAACCAAAGATCATTATGCCACACATAACACGTATGACATTCATCACACAGGATCTCAAATTCATCTGATGACTGGATGACCTTTTCAATAAAATCTGTTTCCCCTGAAGCCTGTGACGGAGCCCAAAGCGGATTCTTGAGCGCATCCAACACATCCGCATTCACAGCATACCCTGCCTGATCGACCGGAAACTTCCTGAATGACCAATTCGCATCCCAGCCAACAATCTTCCCATCCCTGACAATCGGCCGCTCAATACCAGTCGGTCCCCGGTTCCCAACAGGAAATATAGATATCTTCTTTGTCCTTCGAATTTCTTCAAAGAGACGAACATCATAACGATTATCATCATCTGCAATATAAACAATCCCCTTAAGATGATTATCCCGAATATAGGTTAATCCTAAATTCTTCTGGCTATTCCCAAAGTTCCGAGAATAAATATGAAAATACTTGTATGGGATACCGCTTTCTACCAAAAGACGCTCAACATCAGGATCAATATCATGCCCATCTTCAACCACAATCCACAACATATTTGACACCTTCACAAACGTCCGAACACATTCTCGAATAAACTGTTTGCGATAAGGTCGACGGACGGTACACGTAATGATCAATAATGGCTTCATAAATAAATCACGCCCCACAAAAAGGCTACGCTCCCTTTATTAAGACAAATAACCATCTCTCATAGACTCCAGAATTCCCTGGAACCTCCACGCCCCATAACGCCCAATCGAATGGATTTCTTGATCGCGTAAATAACCAATCGCATCCTCTCTCCATGTCGAACCAAGTCGACGCCAAGTATACGCATGATCAATCCAAGTTGGGCTTACCACTTCCACTCCGTTAATATATTGCCACGCTTTCAACTCCGCAACAATCTCTCCTGAAAGCCGCTCTAATGAACCCTTTTTAGGCCTATCTTTTGGCAGGAAGGCCTTCTCAACATAGATACTGACAAGCCTCTTCTGTTGATCTGTCTTGGGCAAGAAAGAGGCATCCACGTTACTGTAAAAACCAACCCGATGAAATCCACTGAGGCTCTTAGGAATATAAACCCAGTGGTCCTTAGGGCATTTGCTCCCTCTTTGGGCGCCAATATTCAAAACCAAAACAGAGGTATACGGATCTTCCTTCCCCAAATTACGCAAGCCACAAAGCTTGATCATCTCATCGAGAGGGATTGTTGAAATCAACTTCTTATAAGAAACCTCACTCCCATCTTGAAAAAAAACCATCTTTCTTGCTATATCAATCCGCACAGCCCTTTTGTTATACCGCACATCACACTGCTTCTCGAGCCTTCCGATAAAATGATCTAACCCCTTCCGAGGGTAAACAAAAGTCGTATTATATCCCGATGGCAATGTCCTCCCCTTCAGTCCCCGCAGAATCTTGGATCGATCAACCGGATTCTTGAACTGGTCCTGAGTTGCTATCTTAGCCGTCAACCCCGCAGTATAGAGTGAATGAAACGGCAGAAAGAATAATTCGCCAAGAGTTCTCCCAAAATTAGAAATCAGCCATTCCTGTAAAGTCTCAGGGGACTTCCCAAGAAGAGCCACACCAATCTCATCACGAATCCTGCGCCTGATCTCAGCTGGGAACGCATACGAATGGTTCTGTATCGGATATGGCACATAAAGATCCCGATCAGGAAAATAAACCGAGGCTTTTCGTGAATATACCTTGACGGGAGATAAGCCTTTTACAGCATCCAGAAGTTTTTCATCATTGCCGAATATCCAATGTCCACCGCCTTTTTCAAACCGGTAACACTGCGCGAGTCGAGTTCCATCGCCAAGCCCAATATAATAGGACGCGCAAAGTCCTCCTGGAGCAGACAACCCCTCATAAATAATTCGCCTTCTTCGGTGGCCTGCACAAAGTCCGGTAATCCCGGCTCCTAAAATGACCGTTGAGGCCATAACAGCACTCCCGATTTAATGTGACTTCTGAGAAGAATTACCCCTCGGTTGCCTTAGAGAGAAATAAATAAGTCCCGAGATGATACCGGATAACATAACAATTTGGTCTAAGAAAGTAAAAATGATCGATCTTGTGGCAAACCATAGTCCTTTTTCTCTAAACAAAAAACCCCAAAAGCCTCCATTCAAAAGAGACCAAATAATGAGACACGCAACTAAATAAGGAAATACAGTCATCCCCAATATCTCCATAAACATCAATAGCATGATCATAACCGAAGAACTAAGCCCCATAAGCTGCCGCAACGAAGCATGCGCAAAACCAACACCGTTCTTTCCCACTTGCCTAATGCCTCTATAACGCAGGAATATACACGACCAATAAAAAGGCACATCAAAATCATTACGAATAAGCTTGCGCAGATCGTAATGCTTCACATGCTCTACTTCAATACTCTTATCAAGGTAAATCGTCTTGCCTTTCAACCAAAGTTGTTGTCCGAATAACGTATCCCCCCCATAGCGTATATCAGAAATATGCTCCTTCGCTATTTCACGACGAAAGATAAAAAGTGAACCATAAAGAAACGTCACCCTTCTAGGCAACTGATTAAAGATATAATGCATGTATAAATTCTTATACTGACTAGAAAAGTTCTGAAATGGATGCTTTTTTGATAGCATCCCCGTAACAGCATCCGCCTCCGGGCATAAAGCAAAGACTGACCTGATTTTATCAAGGGTATCGGGAAAAACGAGAACATCCGCATCAAGGTTAACAATAAGCTCTCCCCTTGCCGTCGTATAACCGACTGTACGCGCCTCGTTGACCCCGCGATGACTTTCAAAAGCGATTACCTTATCAGTAAACCGCCTCGCGACATCAACAGTGCCATCCTTACTGGCATCATCAACCACGATTAATTCAAAATCTTGATTTGTCGATCGGGAAAGGGCCTCAAGACAACGAGATAGCAATTCAGCATTATTACAAGCTGTTACAACAACGGAAATCAGGGGCATCCTAAATATTTCACTTTCAGTTTGAAGTAATCGTTATGAACTGATCAAAAACCGCTAAAGACATTCAACGTCGTCCATAAATAATACAATATTATTACAATTCGAGCACGGAATTCTAAACTTCTTTTCGATTTTTTTTCTATAATAGCAACGATTAATATTCGCGAAAAATGTCTCTTTTCATACCTCTGGCTTAATTTCTCCATAATTAAACTTTACGTTCTTAAAGAAATCATACGGGATTCGCTGCATGCGATAAATAATTCTTCGTTTTCCTTTATTCTCGCCTTGAGTATAAAATTCAGCATACCACTCCCATACAACCTCCCCTGAACTCGTCACTTCAAAAACATGCCCGCTATTACTCTCAGCAATCAAGATATTACCATTCGGAAGCTTTTGCGCAGACCCTCGAGCATCCGTAAAGAATTCCTGGCCAGGCTTTTGGCCGTATTGCCATATAATCTCTTGGGAGATTATGTCAATAATAATCACCCTGGAAGACTGCTTGCTCACCCCATTATCAAATAGTAAAATCCGATCATCTTTAAGAAACGAAGCATGATGAGGCATACTAATAATATTTTCTCCCCATTGCCAAATAATTTTCTCTTGCACAGGGTCAACGATAAAGATCCTACCAAGATTCCTGATAGTAACAAGCCAGTCCCCCTTCTTGGCAATACCAGGAATATCCCACTCAAGGCTCTCAATATTGTTAGCATGAAAAGGGTCAAACATGGGAGGCTTCCCATCATTATTAACAGGGACTTTTAGCAGATGTTTCTTAAGACTTTTATAGCATTCTCTAAGTTGATTTTTATAACCACGATCATCTATAAAAAGCTTGCTTAGCGGAATTATTTTTAATGGCCGACCTTCTGCCGAGATATGGACCAAAGAATTATCCTGAGCTTCAAGCATAAGATCACGAAAAGGAATATGTATCGTATTGGCAACAAGTCCGAGAAATCCGCCATCTTTCAGACAATACGCCGCATGATGGGCCATTTGCCCAGGCATATTATAAATAGCCAAGACATGAGAACTCGCGTCAATCCGCTTCCAATCTCCAAAATCAGGAAGCTTAGTAATTAGAAATAGGGTCCCGTCAGGAAAAGGCGTCGCGTCTTTCCACAACATTGAAAGACCACTTTGTTCATTTCTGACCCAGCTATGAACAAGCTTGCCATCCATATCAATTAAATGAACAAACCCATCCGGGCCAGATTCTGATGAATACATACTATACCCAGAATATGCCTTGTTTTTGTTGTAAATCGTTGTCCCCACTTTATTCGGTGCTTTTTCTGTTTCCACATGCTGGATGTAAGGCAACGAACGTAAAGACTCGGCAGGGTCTTCACTAGACGTGAGTGCGCACCCAAATTGGCTACCAAACAATATGGCCGAAAGAAGGCTGAGTATCAAAACCATAGGAACACGTAATTGAATAAGAATACTTAACACGCGTATAGTATTAATCCTTTTCTTAGCGCTTTATAACCCCATAATTAAATTCTACGCCTTCAAAAAAGTTATAAGGAAGCCGCTCAATCCTCCCAACAACCCTACGCTTACCTTTATTCTGGCCTTGCGTGCGAAAATCAGCATACCATTCCCACACAACTTCACCGGAATCCATCACTTCAAACGCGCGCCCTTTGTTGCTCTCGTTGATTAAGGTGTTACCATTAGGAAGTCTCTGAACACTCCCTCTTTCGGCAGTAAAGAACTCCTGCCCGGGTTTTTGGCCGTATTGCCATACGATTTGCTTAGACCTAATATCAACAACAATGACTCGCGAAAAATGCTTACTTACGCCGTTATCAAACAATAAAATCTTCCCCCCTTTCAAGAACGAGGCATCATGAGGATGACTAATGATGTTCTCTCCCCATTGCCAAATAATCTCCTCTTTGACAGGATCAACAACAATAATTCTATTAAGATTTCTGACAGTAACAAGCCAGGCTCCCTTCTTTAAAACACCAGGGATATCCCATTCAAGCCTAACAATGGTATTGCTATGAAAAAAGTCAAAAATAGGCCTCTTGGCCTTGTCTTGAGATGATTTCCTTTGGTAATCCTTTAGATAATCATGCGCTTCTTTGAGCTTTTCTTGATAACCTCCATCTTCTCTAAAGAGTTTACTTAACGAAATCATCTTCAAAATTGCGCCCTCGGAAGAAACCCAAACCAGGGAATTATCATAAGCTTTAAAGCGTAGACCTTGAGACCGAATGCGAATCGTATTAGAAGTAAGACCAAGAAATCCTCCCTCTTTCAGCCAATAGGCAGCATGATGCGCCGAATGCCTGGGTATATCATATGTAATAATACTATGAGAATTCGCATCAACAAGTTCCCAACCAACCGGCCTCTGTTCATTAGTTAAAAATATTGACCCGTCAGGAAAAGGTATCGCCTGTTTCCACCTAAGAGTGCTATCTTGTGGATTTCTTACCCATCGATGAACAAGCCTACCATCCATATCAATTAAATTAGCAAAAACATCCAAGCCCTCATATGACGTATAAATACTATACCCAGAAAACGCCTTATCTTTCTTATAAATCGTTGTTCCTGCTTTTTCTGGCGAATTTTCTATTGCTACATGTCCAAGATAAGGCAATGAAACCAAAGACTCCGTTGGGTTTAAAATGGATTCTGAAGCGCACCAAGACGGACCGCTGAACAATATAGTCGATGACAAGACAAGCGAAATAAATAATGATATCCGCAGGCGCATAAAGATATAAATTATTGATGACAAGTTATTAATAACCTTTAGCCTTAAATGCTGATCATCCTTAGGCTCTTACGGATTGCCCCACTGCACCCGCCGATAAGATCGTTGATCCTCAAGAAGTCAGGAAAAAGAACCGTCCAGGTCCAAAATCTGGTTATCAATCTCTTGCGCTGTATTCTCGAAACTGGCGCGCACGATCCCCCCATATCCTAGAGGGATCCACCCCAAGGAGCTGAGAGGCGAGTTCCAACCCCTGAGAAATAGAGTGATCGATATTACAATGAAGAAACATGCCCCTACGACCAACAGAATAAATCCCTCGTACCGCGTTGATCCTAGAGTATAAACAATCAAAACGTTCTTTCCAATTAAGATCATAAAGCGGATAGGCCTTTTCTAAACAAATTGAGAACGATCGGATGACTTCAGGCGTATCTTTATAAATCCCTGTAACAAGAAGGTCTTCCAACGCGATCTGAAGAAGCTCATCATCCCGCTTCAACCACGTTGGATCACCTAGTGAACAAGGAAACTCTATCGTTAATAACACCCCTTCCAAAGACGGATTCAAATCCGGCGAAAACTTCTGGATAAGTGAAACCCTTCCCAAACGAACCTTGCGTTCAGGAAAATAAAATGTGTCGTTCCCGAGAGAAGGAACCTGCTTAAGATGCACATAAAGAACCCTCAGCCCTCTCCACTTCAACGATTCCGAAGCATCCTGCGGTCCAAACAAGCACTCCTGCAATGCGTCTACAGGGATCGTTGAAATAACCTGTGACGCCTCAATCTGGTTTGATTTCCCCTGGGGATCTTCGTAAACAACAGAAGAGACCTGAGAATCCTTATCAAAATTCACCTGCGTAACCCTGCATCCTTTCAAAATCCTGCCTTGGCTCTGAACTATCTCCTGCTCGAATCTTTTCGCAATCTCCCCAATGCCATGACGAGGGTAGAAGAAGTACCGGTCCATTCCCAAAACAGACTTCCTGATCGCCTTCCAATTGAACGCAAGGCTTCGCCGACGCATCCCCTCAGCCGAGATCCCGGCTGGATCCATTCCCCACAATTTCCACGCAAAATCCTCATAAAGGTCTGTATAAATCCTTTGCCCAACGAACGCACACATAGCCTGCTTATAGGAATCTACGGGCCACTTCTGAAGCCGGATGAGATTAGCCAAATAACTTAAACCATAAATCAAACTTTTACGAATAGAGATTGCTCGAATAAAATCAAGAATTATTACAGGGTAACGGAGGAATTTACCTTGTAAATATAACGCCCCCCTGCGAGGTCGTTTCAGAAGTTCAATGCCCAAATCACTCCTCAAATAGCGCAGGACGCCAACATCTGTATCGGGATGTATACGATGCGACCCAAGATCAAAGGATATTCCGTCTTTCGTAAGCGTAGCCGCAAGCCCCCCCACATAGGACTCTTTTTCTAGGATCACCACAGAATAACCTTGAGCACGGGACAATTCCCTGGCAACTGTTAGCCCCGTCAACCCTGCTCCTAAAACAACAATGTTCTTCACGCTGCACCTTCTGTTATAAATTCTTAAAACCAGTAAACAATGTTTATTTAAATGATCCTTACCGTCTTTCTTAGAGCAAGCGACACCCTATTTATACTGTATCCTAAACATCTTAAAACGCTCTCTCAAGTTATCCATACAAAAAACCTTAAGAGCTGTCACAATCAAAAGAATAAAATACGGGAAAATATATACCTTTTGAATACCTCGATGATCTGACAAGAATTTACGACACCGAAACCGAAGTATCCGCGTAAAGAAATAAATCGATATTTTAAAATGCATTCTTAAACATGTCATCGTAGTTTCGCGGCTCATTCTTATAAGAGGACCCGCATAATTACTCGGAACAGCCAAAATTTCTTCCTCGCTCTTTAGAAGATCGTGCGTTCTGCAAAACTCATATAAAGAAGTCTTCGGATATGGCCGAAAAAAGAAACAAGTTCCAGAATCCGGGGCAATAGACCTATTAAACTCATAGGTAGCCCGCATTTGAGCTTCTGTTTCAAATGGCAGCCCAATCATGTTCAATGTTGTGAGCTCGATGCCCGCATCTTTTATAAGCTGACATTTCTCAAGAATAAAGTCATTGGTGGGTGATCGTCCTAAGAATTCATTACGATATGCCTCATCTCCACTCTCGATTCCTATTTGCACGCATAAACATCCGCTCTCTTTTAACGCCGATACAATCACTGGCGTAATGCACTCAGCTCTCCCATGAAGCACATAGGGTAATCCGATCTCTTCTTTATACTGCGAAGCAAATGAAACAAACCACGACTCCTTGACTAACAGCAAATCGTCATCAAAACCAAAAGACTGATTTTCAGGATACTTTTGCTGCAACTGCTGAAGCATTCGAATGGCATATTCAACAGGCGGCAATTTGTAATAATAGCGCGAATGCGTAGCACCCTTCAGAGCCGCGTTACAACAATACTTACAATCATACGGGCATCCCCGACTAATCATAACCGCAAAACGATTCTTAATATTAGTCTTCCCTACAATGAGCCTTCGCTCTATTTCAGTATTAATAACTGAACAACGATCAAAAACAGAATAGTCAGGAAATTCTAATGTAGATAAATCACTAATCGGCTCTGGGATCCTGTTCTTGATGATTGCCTTACCATCTCGCCAGAAAAATCCTGGAGTAGTAATAATATCTTTCTTCAGACTAATACGTGTTAACAGCTCATCAAGAGGAAATTCCCCCTCTCCTATACAAACACCATGAAGGGCCGTCTTTCGTAAAGTTTCTTCAGGCTCTAAAGTTGGATGCACTCCTCCAGCAATCTGTAGCACTGCCAGATCCCTTGCGAGAGCATTAGAATATTTCTGAAGAAATGTAAACTGATTTGTATTGCTTGTGAACCCAATAATAGCTGGACCTTCCTTGAGCACCTTTTTCGTAAAATCATCCACAACCTCTGGATAACGCATATGTATAAGGGAAATATTGAACCCGTGCCGCTTAATAATCGGGACCAGACTCGCCACCCCATGATGAGCCCCCTGAATTCTCACGCCAATATCGAAATGAACAAAAATAAATTTCTTATTCTTATTAATCGCTTCAAGGACTGAAGCATTAAAATGTGCTCTATCATTCATAACCTTTGAAAACTCCTACCGATTCACGCACCCCACAGCCATCGCAACATTCAAACCGCAATCACTATCGCGATATTGTTCCAATCCCGATCCGATCGTCCCTGATAACAATCATAAAGGCCGTCGCAAGAATTTACTCTCTCCCAAAACGCCTCTGATAAATCTTAAAAGAATCGGCCTATGACTTAACTTGCTTTTTCCCGTAACGTCGCCTTAGTACTGCCCAGTGAAAAATAAAATACAACACTCTCTGCCGCCAAATCTTTATTTTATTCGGAATCTTATCGGGAAAAGTGCTCGCAAGGGTGCCCGCTCTTTCATCGTAACGAAATCCGTTAATTGTTATAAACGGAATCCGTCTTATAACATCGAGCGTCTCTTCAAAATCCTCTTGAGTTTCTCCAGGAAAACCCACAATTACATCTGTTCTAAGGGCGATATTCCGATCTTTGGATAAAACACCATTCGCAAGCGCCATGAAATTCATTTTTGTATACCGCCGATTCATCCTCTCTAGAATTCGATCACTCCCAGATTGTAAAACGAGATGTATGGATTTGATCCTGCCAGGGATTATACATTCAAGAAATAAATCCATATGATCAACGCAATACATCGGATTCAGATTAAATAGCGTTAAGCTGAATTTTCCTCCCAAAGAAAAAATATCTCTTAACAACGCAATAAAATCCATTTCACGATCCAGTCCATAGGATGAGAGGTCATCGGCCACTAACACAAAATGATCGTAACCTTTCTCCAAAGCCGCATTAATTTCTTGAACAATATCGGCCCCGTTCCGGCTCTGGACGAGCGGCCCTTTGGCCAGCTTAGTTGAACAATAACTGCAATTATGAATACAGCCGACAGCGCACCTCACAAAATAAGTATGCGGGGAATACGCATATGTTGTATTGAGAAAGTTCTCGAACGTCATCGCAATAGGCACCCCGATCCTCTTTAAGAGCCCAGTTATATGCGTTAAAAAAGATCGCTTCAACCGCCACAACCTCACCATCGGATGATAGAATTCCATCTTGGCCATATTACGCATCATGACCTGATCCCGTCTTTGCGGAAATTTGAATTCTTTCTCGAGAAGATGGATTTCCTGGGGAGAAAATACGAAACAACCATATCGTTTTTGAATACTATCTTTCAAATCTTCCGGGCAACATCCACCTAACACGACCTTCACGCCAAGATCAGATGCCTCTTTAAGCCTTGTGAAAGCCTCTCGAACCCGATTCTCGCTCACATTACACATGCATATAATCACAACGGAAGCCTTGTCCATCTTATCAACAAGCGCATACCCGTTATTGAGAAACACGCGTGCATAATCATCCGCATCCAATGACGACGGATAACACCCAGGTTCGATTTTCCGAATATACACATTTTTATTTTGCATACATCAACATCCTTCATCAGGGCATTGCTGCCTCGGTCCCTTTTTCTAGAAAGAAATTCAATATTCTATCCGCCTTACATATTTTTACAATGGTGCCAAAATCCAGAGGCCGCATTACCTTTTCATTTTCGTCAATATAATTTATATAGAACCCATATGCTCTCAACTGATCCAATAATAAAACGGGGTCAGATCCGACATTTTTGCAGCCCAAAGGCCAAAATTCCATAAATATCTTTACACTCGATTTGCAATTCCTCAAAAAAGAGTCCGCTCCCTCGACTACTAATGCCTCTGCGCCTTCAGTATCAATCTTAACAATATCAATTTTTTTAGGATCCTTTATCACCTCAGCGATATAGGCATCCAAAGAAATACATTGCACATCAATATATTTTAAATTCCTGCGAAAGAACCCTTGTGAAAAAAAGGAGACATTTCTGTTAGAGAGTGAGGTAATACATAAATCATCATCATCTATAAACAATTTGCAGCTCCCATTCTTATCCGAAAGCGCCTTAGGGATCGGGACAATATTCACACTCTTATTTTCATTTATGTTCTTAACAAGATAACTAAAATTCTGTGGTTCAGGCTCAAACGCGTAAACCATTCCATTTTCACCAACCAATCTGGATGCTATCAATGAATAATAGCCAATATTCGCACCAATATCTATTACAGTCATACCCGGGCACAGAGTCCTTTTAAATAATTCCGTCTCATAAGGCTCATAAACGCCATTAATATAAACACTGCGGCTCAGGTCATCATCCCTGAGAGGAATAAATATTCGGCTATCCTGACACAAAACAGGCGAACCTCGCCCTGGTTTTAATATCCTGAAAATCACTCTAGCAAAAGCAACAACTCCCGGAATTCGACCGATAGAAAATTTTTGAAATATATTGACGATGATCTTGAAGAACTCAACAATTTTCAATGATAACCTTTCATAAAGCCGGAGGCAAGCGGTTATAAGACAATCGGAGTTTCCGAAAGAAACTTTCCCCTATTTGATTCCAGTCATAGTTCGCTTTAATAAATCGTTCTCCTGCCTCTTCTCGGCCATCACTTTGCCGTAGAACCTGTAAAATTCTATCCGCATACTCCGCAACAGATGATGAACACTGATACGTATATTTCTTGAACCTTACAAACTCTCCGTAGTCATTGCAAACCACCTTCTTTCTCATAGCCAAATACTCTCTAACTTTCATTGAAGCTCTGAAAAGATTGACTTTCTTTAATTCATAATAGGCCAAACAAATATCTGCCTTTGCCATCTCTGCGACTATCGCCTCTTTAGATAATGAACCAATAAATATGGCATTAACTCCGATTTCTTTTGCCAGCCGTTCAAAAAATTCTTTTTTAGGCCCGCCTCCAGCAATGATGAATGGAGCATGAATTTTATCTTGGACCAGCTTAACAGCCTTTAATATAGGAGATAGGTCCGCGGCTAAATTCAAATGAGCCATATAGAACAATGAATTCTTATCAAAAGCCTGGTTTTTATAAAAAAAGCTTCTTAAATCAACGCCTTGGTCCAATTTGTATAATTTCTCCTCATTAACACAAAGCACATTCACAATAAAATCCCTTAACAGATCATTGTGGTAAGTAATAATATCAAAGAATCGCGGCCCAATTCTCTGAAAGAACAAGATAACTTTAGAAGGAAATTCCGAGAAATATCCATGATCCAAATCATCCACATCTACAACAATAAACTTGCGCTTTACATATTTAGCAAACAATAATGGTATCGTAATGTTCGGAAATGGCTTTACGCCTATAAAAACATCCGCATCAGATGCCAAAACATAAAAGAAATATGCAAACAATGAAAGAAAAACATCCAACATAAAGGGAAGCCCTTTTGGAAAAGGGACAACATAAACGACATCACAGTGCTTCTTGAGAGAATCCGCCAAGTACGCAGCCCTCAACCAGCAGCCTGTATCACGCGGAAGAGCAGACAATATCATGACCTTCATAGGAACAATCTCGGCCAGAAAGATTGGTTATACGTTAAATTCGTCATTTGAAAACACGAATGCGTACAAAAACATTCTCTCTTGCGAATATCGTCTCTTTGGTTGTTCGCATCTTTTGAATTCCATATGTTATAAAAAGATTCCTCACCCAGATTCCCGATCTTTGGCCGCAACTCACAAAAAGAAACATCCCCCTTATAATCAACAACACAATGAAATCGCCCAGCAAGACAAGGAAATGGCTGCGTTCTTGTCTCCAGAATCTTCATATATGCTTCATAAAGAATTACCCTCGCTTTAAATGCGATCCTCCGGTCCACAGTACTGCGAGAATGAGAATAGTCTCTCCATATCTTGAAAAGAGTTGGCTTTATTTCCTTCAATTCTTCCAGCCCCAAGAAAAGACTTTCGTGATGGCCACAGCCCCTAAGTATTTCAAAATCATGAAAATCTAATAACGGCATTCTACGTATTAATTCACTATGCAACAATTGCAAAGAATCATAATTATGCCTAGTAAGTACCGTATTGACCCGGATACCAAGACAGGGATACGATTTCTTCAAAGGAGCTATTCGCTCATAGGTTTCTATGACTTTATCAAAACACCGACTTCCTCGCATTTTATCGTGTATTATGCGAGGGCCATCAATGGAAAGAATAATACTCACATGTTTAATCCTCCCATATTCAAGTATTTTTCTAACATTCGAAACAATCTGTTCCGTCAAAGTTCCATTTGTGGGAATTGAGAAAATATTGATTCTGTTGTTCAGGACAAATAACTTATAAATTTCAAATATGTCTTCCCTTAAAAATGGCTCCCCCCCAGACAAGTCTACCTCTGATAACCTCCCCAGCTGTTGCGATATATTACTGATCTGCTGAAGAGTGAGGTCAGGTGACTTAGAGAATAATTCGTTCTTAACAAAACAATGTTTACAAAATAAATTACATTTACTGGTAACAAATAAAATCAAATATCTCGGTTTTCTGTAGAAATCTTTTAGGAAAGATTCTTTAATCTTAGTCAACATAAGAAGTCTAAATCCCCCTCCCCCGCATCTTTTCAACAAGAGTGGCCTCAAACCGGAGGGTTAATTAATTTTAGGTTCAATGCTTACATTAATTCGGCAACAATATATCTACAGCATAAATCAAGCTGAGTTTTGACTGTGCCATTTCTTGAAATCTTGGACCTTAAACCACTCTGCACCGAAATACTCAATGGCATATTGAGCATTATGATCTTCCGCTACCGGCATTCCCTTCAAAAGAAACATCTTTCTTTTTGAAGCATGGGCCTCCAAAACTGTTGAAATTCCTGGTTTCGTGATAATACTCCCACATGCTTTTAAAAGATGCGCCAGTGACCCCACGACTCCATACACCTTACAAGCCATATGATCTTTATAATTTTCTAATATCTTCTTGCGAAGCTCTTCATTTTCTCCACAAACCACATGAATTTCTAAATCCGGCACTTCGTGCAATAATGATCTTAAGATATTCAGAATGGGCCCTTGCCCCCAGAACCCACATACAAGAAGAACTTTGTTTTTATCCCCAGGAATTCCTGCCAAGCCATAGTAATCTTTCCTTGCCGGGAGCACTATTGGCAGAAATTGTAGATTTTGTGAAAAAGGGAAATCCATCTCACTCTTTTCAATCGGTGACAAGAACCCTTCCATTTGCTCCCAAAAAATATATTTCCACCCCAAACTTCTTCCATATTCGCCTAAAAGCCCCCAAAGATGAAACCCTAACTTTTCCTTGAACCTAAGACATGAAAACCAGAAAGCCGGTCGATGGCTTATACAAATAACTGTCTTAATTCCACGCACTTCAAGGCAATGCCTTATCGGCGTAAGATCGCAAAGATTGAAATATTTCTCTCGAAGATACTTCCGATAATATATAAATGGAAATTTGTAAATTAAATAAAGCAACCACGGAAAGCGGCTGGATATTATTTTATACCTCTCGAGATCTTCATGGACAGACTTTTTAGCTTGAAAATCCTCAATAGCAACATGATGCGTCTCGATCTTTAGTCTCAATATTTCATAAAGAGCATCCCCCAAATAATACATCCCCCTGCCAACCTTTGTGCTGACAATCAACACAGGGCCTTCTAATCGCTCGTGCAAGTGTTCTAAGTTAAAGACTGGCTCTTTTTGCGTCATAAAGGTACAGGTTATTACATTTACTGCATACAGAAAGCGGGGCTTTCCTAATTTTCTTTCTGAAATTCTCATATGCAGAGGAATTCCAAATAGTCGCAAGGTCACTCTTCTTAAGGCTCCCCAAAATGAGATCCGGAAATTGAATACACGGAGTAACCTCTCCCGAAGGCAATACATCAAATCGAAGCCATTGTTTATAACAAAGCCGGTTTCGAATGGGTTTAGCGGGAGCATTCATGTATGGGTAAATATCTTCGGGCTCCTGCAAATAGGATGAAATTTGAATAGGCCATTTTTCGTCTCTAATTTTGTTCAGTTGCCTAACAAACTCTTTCTGATCAATATCAACTGGGAATTGATATCCTTCCTGAGTCCTCGAATTCATTGAAAAGAAAGCCCTCATCTCTACTTTATAGGCAGCTGCCTGCTCGTCGCTCACAAACCAACGGGGGTTCAGAAGAACCCAATCCACACCAAGTCGAACCATATCTTTACAAAAATCATACATAATAGAAACGTTCTCTGGCTGAATAGTAAACTGAACACCGACATAAGGCGACTTTCTAAAAGACTTTAACAAGTGGATATTCTTAACCACCCTTTCATAAACACCGCCCCCCCTTAACCGATCATTTATTTCCTGATTCCCATCCAAAGAAAGAAGCCAGATAAGATAATGGTTATCTTCTATTGCCTTTTGATGTTTCTCTATAAGTAAACCATTCGTGCATATAGTCGCGAATAAACGCTTCCTCTTTAAAAGTGCTGCCAAATCAGGAAAACGCTGGTAGAGTAACGGCTCGCCACCCGTAAGAATAAAAGAAGGGCGCTGTTTAGTATGTTCCTCAATAAGATTCTTAACAATATCCCAATCCAAATCTTCACTTGCCGTCGCCGCAGGAATATCTTTACACCACCCTTTCTCTCCCCACAGCATGCACACTTTACATTTTAAATTACATTTAAATGTCAGCATCAATTTATAAACAAGCGGCAATGGCACGCAACCATCCTGATCCGGATTTCGCTCAACCCACTGATATCTTCTGGCAAAGGAAACCTTTTTCATTAAAAGGTGGCAAACATAAAGTGGATGACTACAAATTAATCTAAAGATTATTTTTAACCTATTCCAACTCATAAAGAATGATAATGCCATACTTATAACCTTTAATTCCTAAAATACATTTGCAAAAATGACTACCATATAATAATACTACTACCAAATATCTTTTCCGAAGAAACCTGAGAAACAACAGACTTGAACTTCCGGAAATTTTCTCCCCTTATTTTCTCAACCGACTCATGAATAATCTCAATCTTCATCTTATTACCAACAAACTCTTTGATGTTCCGAATAAGAGCCAAATCCACTACAAGCCTGTCCCCAGCGTCACACGCCACTCGAACAACTAGCTGATCGATCTGATCTTGGACAATTTGCCCTAAAAGGATACCTGGGGTCCTGTCGAGCGCCACATACAATGCTGTAATAGCTCGCTGATCCGGAGTTATCACCACGTCTGCTATCCGTCCTTCCAAAGACGCCACGATCGGAAAAGATCGTTTACACAGACATGCCACGGGTTTTAAATGGATCTTCGCCAAATCCCCGGTGCGATAACGAATAAGCGGCATGCTAAAATTATAAAGCGACGTGCTCACAATTTCGGTCAAGACTTCATCAGCCCCAGTGCCTGAGTTCGTCGAAAACGGCTCAAATTCCGTAACCCCATAATCCTGATGAACATGATAGTTCCCTTCCGAACATTGTGAAATCGCAACTGTCCTTTCCATATGACCGTACGCATCAAAAACTTTGCAGGAAAAAACTCTTTCGATCAATTCCCGTTGATGCCGCAGCAACGTTTCACCTTGAGAGAAAACCGCACGCAAACAAATTCCATGCCCTTTCCGTTCATTCAAGACCAACGCCAGCATGTATAAATTCGACGGAAGCCCTTTTAAAAATAACGGTTTAAATTTCCTGAAAATATTCACATAGACATCGGCATTTCTATGCGCGATCTGAAGACTATTAAGCAACAACCGACGAATCAGTGGTTGATACCTATAGAATTCTTTTCCTCTTGTTTCGTAAGGAGTAAAAACCTGGGCCGATAATTCAGCAAATTTATCCCCAAGCCGATAGCCAGCCCAGCCCCACGATCTCCAATAATAAACAAATTCCAAGACATTCGAAACCCTATCAACAAGAAACTTAACCTGCCCCCCGGTCGTTCCGCTCGTCGCTAATTCCATGGGATCATATTGTTTCACGTTCCTAGCTATAAGCGAAGAATAATTGATCCGCAAAAGATCTTTCGTGAGACAAGGAATCTTCTCTAAATCTTTAATGGTTTTAATATCACCAGGAACCAGACCGTTCTTATGAAACAACGTCTGATAATAGGGAACATTCTGATAGGCATGAGCGATAATGATCTGAAGCCGCTTTAATTGATATTCCTGTAATATTTCCTGAGATAACCACTGATGTCTTTCAAATTCCCGCTTCAGCTTTAAGATCGCTCCAGGATAAGCAAAATCTTTAATCTTAAAATCTAGTCCCATCATTCACCTTTAAGCGATTAACGACAACACAGAGGATCTTCCCTGCAGATGGCCTGATATATATCTTTGCCCTCCTCAACGCCTACCGAGAAAGCGAGACCGCGACAACCAACACACAAATCCCCGTTTGGACATCCAGAGCATTTTCCCTGAAGATGCTTTCCAATATCCCGAACAAGCTTAAAGAAAGGGGTATCCAAAATTTCACTGATACGCATATCCTTTATATTAAAATCTCTTATCATCACATCAGCGCAAGGCTGAACATATCCCTGACAGGTAATATAAAGGCTATAAAAATGCTGTAAGCATCCATGCCCCGGCATCGGAGAATGGACCAACCAATCGTATCCATATTTCTCACGATCCAGTTTCAAAAGACTTTCTTTCACCGCCATAACCTTATCTTTCTCAAGCCACAAGCTATTCTTCGCTGAAAGAGCATGGTTCCGCAAAATCAGCTCTTCGAGGTTAGGATACAAATTATTATCACGACAATATTTCCAAACATCGAGGATATCCTTATAATTCTTTGCCGTAAGAACAAAAGAAGCGCCACAACGCAACTGCCCGCCCTGTGTCTTATTAAAGCCAACTGAAAAAAGATTAGCCAAGCCTTGCCTGATCTTTCGGCCAACACCCTTTTGTTGAACCAAATAATCTTGTTTAGCTTCATCCAAAGAATCCATCTTAACGAGTACAGACGCATTATGATCGTTCAAAAACTGAGCCAATGCCAAATTTAACCGGGTGGCATTGGTGATCACAACCGGAATAAGCCCATTTTTATCAATATACCGAATCAACGAACGAAAATACGGGTACAAGGTTGGCTCACCTCCCCCAATAACAACTATCGACCTGGCTCCCAAGTCCTTCACCTGGCTGATTACTTCTTTTAATGCGCCCAAGGAAATCTCATTAGCAAGTTTTTTACCCGTAACGCCATTACAATAACGACATCGGAGATTACAAACAGCACTGGTTTCAATTCTGGTCGCCAAAAGCCTTTTAGCACTGCCAGCCTTGCGAGCCTCAGCTAAAGAATAGTTATAACCACGCAACATGGGAGGACTTATATATTTCACCTTACTAGAACCTTTCAAGTCGTTTTTAATAAATAAAATTTATTAAAATATAAATATTAAATAATAGTTATTGTAGAACGAGTACCTTCTCCAAACAACAAAATTAACGTTTAAAAGAAAAAGGAGGCTTTTTGGGCCTCCCTTTTTTTATCACATAACCTTTCAATCTTAAAACCTTACGGTGTCAAAACACCCCCTGTTGTCATCGTATAGGTCGTTGTCCCTGAAGTACCAGATGGTGTTGCTGTATACGTGTACCCGGTAGCCGCCATAGTACAAGCATACGTATAACCAGAAACTGTATCTCCGCACGGCTCGCTATTGAGATACGGAGGCGTCGCATTAGTCAACGCGGCAATTGTGGCTGGATAATTACCGTTATTGGTAGTGGCATACGTTTCTGATGCTGTAGAAAGTGTCCGCAATGTGCCCTTCGCGACCGCATCATTGGCAGAGATCTTAGCCCTTAAGAGATTCGGGATCGCAATAGCAGCCAATAACGCAATAATGGCCACAACGATCATGATTTCAACAAGTGTAAAACCTTTTCTTGTAGACATAACTTCTCCTTGTGTTGTTGTATGAACGACTTATAGAGGGAGCCTGAAGAGAAGTGTTGTTAAGAAGATATGATAACAGCCTGGTTCCTCAGCTATACCCAAGTCAAAGCCGTTCGGTTAATAGGACAACCTTTATCACATCCTCCTTTCTTTCGAATCTCCTCTGGCCCCGATTCAGACAGATAAGGTAACTTAAATATATTATACCTGTCAGCCCCGCATAATCCAGAGGGCATGAGCGATACACATCTAGTTAAAATATAACACTTAAAACAGGCCCTGTCAAAAAAACTTACTCCCCAGAACGATACAGATCCTTCTCGACAATAGACTTCTTCTTATCAAGCCGGATCATCTCACGGCGCAAACGATCTAAATCAGAACGTAAGCGCATATTACGAACCTTAGCCTCGTTATATTTGCTCTCTAGATCTTTAGAATTCACACTTCCCTCTTGTTCCGCTTTCTTAGACAGCACCACGGTCTTCTGTCTCAAAGAAGCCATATCTTTTTGAAGAGCCTTAACGCTTGCCTCCTGAACCGCAAGGTCTGCCTCGAGATCTGACAAAAACTGTGACGTGCTTCCCTGCGCCATAAAAGGAGATAACGCCGTATCCTGGCGGGACGCGGCATCTTTTAAGCTGGCGATCTCACGCTTCAACGCCACGATCTCCTGTTTAGTGGCTTCCCTTTTTTTATTAAGCTCCTGAGAACTGGGCTGGCTCACAGCCGCAATGCTGATCTGATGCCATTCTTCCTTAGCTTTTCCCAACCGCACTGAAGCGCCCTGTATCTCCTGAAGAAGTCTGTCCCTCTCAGAACGAAAAGCCCTCATCTCAGGCCGAATCTCCGAAACCTTGGGGCCACCATTCTTAAGATCAGCCACCTCCTCTTTGAGAGTCTCCATCTTACGACGGATAGCCTCTTCGTCCCCTGCCTGGCGATCAAGATCTTGCTGGATCTGAATTTTCTCTTGCTTAACACGCTCCAATTCCTCCTGAGCCCGGGCCAGCTGATCCTCCTGGCTTCGAGACGCACTTGGCCTCTTCGCCTTCTTTTCTTCTAGACTTTTCAGCTGAGCAGCCTTTTTAACACATTCCCCTTCAATTGACGCAAGCTCAACCTTCAGCATCTTGATCTTCCCACGCAACTCTTCACTGCCGCGCACAATCTCTTTATTGTCCTCAAGAAGCTTAATAACACTATCCTTAAGACTTTCTAGTGTCCGATCAAGCGAACTCTCTGCGTTCTCCAAATTCCCCGTCATATCAGCAGCAAAAGCTGGCGAGATCACGCCCAGAACAGCACAGCATACCAAAACGGTCCAAACTCTTTCTCTCATACCCACTCCTACTGAAGAACCTGCGTGATATTAATAATCGGCAAAAATAATGCCATAACGATAAAACCAACAACAATACCCAAAAATCCTATGATCAAAGGCTCGATCATACTCGTCAATCCCTCAACAGCAGAATCAACCTGATCGTCGTAGAACTCACCGACCTTGGAGAGCATTTTATCAAGCTGCCCTGACTGTTCCCCTACGGCGATCATCCGGGTCACCATGGTTGGAAAAATACGGCTGCGCGACAAAGGCTCCGCGATACTTTCTCCTCCCCTGACGCTCTCAATCACATCTTTAATAATACTTTCCAAAACAAGATTGCCGATCGTACGCCGCACAATATCCAAAGACTCTAAAATCGGCACCCCGCTCTGAACCAGGACCGAAAGCGTACGGCAAAAACGACTAACCGAAACTTTACAAATAAGGTCTCCAAAGATCGGGACCGCAAGCTTCCACCGATCAATCTCATAAGCCCCTTTTTCATTGCGTTTCGCTAAAACAAATAGGCCAACCAAAGCTCCCATCCCCGCAATAAAGAAAAGAAAATTCTGCTGACAGGCATCGCTAAAATTAAGCAGTATCGCGGTCATAGGAGGCAACTCCCGACCAAACGAGCCATAAATCGTTTTAAAGGTTGGGACCACCTTCACAAGCAGAATCGTGGTCACAATAAAAGCCATCGAAACAATAACAGCCGGATAAACCATGGCCATCGTGACCTTGCGCTTCAATTTAGCCGACTTCTCCGTGTACCCTGCCAGTCGTTCCAAAATCATGGTGAGAACTCCCCCCGTCTCACCCACCCGCAGCATATTGACGAACAGATTATCAAAGACCCTCGGATGTTTAGCAAAGGCAGCTGACAGCCCACTCCCTAAACGAATATCTTCCTTGATCGCCCCCAAAACTTTCTTGAAAGAAGGATTGGCCGCCTGCTCCTGAAGCGCCTCCATGGTCTGTAAAATCGGGATCCCCGCATCAATCATGGTCGCCATCTGTCGCGTAAACAGGATAACTTCCTCAACCTTGATCGCCTTGGCCCTCTCCCCCGTGGACGACAACGATGAGCGCTGCTCCTTGATCTCAAGAATAACCAGGCGACGCTTGCGCAACTCGTCTAAGACCGTTGCCTCATCACCGGCAACGATCTTGCCTGTAATCGTGCGAGCGTTCTGATCCTTAGCTGAATACTGATATGTCGGCACTAGCGCTCCTCTTCTCCGTACAGTCGTTTCAAAACAGTCTCAATCTCAGACTTCGTCGAAATAAATGTCGCGATCTGACATTTTGTTAACCTCTCAACCTCCTGACGCACATGCTCATTAAGCGGATTAAGCATGACAACGCTCAAGATATTCCCAATCCGATCAAGAGGAATAAGACGATTTTTCCAGGCAACCTGAGAAGGAATTAACGCCTTCACCTGAGGATCAATCTGATGTTGACTCACAGAAATATACGGCAGGTGACACTGAAGAACCAACGCGGTCACAATATCTATCTCACTCACATACCCCAGACTAATCAGGATCTCACCAATATATGAACCGGAATGCGTTGTCTTCTGAGCCTCAATGGCATGATCAAGCTGGGCCAAAGTGACAAGCCTGCGCTCGATCAAGATCTCCCCTATCAACCGTCTCTCCAGCTTCGATTCCAACATCTTTTGGCCCTCCGCAAAAGAATAATACTATTATATTAATAATTTTTGTCTTGAGTAAAGAAAACAAAAATTATGCATTCGATGAAATACGGAAAACCTCCTCCACCGTTGTCTGGCCCTGAACCAGACGATCAAGCACATCCTCCCACAATGTCTTCATCCCCTGACGCTCACAGGCATACGTCTTAATATCATCAGAGGACCGGCCCTCAATAAGCATTTCGCGAATCGTATCATCCATGACCAGGATCTCCGTCACACCAAAACGCCCCAAATACCCACTCTGACGGCATCGGTCGCACCCTTTACCCGCATACAATTTCGTTTTAGATCCAATCTTCCCTTCAAACTTCTTAAGAACTTGTTCGGAAACTTCAACCTCTTGTTTACAATGCGGGCAAATCTTCCGACAAAGCCTCTGCGCGCAAACAAGAATAAGACTCGACGCCACCAAAAATGGCTCAACGTTCATATCAACCAAACGTGTGACCGCACCTGCCGCATCGTTAGTATGAAGGGTTGAGAACACAAGCTGCCCGGTCAACGACGCCTTGATCGCAATATCCGCCGTCTCATTATCCCGAATCTCACCCACCATGACAACATCGGGACTCTGTCGCAAGATCGATCGCAGCGCAGAGGCAAAAGTAAGGCCAATGTCACTGCGCGCCTCGATTTGCGTCAACCCCTCCATTAAATTCTCACCCGGATCCTCGACTGTCACGATATTCTTGTCTACCCTGTTAAGCTGATTGACAATCGAGTACAAGGTCGTTGACTTCCCGCTCCCCGTCGGCCCCGTCACAAGAACCATCCCAAAAGGCTTATCGATCGCCTCCTCTAAAAGCTCAACCGATCGCTCCGAGATCCCCAAGTGGGCCAACCCTATCGAAAGATTGGCTCTATCGAGAACGCGCATAACAACCTTGGCCCCATAATAAGTCGGAAGAATAGAGACACGAAAATCAACCTCCTTACCTGAAAGACGCAACTTAAATCGTCCATCCTGAGGAATCTGAGTGGTCGTAATATCTATCCGTGCCATAATTTTGATACGCACAATAACAGCATTCTGGTTCCCCTTGGGGATTTGAAGCACATCCAAAAGGACACCATCAACACGATACCTCACCCGCATATCGGTTTCCCCAGGCTCCATATGAATATCTGAGGCACGCTGACGAAGCGCTTCCTTGATCACAAGATTCACCATCCGAATAATGGGCGCTTCATTGCTATTCTCGACGGCCGCGGGATCATATTTCTCCATATCGGAAAGAACCTCAAAATCCCCGACATCAATATTTTTGCTGACCTCCGCCACAGTCCCCTGATTCGGGTCACCATAAAATTTATTCAAAGCCTCATCAATCTGCGCCCCAGAACTCATCACAATATCAATGCGCTTGCCGGTAATATCACGCAAATCATCGAGGGCAAATACATTTAAGGGGTCAGCGATCGCAACCGCAATGCTTTCGGACATCATCGACACCGGAACCATTTTATATTTCCGGGCAAGTTTTTCCGGGACAACATCCTTAAGACGTTCATCAAGTTTAAACTTTGAAAGATCTATAGAAGGAATCCGGAGTACCCGAACCAACAAAAGCATGAAATCTTTCTCAGCAATAAGCCCCTGACGAACAAGAGCCTCGCTAAAAGGGATTCCATGAGACTGCTGAAGCCATTTAGCCCCATCAATATCCTGAGGCGTAATACCCGGAAGCTGAAGAAGCGCTTCTATAATTTTCTCTCGAATAGTCTGCATAATCTTCAATCACTAATTGTTATAAACAACCGTTATGTTTCATCCGCCGCCGTAACACGGACAACTTCTTCCAGACTCGTCAAGCCTCGTGCTGCCTTGGTCAGAGCATCCTCACGCATGGTCCTCATCCCCTCCTGCCGCCCAGCAGCCTTGATCTGAAGCTCCCCTGCGCGACCAAGAATCTTGCTCCTTACCAACGGCGTAAACATCATCACCTCATGAATCCCCACACGCCCAGCATAACCAGTCTCTAAACAATGTTTACAACCCTTCCCGCGAAAAAAATGACGATCCTTGCCTGGAAGAATCCGTTCAATCGTGAGCTTTTTATAAAGAACTTCGGAAATAACAATTTCTTCCTTGCACTTGGGGCAAATCTTTCTCAACAGCCTCTGGGCGATCAGGCAATTAACAGAAGAACAGATCAAAAATGGCTCGATACCCATATTCACCATACGGATGATAGATCCCGCAGCCGTCGTTGTATGTAAAGAACTGAGAACCAAATGCCCGGTCAACGCCGCCTTGACCCCAATGTCGAGTGTCTCCGCATCACGAATCTCACCGATCATAATGACGTCAGGATCCTGCCGCAAGATTGAGCGCAGGGTCGCTGTAAACGTGAGCCCCACCTCATAACGAATATTAACCTGATTGATCCCTTTCATCTGATACTCAACGGGATCCTCAACCGTCACAATATTCTTTTCAGGAGAATCAATATGCTTCAAGATCGAATAAAGGGTCGTCGTTTTTCCGCTTCCTGTTGGACCACAGGCTAGAATCATCCCGTGAGGCCGAGCCGCAGCTACCTTGACCTGCGCCAGATTCTTCTCCTCAAAACCAAGATTATCTATATCAACGCGCTCAAGACTCTTATCGAGAACACGTAAAACGATCTTCTCGCCAAAAACAGTAGGCAGAACACTGACACGAAAATCAACGTTCTTTCCCCCATCCACAACAGAACGAAACCGGCCATCCTGCGGCAAGCGATGCTCAGAAATATCCAAATTAGAAATAACCTTAATCCGCGAAATGATCGGAAAATGAAGCACCTTCGCCATACGGTCAATCTCACGCAACACCCCATCCACGCGATAACGAATACGTAAATGCTTTTCCATGGGTTCTATAAAGACATCGCTCGCCTTTGCAGATACGGCCTGACGGATAATCGTATTGGTCAAACGAATGATCGGCGCTTCTTGGGTGATCTGCTCCACTTCCCGCCCATTAGGACCAGGAGGACCATCATGAATAAGTTCTGGATCTTCAGAATCCTTAATATCCTTGATATCTTTAATAATAGAGTCCAAAGACTCCTCGGACTTGGGAGCACAATACTGCTCAATCGCCTCCTGAATATCTTTCGAACGACCAATAAGGGGTGTAATCGTAAGCCCCGTCAAGGCCTTCACATTATCAATCACAAAGATATTCAAAGGATCCGCCATGGCAACAGACAAATTGTCACCCAATCGAGACACTGGAAGAATCTGATATTTCTTCAAAATATCAACGGGAATCGCATTCACAGCCGCAGGATCAATCTTAAGACGGGAAATATTAATAATAGGAAGGTGAAGCCCCTCGCTCAAGAGAAAGGCGAGTTGTTCCTGATCGATCAGTCCCTTGTTCATCAGGATACGACCCAAGTCCTCGCCGGTCCTTCGCTGTTCCTCAAGGGCCTTCTCAAGATCTTCAGAGGTGACGATCTTCTCTCTGAGCAGAATCTCTTTTATCCGATCTTTCAGAGTCGACATTACGCCTGACCGTAGTATTTTTTGATCGCGGTACGGATATCCGTTATAGTGCTCACGAATGCCTGCACGGTGCAGCCTGTGATAAGCTCCACATCGTCAACCGCCTTGACATTCAGAGGATTGGCCATCGCCAGGGTTAAACTCTTACCAATCTTATCAATAGGAACAAGGCAAAACTGCTCACAAAGATTAGCCGGAACAGTACGCACAACTTCCGGATCAATCTCATAATTTGCTAAAGGAAGGTAGGGAAATCCATACTGACAGGTGAGTGCTTGAGCAATATCTTCTTCGGTCGCAAAGGCAAGATTCACAAGGGCTTCGCCGAAAAGGACTCCCTCATGACTGCGCTGGTACTCCAAAACTTTCTCAACTTGAGCACGGCTCACAACCCCACGTTCAACAAGAAGCTCGCCAAGGTGCTTACTAGAAGCTCGTTCAATTCTCATAGAAAAGATGATTTCCCTTCGTCAATTCATGAGTACTTTACTTAAATTGATATTAATTGTCAATCAATAGAAGGAGTTTCCAGCCCATTTTAGGTGGACCGGCGCTGGGCAAGATTAAGGAGAATCCCCACCATCATGGCGAAAACCATAAAAGATGTCCGACCATAACTAATAAAAGGGAGCGTGATCCCAACAACCGGACTTAACCCCATGGTCATACTTATATTAATGGTCACCTGAAGCACCAAAATCGTCACGATCCCCACAGCAACAAGATGGCCAAACTTATCCTTAAGCCGCGCCGCAATACGCACTCCTGTATAAATAAGGACAAAATAGCATGCCAAAAGAAAGATAGCCCCCAGAAAGCCCCACTCCTCACCAATCACAGAAAAAATAAAATCCGTATGCCGTTCAGGAAGAAAATTGAGTTGATTCTGTGTTCCTGAAAGCCAGCCCTTGCCAATCACCTGACCGGAGCCAATCGCGATACGGGACTGAATGATCGTATATCCTGCCCCAAAAGGGTCGATATTAGGATTCAAAAAAACCAGAAGCCGGTCCTTCTGATAAGCTCTTAAAAAATGCCAACCCACCGGGACCATGGCCGCACACAATCCGAGGAAGCAAAGAAACGGCTTACGATCAATACCGCTCGCATACAGCATGACGATAAAAATGCCAAAAATAAGAATCGCAGTCCCCAAATCCGGCTGCTTGAAGATCAATCCAAAACTTAATAAAGTAAGAAGGAGCGGATAAAGAAGATCGCGTCCCAAGACGTAAAAAGAACTACGAATATCAAAAGAAAGCTTGGGATTGCGCTTACTGAAATACCGGGCAAGAACAAGGATCAACGTTAACTTGGTAAGTTCCGACGGCTGAAAGGTCACGCCCGCAACATTGAACCAACGGGTCGCGCCCAAAGCCTCGCGACCGGCGACAAGAACAAAAACAAGAAGACAAACATTAATCCCATAAATAATATACGCCATGTCATAAGAAAGCCGATAATTCACTCGACTTAACAAATACATGACAAGAATTCCAATCCCAGCACAGAGAAGCTGGTCCACAAACACCTGTTGAGTCACACGAACATTTTCATAACTGGCGCTGTAAAGGGCAACAAGCCCACTGCCCATAATAAGGAGCACGGCTGCCCAGATCGTTCTCACATCAGGATGACGCATAGCGTTTGTCCAAAAAAATCTTGCGAACCGCCTTCACTTACTTGCCCTTCTCCCAGGGCCAAGGGCATTGATATTTACAGGCGATCTCAGGGTAAGGCGTTTTCACACGCTTGAGACATGACGCTTTACAACGAATAACATCAAAAACAGGAACAAGAACAAACATCGCAAGAATCACGATCAAAAGCACCTTTTTCTGACGATCCGACAACATGGGCTTCTTCTCTGCCTTACTACTGGGAGCCTCTTTTTTCCTTTTTGCGTTTCTTTCTCTACCCATTGAATTCCTTTCTTAAGCCATATCGATTTATTTCTTTTCCCCGAATACATTGGCCGTAAAGATCTCAAGCGTTGTCCCGGGAGTTTTCCAGCAATCCGAAGGAAGCCCTGCTTTCTGCGAACAAAGTTCTGATAGGAATCTCCCCTTACTCCAACCTGTTTCAGTCGCTACCTGAGGGAGAAAAACGCCCCTATTAAAATGTCCGCGGCTTACGATCACACCGTGTTCTCCTAAAATAATCTCATCTGCGCTCTTAGCCACACGCGGCTTAGAAAGAACCGAAATTTCAACGTCAATATCCTTAAGCTCATCAGCTGTCACAGAATTAAACCGTGGATCTTCCGATGCGGCCGCGATCGCCATGCTCCGAATCGTCTGAAATAATGGCCCGCTTCCGAAAATGTTCCCAATACAGCCACGCAACTGCCCCTTCTTCTGAAGCGTCACAAACGCCCCTTCCTCTTCGTTCAACCGCAAATCTGCCTCCTGAACTTCCGGCGCCTTTCCCGTCTTAACAAAAGCATCGAGGGTCGATCGGGCGATCTCCAAGAGCCGCTTTTTCTGTGCCTCATTTAACGACGCAACACCTTGAACACTCTGTGTCACCGGCGTCTTTTCATTCTTATCACGAAAAAACATGATCGAGGCGTACCCCACAACACTGGAGGTGTCTCCTGTCACATCAGCTGAGGTGGCATGCCGAAGGACCTTAGCCTGAGTATACCCGGCCATCTTGGCGTAAAGCATCGCCACAGTCACCACATGAAACCCGTCGACCTCCATCTCACCGGATTGATGACCAGCCCAAAGTTTCTCAACATCCATGGCCTCAATGGCTTGAAGCCCCCGATCATCGATCTCGCGAGCAACCTTGTCTGGATGAAAATGCGACTGATCAACACTCACATCAATAAGGACATCATCTCGCCCCTGGATCGAAGAAGCAAGCGCCTCGGCAAGAGCACGCAACACCTCTGGTTCCGGCGGGTATCCCACAATGATCGGAACAATCTTAGCATTAGGAAAAGCCTTCTGAATAAAAGGAAGTTGTGTCTCCACGGAATTCTCGGCACGGCCACCCGCACCTTCAAAGACATCACGACGGAAAGAAAACCGCTTGTCACATGAAGTAATCTTTTGCGCAAGGGCTTGATCCACCTCAATCCGCCCTAACGGCGTTACAAACGCCCCATCCGGCCAAATCGATGCCCCTTTGGAACTCACATGATGGCTCGGCGCCAGGATCACAACAGTCGCAACCTTCCTGGCCTGCGCCGCTTTAAATCCATATGCCGCAACAGGACCTGAAAAAACAAACCCCGCATGAGGAGAAACAATAACTCCCATATCAGCCTCTGTAGGAGCATCCTTGGCATTAGCAAAGAATCCATCCAACATGACTGACAACTCACGCTTGTCCCCCGGATACCAGCTTCCCGCGAGCGCCGCTTCTTTAATATGATCTTCAGATCTGGCAGAAAAACTTATGGCCATAAAAAACACCAAAATAAAAGCAATCTTATTCATGATCGCGTCTTCACAAAATAATTATCCAGACTTAACCACCTAGCCTGATCAATATTCCTAAGGCAAAAAAGTGTACTCACAAGAACAGTTACATCCAGAATAATCACCCCGCGCAAAGGAAGATGCACAAGACTCCCGAAACAACCGCAGCTATCTATGGGAAGGTTTCTTACGATCGCCTGCCCCACCATGAGAATCAGCGAACAAGAGACCCCAGCGAGCGCTATAAGCCCCACATCAAGCCATATGCCCAGGAGAATCGAGAGGCCAATGAAAAGCTCTGCCCATGGGAAAAAAACCGAGGCCAGCTGAGCCAGGGGATCAGGGAGAATCTGATAGGCTTGAATAACATAAAGAAAATTCTCTGATGGGCCCACAGCCTTCTCGCCACCCGACACAATAAAAAGAACTCCCAAAAGTACCCGAATAAAAAGAAGAATATTACGGCGCATCTTTTTCCAAGATCTTCTCGATCTCCTCCTTGAAGCCCTTCCCCCCAACGATCATCTTACCGTTCACAAAGAACGTAGGCGTTGAACTCACGCCCAAAGCATTCCCCTCCTTAATATCGTTCGTGATACGCGCCTCCATGGTCCCCCCATTAACACAGGCCGAAAGCCTCACCCCATCAACTCCAAGCGAAACAGCCATCTCTGAAAAATATGTATCCACACTTACCATTTTCGACCAGCTTTTTTGACTCTTGAAAAGAACATCATGGAACTGCCAAAACTTCCCCTGCTCCGCCGCGCATTCCGCATAAATAGCCGCACGACGGGCAAACGCATGCATAGGAAGAGGAAAATACTTAAGCTCAATATGAATCTTATCTGGATATTTTAGAAATTCTTCTTTAATATTCTTTGCAGCACGAGAGCATGCGGGACATTGAAAGTCTGTATATTCCACGACCTGAATAGGCGCGCCTATTTTTCCCTTTTCACGGGGCCCCAACTGAGCCATAGGCGACTTTACAAAAGGCTTTTTAAAAAGAACTGCCTTCAATGTCAAGATCGCCCCCACACACATCAGAGCAATGAGTCCGGCAAGGACAGGTTTAGATATTTTCACAAAGCACCTCTTCTCTTTTTTATAAACAACTCGTGGATATTCTATAACAAAAAAGGAAAGATGAGAAGCTGAGACTGAACGAAAAAGAATTACCCAGCCGTGTCGAGCGGCTCTCCTGATATAACCCCTAAAAACTGCGGAAGATCCTCAAGCGGCTGAATACTAAAAATGACAGGAACAAATCCAGATGCTTGTCTAAACCGCTCTAACTTCACGGGATCGATATTAAACTGGATCGCGTTCCCCGTCCCTGTGGTCTTAACATCCATGCGCTGAGCCCTAAGATCAATACCACCTGTCTTATCCCCGGCCTTCATCGCCGACTCAGCAGCGATCTTGCTAAGCAAGATACGAGCATATTCAATAGCCTTGCCTTGATCAATAAAATTCGGACTCGTCACAATTGAAACAACTTTAGCCTTTCGAGCCAGAGACGCAAAATGATCGAGTGCCCTCTCGACCGCTTGCGAAGGAAGCCCGTTCAAAACGTCAATATCGATATCAACTATATCAAAACTTTTGCCGGACACGTCCTGCGCAGAACCAGGTTCGATCTTGTAACGCAACTCTGTTCCAGGTGCCATGCCGACAGCCTGCATGGTATCCATGTTATAAAGCCAGCGCCAAACCGCAATAAGCCCCTTCTCTACAAACGGGGTAATAAACCCCTGAATACCCAGAATATTCAACCCGTAAGCATCTGCTTCTGATAACTTGTCCGATCCAGACCCGAGAAATTGAGGAGTAGAGCGGTAACGCTGCATAATCTCGGCGTCCGCATGCGCATCAATATGGAGCAGGCTATTACCCTTGCGAGAAATCCATCCTTTCTCAACAGCAAACCACCAGAAAGGAAACGCAAAATTATGATCATCTGCGATAAACACGCGTGGGCCATCAGGAATTTCGATGAGAACTTTCTTCTTTAAACCTGTGATTTCTTTAAGGTCCTCACCTTTTAAAGACCGGTAAGAAACAATATTAGACTCGATAACCTGATCTGCCATTTCCGCCGACCATCCCCGCACAACAGTCCAATCATCAACACCTGTCACATCGACCGCATCTCCGGCAAGGAGCTTCAGCCCAAAGGGAACGATCTCGGCAACCGCCTTTTCATTACGCTTCGTCACCTGATTCGACCCTGCTTGACCGTCTCTGTTTCTTGCCAAGAGCCGTTGAACAGCGCTCGCCGTTTCTTTATAGTTGATCACATTGGCCTTTACGAGACCAGGAACACCTTTCACCTCCTCATCAGACCCTCCAGGTCCAAAACCATCGCCGAAATAAACAACTTTTGTACCAAACCTTGGAAAAATCTTCTTTCCCATAGTCTCGCCTTTATTGATAGCCAAGAACCAGGAGTTGTAATGATAAAGCTCCCCATTTTTATCGCCATCAAACGGCTTAGTATCAATAAAAGGCCCCGATGTATCAGGCAAAACAATGCCTCGCCTCTTGGTCTCGTGCCTCAAATACTCAAGGATCTCCGGGATCCTCTGCCCATGTAACAATCTAAACCTAACAGAAATCACTCCGTCCGACGTTAATATCTGGGGCTCCATATTTTCCTCGGGAAACTTCTGTGCGATGGATAATAAGACACTCGAAAGCCTCTCCACCGTCGCATCACCTGAAAAAGTAACTAAATCTGTCTTCAAATAACCCGTGCTGTCAACGTCATAGGAAGCTCCGCCACCCGCGACATATAGCACAATCTTCTTCCCGCCTGTCAATCGTGACCTGATCGGCATACCCTTAGCATCTTTGCTGTTTTCCAAATGCTCTCGCAATCTCTCAAAATTCCCATTGGTCAAGATCACGATCTTCTTTTTGGCATCAAGCGCAGCCAACAATGTTTCCACCATCTCTGAAGACAAGGGTGATTTGTCATCCGCGAGTGTGCCATCATAATCAAAAACCAGCACTTCCGCATCATCAAGATCTCCCATAGCGATCTTTTTAACAAGTTGTCCGTGATCAAACAGTTGATTCTCAACACTAGCCTTATCTGTCTTCATCGCCAACTCGCGGTCTGATCCCCACATCGGTGTTACAGCAACGTTCGCTTTCTTCTGAAAAAAGACCTTGCCGCTTTTAAAAGTAAGAATATCAGAAAGAAGAACTCCCTCTTTGCCAAGAACTTCCGCTATCCCTTGAGGATCATGATCAGGAAACACTCCCTGAAGATACAAAACACCTTCTGGACGCAATCGATCTACCATCGTTCGAATAAGCTCAGGAGAAAGATCCGGGCCAAAACGCATATAAATAAAATCCAAAGATCCCTCGGGAAGGAACTTTGCTGCATTCAACGCATCAGCACGGTAGAAATCAATATCAATAGGAAAACGTCCCTGAAGATATTTCATATCTTCAATGCCCTTTTTAAAACGATTGATCCACTTTGCAGCGATATCAACAACATGAAATCTAATCTCTGGCCCTTTCGCAGATCCTATTCCTCGGCCAAATGCTTTCATCATCACTAAGAATTCTTCCTTCCAAGGATCCCCAGGTGAAAAGAGGCCAATATCTCTCGGAGAAAAAGATGGCAACGCGCTATGAACAGCCTCGATCATTTCTTTAATATCCGGCTCAGCGGTATCAGGCGTTCCTGCCCACTGATTGAACTCGCCACTATCTTCACTATCATCAGCGTGCAAAGTATACTTTTCATTCCTCACCACCTCTACCCCTAATGACTTAAGCTCATAATCAAGATAATTGATAACCACCTCTCCATTGGCCTTCAATAGAACAAACGACATCCCTTGAGAAGAAAAGACTTTCGTAGGTGCATGAATATAAATATTCTCATCTTTCATCCCACCCTGTCGTAAATACTCCACCAGATCATTCACATCACCATTCCCAGAACCTGGAACAATCACAATACGATGGTCATCATTCACGTGAGGAAGCATGTCCTTGGGCTCTCGAGTTGAAGAAAAATGCCCAAATCGAATTCCCACCCCATCTTTATCGTAAACAATAAAAGCTACACCCGTGCTATTTAAAGAAGCTGAATATGTGTCCCCCAACGCATAACCTCCCTGAACAAACCACGCAAGCTTTCCTTCCTCAACCTCTTTCATGGCAGGGAGCCAAGGATGGGGGCTTTCTTGTCGCACATAAAAACGCTCTGCCTTCTCAGTCCTCCCCGATGAAGGAAGACTCGCCGTCTCCATAACCTCCGACAACTCATAATTTGCTGTCGAGGGCTCTGCGCTAGAGCGAACAGAAAAAAGAGTCCGCCCTTGAGGCAACATGGCTAGCTCCGATGTCGTTGCGCGCGCCCGGTCAAGCTTCATCCGACATCCCCCTGAGAAATATTTCCGCGGGATCATCTCCCCCGAAACCGAATCTTGCTCCTCCTTGATCATGTTAAAAGCACCTTTCTTGAAAGCCTCAACATAACGCTTCCAAATATCCTCAGGAGAAAGATCGCTCAACGAGCCTTCGGCTCTTCCCAGGCCCACAATCTTCTTTCTGTCGACGTACACCTGAGACAAGGCGCTATCTTTAATTTTCCTTTTAAACCAGTCCGCCAGGATCAACGAATGATAGATCTGCCGGAGCGGCGCAAAATTTCGGCCTTCATTGACTTCTCGCTCCAAGATAGGAACCACAACTTCACGAAGAACCTGTTTGCCAAGATCTTGAGATGAAGAAGCTCTCGCCGCCTGACACTTGACACTTAAAGAAGGATCAATAACTCCAGAGGAATTCAAGCACTCACCGGTCTCAACCCTCGAACGTCCCGCATCTTTCTCCTGGGCCAGATAATCACTCTCCAGCATCACTTTAAGCCGACTTTCAACAACATAAGCAACCGCCGTTCCATCATGTGCCGCATGTTCTGCGTCCTGTGCTTTTTCATAAACGACCGCCTTCTCCGGAACAATCCACACCTTATTAAACGTATCTACCGGAATATCCGTCGTGCCATATTTCTCCCGAGACTTTTGGTACACCTCAGCCCAAAACTTCTTTCCCAGATCATCTTCAGGATAAATAGCTGATGCCGTAATCTGTTTCAAGAGATAATCCTGCGCTAAAAGTTCCCGCCCCATCTGAGTTTCACCAAACTCACTGGTAATAATCCGATCTTTCTCATACGGAGAAAGGTTGACCCAAAGATCATCCTCAGGGACAGTCAATGCGGCGAGAAAATATTTTATAAGACGAGTAGATTCCACCTTAAGGTCATCAGACGTAAAACGCAACCCGGCTGCCCTCTGACGTCCAACACCTATCTTTTCGAAATCCCCTTTATCTAGAATAAAATCAAACTTAAATGGCTCCTGAGCATTGACCTTAATCCCTGCCAGAACAGGCGGTTGATAGGCATCTGAGAAGTGAACCATCGTTCCCGGCACAGACAGGCCATTGCCCATCGCTGCTCCCAAATCAGCAGCATGAACTGGCAGACTTGTAGCTGTAAAAATAACAGCCATAAATCCACACAACGTGCGCCTCAGCGCCAGCCATAAACAACCCATCTTTAACATGAAACACGCCTCCCCAAGCTAATAGAAGTATTTAATATAAATATAAGTGATACAAGGGGATAAGATAAAAAGGAAGGAAAGGCTTTCTTAATAGATAATATTATACATTGAAATATTAATATAAAATGTTGGAATATATACAGTTACGAACTTATCGGATGAA
This sequence comes from Candidatus Omnitrophota bacterium, assembly GCA_015228785.1. Lineage (GTDB taxonomy): Bacteria > Omnitrophota > Gorgyraeia > Zapsychrales > Fredricksoniimonadaceae > JAAYZZ01. Next base: position 39,548 of record JADGCU010000006.1, read on the forward strand.
GATGCGCTAGATATGCTTTTGTATCTTTTCTAAAAGATCCTTATGCTCGAATGGCTTTACAATATATTCTTTCACACCTTCGAGCTTAAAGATATCCTCAAGCTGTTCCTTATAGGTAAGAACAATAATAGGAACCTGTGCCAGATCCTTGAGTTTCTTGACCTCGAGAACAAAGGCATAACCATTCACATTCGGCATCACAATATCAAGAAGCACAAGATCAGGTGACATTTTCTGCATCTTTTGAAGAGCTTCGGCCCCGTCATGAGCGATGACAATTTCATAACCCTGCTTTTGTAAAAAGACCCCCAGCAATCTGACAAAACCTTTATCATCATCAGCAATCAAAATCTTTTTGGGCACAATAAATTCCTCTGAAATACTCAAATATACTTTTGAATCATCTTAAGAAGGTCTTGGTTCACAAAAGGTTTCACTATGTATTCTTTAACCCCCTCGACCTTGAAAAGATCCCGCATCTCATCCTTACAAGTCAGAACGATCACGGGTGTTTGCGCGCTTTGCTCCAATTTCTTCATATCAAAAAGAAACGCATACCCATTGATCTTGGGCATCTCCACATCCAAAAGGATCAAATCCGGCAATTCAAACTCAAGTTTCATAAGGGCCTCTTCGCCATCATGAGCAACAATAATCTTATAGCCATGCTCTACAAGAAAAGAGCTTAATATTTTTGTCAACGTCTTATCATCATCAGCAATCAAGATTTTCTTGGACATATTAATACCTTTGCAATGGTTTCATCGTTAACTCTGCGACGATCTTCTTGTCCCCTTTGATAAAAAACTCGATCTCATCCTTGACGTCCTGATCAGAAGAAAAATTGACGCCATTAATTGCGGTATTAATAAAACTTTCGAAATGCGACATCTCAAGAAAAATATATCCGTTTGCCGAGAGTTCCTTAACAAAATAGCCGGCAACAAGATTTGTGATCGTGCCGCACGCATCCATCACAACAAGTTCATCATCTTCATCAATACGACCATATTCCAAAAGCCACATCAGACGCGCAATATAGTCCACGGGAATATAGACAATAAGCGCCCCCAGGGCCTTCCCCTGCTCCATTAACTCCCGATCTAAATGAAATGTCACACTGGAAAAAACGGTTCTGCTGCCAAATTTCTCAAGCCCATCAACACGCATACGCCGGGCAAACTGAACAATACGCCGCTCCTTGATCGCTGGCTCCGAAGAAAGATAAATATCCCCCTTCACCCTGAGCATCTTGGAGACAGAAGTCGCCAAGATCATGGACATATCATACAGATTACGATTAGCGCCTGAAAAGGCGAGCACCTTGCTAGAACTGGACATAGGGCTTCATCACGGCCATGATCTGATCAGGTTTATACGGCTTAATAATATATGCTTTTAAGTTCGGATTCGCCGCATAGGCGGCCTGCTTACTCTCCTCAGCGGCGGAGGCCGTGATCATGATCATAGGAATATGCGCAGTCTCCGGAACTTTAACCAAGGCTGCCATAAGTTCTACTCCCGACATATTGGGCATCTGATAATCAACAAACATCAGGCTGATCTGCCCCATATGCTCAGCGATAATCCGCATGGCTGCCTCACCATGCTCGGCCTGAAGGATCTCATTCTTAACGCCCAGATTAATCAGCGTCTTGGACAACAACTTTCTGTCAAGAAGCGAATCATCTACGATCAGAATTTTCATCAATGTTCTCCTCGAGATTAAAACGAGAATGCTCGTAAAACCCTTATCCTCAGCTCCAGGAACCAACGTACAGCCCAGCACATGAAAACATTACTTCTCGTTCTTCTCATTCTCCATGGCATCCCCGGCCAGCGCCCCGCCCGCCGCGCCTACCGCGCCACCGATGAGCGCCCCTTCTGCCCCATGACCACTCTGATACCCAATAATGCCCCCCAACAACGCACCCACTCCGCCACCTGCCGCAGCCCCTTTTTGCGTCCCTGTACATCCAATAAGAGCAAAAGACATAAGAACAAAAACCACCATCTTCTTCATACAGTCTCCTTTGTATTATTATGCCCAAACCCCATTAGGCCCGAGTTGCTTTTCAATTAAAGAAAGAAAATTATAGGTGTTATGGGTATTATAACAATGCGAATCGCGGGGAAAAGGGTTTTCTTAAGGTTTTTGGTTCTAATGAGTGGAGCGCACGACGATAAAACGCGTCTCTCCAGCCTCAAGCGTGACCTCGCCGATATCCTCAATACCAAGGCTCATGCCCTGACTGTCCAGGTTGTCAAATTGGATACGACATGTTCCTGGATCAACAAAAATCCTGGCCACCCTGATTTGTGCAGGCAGCGCCTGCCAACTTCTAAGATCGGCCTGTTCTGAAAAGACATTATAAAGATTGCTCATGAGCCCAAAGACTTCAGCAGCAAAAGCCCCGCTCTTTTTATCAATGACCTCTTTCTGTTTACGCTCAATCAGATACTTCATGGCTGGCCGCAAAACCGCTTTGGCCAAAACCGTGGCCTTACGCGACTCCAGATCCTTCATCGCAAGTTCCTCAATATTCATCCCCAATTCCGTATCCGCAGAAACACGCGCTCCCCCCGCCTTATAAGCAATAACGCGTGCTGAATGAATATCATAATAACGCCGCATATATTTCGGAAAAGCAAGCTTGATAATAAATTGCCGATCAACCGGAATCGGAACAACATCGGCGACCTTAAGCGGCGAGTACCCGGCGAGCTGAAGAACAATGATCTTAGCCTTGTTTTCGTATCCTTGACTCGCGAAAGAACCTCGGGTCTCTTGCCGTAGAGCGGCCAAATCGTCATCAGAGAACTCCTCGGCAAGTCTTCCAGCCTCTTCTTTCAAGATCTGCGGCACATATTGCCCCTCGTAATAGGATGCGTAAAGACTTAACGCCTCCTTGTACCACAACAAGGCCTCTGCCTTATCTTCCGGCCTCCCCATCGACTGATACAAGAGCCCCATAAACATCCGGGCAAACCCGTTGTCTTCATAACGCCGGCGTTTCATCTTATGGGCAAGATCCGTCACAACCTGATATTTAGAATTCAGATCCCGCGCCTCAACGAGTGATTCATTAGGATTCTTCAAAGACAGGAAATTCAATGCCTGGAAGATATTGACCAGGACATACTCATGATCAGCCCCACGATAAGGAAGCATATAATCATTAACAGCCCAGCTCAAAAACTCTTTACTCAGGGATTCGGTATAGAGCTCCTGAAAACGCTGCTTGGCCTTCTCAAGACTCCGAACACTTTCTTCGTAACGCCCAGCGTAGAATTCCACAAGCCCCCGGTCCAAATAATACAAAAGATAATTACCAGGACCGTAACTGGCCTCTTCCCGCTCAATCATATCAGCCGCAAGCTGTAATCGATTAGCCACAACAAGACTATTAACCTCAGGCTGCAAACGGGGACTTCCCGTCGTCATTACAGCACACGAAGAACAGACAAAAAGTACAGGGATAAAAAAAAGAAGGGAACGCCGTTGGGCGTTCCCTAAGATATCTCGCATCATGGCGCGTCTCACATCGAATATTTCGGATTCTTTACAAGCTTCTTGATCTTCTTCTGGCCAAGCCATACCTTTTCATTCGTCGACAAATTCACCAGCTCCAAATTCACCTGGAACAAAATCGCATACTGTCCCTTGGTCTCATCCTTCACAGAATTAACCGTTCCCTGCAACATGAAATCAGCACCTGATTCATTGATAAGTTTAGCACGCGTCACCTCGCTCGAATTAACCTGCTGATCCATCCGCTCTTCACGAATTTCGGTGCGCGCAGACTTATCCGCCACGAACTTGACCTTGCCAGAATTCACAAGTGCCTGCTCTAAATCCTGAACAAACACATTGGAATCAATGTGCTCATGGCTTCGATTAACAACAGAACCTATGATCACAACAGGATCACGACCATTGTCCTTGTTAAACGTTCCAATCCACCCTCCCGCCGTACACTCCTTGATCATCTCCTCAGCGGCCATCCGGGCATCCGTATCGTTCCAACGACCAGAAAGGTCTACAACCTCAGCAGGTTCCTTACGGATCACCTGTGTCGCACACCCCGCAAGTCCCATCACAACAAAAATGCTCAAAAATAAAATGTACATCTTCATAAAATATTCACCCTTTTATTATTCCGTGACAATAATGCCGCTCTTCAGGTCCGCGTTGATCTCCTCTAAAACCTTCTGAGCGTCCGCCTCATTAGAAAAAGGACCAACCCGTACGCGATAAAAAACCCCGCGTGCGCCTAAATCGCTGATCATAATATAACAATTATCATGCCCCTTTTCCTTGAGCTTTAAAATAGCAGCGTCCGCCCGAGCCTTCTCTTTAAAAGAATACACCTGAATAGCTAAAGATTCTTTAGAAACAACCTCCTTGGGAGCCACAACAACAGACTCCTGCGCCCGCATTCTCGGAGCCGGAACCACAGCCTCTGCAGTCGTTTGAGGCGACTTAACATTATTCACCACAACATTCTGCTCAACAGGAACACGTGTCTCTTGCGGCTTTTCTTTCTTAAAAGCCAGCACAACAAAACCAACCGCAAGAATGACCAAAACCCAAATGATCCAAGATTGATTCCCCTTATCAGGCGCCATGAAAATCCTCCCGCTTTTAATTATCTTGTTGAACAAGGAACGCCGACAGTTATCCAAACGTTGACGACCTTATTATTTCCTAATGATGAACGGCGGTATTTTATCTCTTTTAATTTTGATTAACAACAAAAATCATTTAAGACCCCAAAACAAAGTCTTCTCACCACACCTATCCATGCTCTCCGACGACTTTTGGGGCCTCATATTTAGGAAGACGGCCTTTAAGGGCTCCCTCCACCAGCGCTTTAATGTCCTCACTGAAATCCTTGCCCAGCATCCACTCCAGATACCCAGGGTCTTTACGTGCGATCTCTCGCAGGCTTTCCTTCTTTGCATATTTGCCAAACATCATGTAAAGCTCGCCGTTCCACCAACGAAACTTGCGATCCGAATCGTAAAATTCCTGTCGCTCAACATAATTAAACCGCCCCAAGACATCAATCGTATCTTCCCCAGCGCCATATTTCTGAATCTGACCCTCCATCACCTCAAGAGTCGCCTCCGTATCTGCCAAAGCCGCATGCGCCCCCTCAAGCTTCTTTCCACCACAATAAAACGCATAAGCAGCTGTGAGGTCCCTCTTTTCATTCAAATGAAAAACCTTCTGAGCATCATAGATCGAACGCGCATTCATCGACAAAGACAACCCCGCATCACGAATTTCGCGTTCCAGAAGCGGGACATCAAATTTATCAACATTAAACCCGCCGATATCAGCATCTCGCAAAAAATCAACGATCTCCTTGGCAACCTCCTTAAAAGCAGGCGCATCCTTAACCGCTTCGTTAGAGATGCCCGTGAGCTCCACAACCACGGGCGGAATGGTCATCCCAGGGTTGATCCGCTTGGCATACACTTCGCGACCACCCGTCGGAAGAAGCTTGATCATCGCGATCTCAATGACCTTGTCCTTCTCAATCCACGTGCCGGTCGTCTCAAGGTCCAGAATGACCAGAGGCTTAGTCAATTTCATGAATAACCTTTCTTTACTCTATTTCTGCTTCTAATTCCCTAAAGAGTTCCTCTGCCTTCTTGACCAGATCCGCCTTAATGAGCTTCAGCGACTCAGCATCCTTCTTAAAAGAACGAATGGCATTCAAAAGCTTGCGGACCGCGGCCGTATTACGACGTTCGCGCTCCTCATCGGGATCGACCTTCTTGCGCTCCTTCATAAGGACCACAAGATCCTGACGCACAAGCCCCGCAGATCGCCCCTTATCAAAGACCTGCCGGCGAAGTTCAGAATAATCTTGACGCGTGATCTCCTTCTTTCCCTTGGCAAGCCGAAGAACATGGATCGCATCCATTTCCGGTAACGCTGATGCGTCGCGTTCATCCACAAAACTATCTTGCAAATACTGCGGCTCCTGCTGCTCGACAAAACAATAGGTCTTAACAAGCTTGAGGGCCATGGATTTTTTAAATCCCAACTCCCGTTCTGCATAATGATCAAACTTCTCATAACCCCAATACTCGTAAAGCTTGTCCCGATGAATAGCAAAAAGAGACTGAGCGAATGAAAGCCATGCTGTCTTAAAATCCTTCGCCCCCTCCTGAGCACGCTCACGCAATTCTTTACTCGTCGGATTATCAAGCTTCTTAAGCTTGCTGATCTTTTCTTCCTGATCGATCACGGACATAACCACTCCTTCTAAAATATCTCTACGAAAAATTTAAGACATCCCCGCGCCACGACGGCCCATCAAGACAACGGGTGAACGGAATTCTTCTTAAAACTGTTTGACCCGAACTCTTCCTGCCATGCGTTGAACGCCCTTCTTGCTAATCGCGCCGGGCTTGATGGAACGGGCCGCCTCAGCGCCACATGCGGCAGCCAGACGGATCTGATCCTCAAGCCGGTCTTGTGCCATCATCCCAGCGACACACCCAGCCAATGCCGCATCGCCACAACCAACAGTATGCCCCTTGACCTTCGGCCCTCGGGCCCATAAGAACTCTTCCCCTTGGGTGATCACAAGGCCCGCTTCTCCCAATGTCAAAAGGACCATCTTCATACCACGCTTAAGAAAAGACCGCAATCCCTTTTTTACAAGCCGCTGAGAAGAAAGACGGCATTTCAAAAACGCCTCGGCTTCTTCTTGATTAGGCTTGATCAAAAAAGGCTTCGCCTTTATACCCTCCCCAAGGGCGTCTGCACTCGTATCCAGAAATGTCTGTGCCCCGGCACGCTTGGCTACGCCAATCAAGCTCCGATAAAAAGATGAAGGAACCCCTACCGGAAGACTCCCGGAGAAAATAACGATACGAGCCCCTAAAATTTGACTGGCGAAGAATTTCTTAAACCGCATCACATCTTCCCGTGCCCATACCGGACCAGACTCAAAAATACGCGTAACCATGCCGTTCCTATGAATCGTCGTCGTATTAGTCCGCGTCTTGCCTCGAAGAATAAAAAGAACAGGTGGTAGCCCTTCGTCCCTAAGCTGCCCAGAAAGCCTGCGACCGCTCGTACCCGCAATGGCGATCAAAGGCATACTGACAAGGCCCAGGGCTTTAAGTGCTCGCGACACATTGACGCCCTTCCCCCCGGGAAAAATCGTCGTTTTCCCAGAACGAACGATCCTATCAAGAGCTGGATTAAGAGTAACGGTAAGAATCCGATTCGTCTTCATAGTCAACAATAGTCGGCCCATAAAAAAATAGCCACGGGGTCACCGTGGCTATCTTTGGTCATCCTGATTATTTCCTACTCAACCGGAATGTACGACTTCATCGCACCCCAGGTCTTCTGGCCCACGACGCCATCTGACTTCAGGTTATGCTGTTTCTGAAATTCAATAACCGCGGCACGCGTCTTGCTGCCGATCTTCCCATCAATCTTTCCGTCATACAAACCAGCACCCTTAAGCGCCTTCTGTAAATCAACAGCCGTAACACCTGTTGCCTTAATGATAGGAGAAGCCTGTGTATTAACAGCCGAAGAACCTGTCTTAAAAGACCCGGAACCTTCATCCGACTCCTCCATGTCGACAGTCTTGCCACTCTCAATCTTTCCAGCAATCTCTTTAACCTCATATTTCAGATCAACAACTTCCTTCTCCTGTTGTTCCATACGCTGCTGCAAATCAGCGACATGATTTTGCAACTGATTAACCGGCGAAGGGGCTTGGGGCGTCGTCGCACATCCAGAAATGGCGAACGATACAAAAGCAATCATTAAAAAACGAGCAATCACGATGTCCTCCTTTAATTAAGTTTGATCCTGAATCTTATATTACTGCGCTTCATGAACACTATCAACACTCTTTACTTCTAAAAGTCCCTTAACAACCAACGCAGGATGCGAAGGCAAAAGCGATTCGAAATCTTTTTTGGCTATCTCAAAATCATCATGAAGAGCCAACTCATATTCGAACCCGGGCTGCACAACCGGAAGCCCTCCAAACTTGACCCTCTCTTTGGTCCCGTTCACATCAAGCGTACCTAAATAATTCACCCGATCGAAAGCCATCTCAAAATCCAAAGCGACTGATTCCTCAGCAATCGTTGACCCAACGGGAATCGCAATGGCCGTGATCTCATACGAACCAACCGGGAGTTCCCAGTAAAAATATCCCGGTTCAATCACTCGTCCTTCTGCCCAAGGGACAACGCTCTGATTCGCCTTATCACCAATAATAAAGAAATACTTCTTCGCTGGATCATTCCGAGAGATAACCGTAAGACGTACATAAGCGGTCTTAAGAAGCCCCGCAAAGACCGTCTTTCCAAACCCAATCCCAACAGGAACAGAATCAATATCAAGCAACGTTTCGCTTGTCATCGAAACCTGTGCCACCTCAGGAGCACTCGCCGAGGGTGAACGCACCTCATTCCCCTCAGGCTTCACACTACTCGAAAGAGCGGTACAGCCTGCCAGACAAATCAATAAAAGAAAGGCTGTCAGATTCCTAAACATGCTAAAAGGATCATTTATGAGATTTTAAAAACAGTGTCAGTTTAGCAAAAAGGATAGAGAACAGGTAGGAATAATTTGGAAAATAAACGGAGCAATAAAAATCCAGAAAACTATTTATTACGCGCTCCCAGTCCCCATCTTGGCCTCAAGCTCAGAAAACAACGGCAAGGTAGAAGCCGGCTCAATCTTAAAGATCACAGGAACAAGACCATCGATCTTAATATTATCCAGATCCTGCTGACCAACCGGAAGAACCATGCCCTTCCCATCACGCCTGATCTGCATGTCCAAACTAGCAGCGCTAAAATCAATACCACCGGTCTTATCCATGGCTTTTTCAGACTCAATTGCCGACACCGTCATGGCCTTTTCAGAAATAAAAGGCGGTCGCACCGGCTTCACATCACCAAATCTTTCACGCAAAGCATTAACCGCCCTGTCCTTTTGATAGATTGCGACCCATCGTTCATTTTCTGTAACCGCAGTATCTCTAAATTTCTGAAAGGTCCAAATAATCCAAGGAGCCGTTTCCTTTGTCGAGACTTCGATCAACAGTTCTCCCGACCACTTACGGGATTCAATATTGGCCCCGTGGTTCAAAAGATTCTTACATAACGCAGGAACAGCACGTTCCTTGATAACTTCTTTAATTTCTCGATACGGGGCGCTACTGCCCCCGCTTCCCGCATTCTGGAAGGCCGAAGTACTGATCAACTCATTTACCTTTTCCTCATCCGCCGCTACGCCCGTCATCGCCGGCTTTGGTGCCTCCTGAGCCTGCGGCCCCGCTATTGTCGTCACTCGGCTCGCTTTAATTTCCTCCACGGTCTCCCTAAACTTAGCAAGTTCTTGCCAACGGGTCATGCCCCCCAAACGAAAAGGATCCTTAAAATTCTGAACATACCAGGCCCATGCCGTCGACGCTGTGCTTTCAACAGGCCTCCCATTCCATCCAAAAGGGATATGAACTGACTTGTTTACATAAAGATATCCCTTCTTGTCGCCATCAATACGACTTAAAGATTCCAGGCCCTTCGTCATGGATACCGCATCAGCCAGCGCCTCTTCTGCCCATGAAGGATGTGAATCTTTATAATGAAGTGAAAGCTCCAAACAAGCTGCGATGGCCCCGGCCGTCCACTCACCGCTAAAAACATCATGACTATCGGTATACCCTACCCCGAACAGTTTCCCATCCTCAGAATATCCAGAACGCGCTTTTGTGGTCTTCCACATACGATAAGAAGCTCCCTCCCCATACATCTCATCTAACTTCTTGGGAGAAAAAGAAACAATGCCCCATGTCTGGACATCAACCGCAAAATCACGATTTGGCCTGAATTCTTTCCCATCATACAAGCCCCCCTGATAGAGGATGCCCGCCTCTTTATCCAATCCATACTTTTTAATGTACTCTTCAATGCCATCCATCATTTTCTTATAACTAGAGTCTCCCGTAACTTCATACAACATTCTAAGGCCGGCGTAAGCGGAAAAATTATTCTCATTAGAAATATCATTTGGATTCTTCTCAAATGTCCCCTCCGGCGCATGATGGATAGCGCCTATATCATCAGTCAAAGCTTTGAACGCAGGAATAAGACTTTCGGCTAATTGAACCTCTTCACTATTACGAAGGATATTACCCCCATACTTCGCATGTGCGGTCTGAAGCGCTGCCATAATAATCCAGGCATTTTCACCCATGATCGGTTTCCAGTCTTTCCATTCACTCTCTTCACCTGTTAAAGGATCAGCATCTTTCCATTTATCAGATACTGTGCGAAAAAATAATGCTTCACGGGGACCTAATACCTTCTTATCCTTTCCATATCTGAAATACTGCGAACCCGAAGCCCTGATGCTCCGCATCTCCCCCCATGAATCCGAGCGAAGTGTTCTAATAAAAGTATTCGCCAAATTAAGATCTTTACGCTGAGGATCAAGAACTGAGGCGATCACACCGGCAGAACCATCATAAAAATTGAGGCTGCGATTAATCATCCGACGCTCTATCCCGTCTGGAATGGATTTCCACAAATCCAGTCTTTCTTTCAAATCTTTTGGGACCTTAAAACTACGGAGCATATTGTCTTCAAAAACATTCCCCTTCAACCACATCATGGGATTCGCAGGTGCTTCGGCCGCTTGTAAAAAAGATGGCAGACTAAGAACCGCTAAAGCAGCGGCAGCCACTATTCCCCAATATTTCTTGCGAACCGAGTTCAACGCCGAAGAACCTTCACTCTTCATCGCGGCCTCAGAAGTCTGCTTTAAAATCCAAGCACCTACCTCACGTACAACATCATCAGACTCTCTCATGTAAGGCGCCACGGTGGCCATGCTCCCATGGGCACTCGCGTCATTCGTGCCATAACTGAACCGGATCATATTTAAAGGAGTAGGCGAAGAAGAAGACGGCGCCTGAAGATCCAGACCTTTCTCCTGCGTCGCCTTAGTTTTTAGCCCTTCTGACGGAAGAGGGACACTCCGCTCGATTGAGAATGACTTTTGGGGCGGCGCCTCCCGGAATTGACCCTCTTTCGTCACCCGAACCTCGCCTGAAGATGTCCCCGAAAACACTTTGACCCAATCATCATCCTTGAGATCTGGATTCTCTTTCTTAAAATCATCCAGGACCTTCTTCATCTCCGCCCGTTGATCTTCCGGCGCAGCCGGTATGACAAGATCCCGGATCTGGGCCAATGTATTTCCCCCGCCAACTGAAGTATACGTTGCGTTCGCATAGACCTCGCGCCCTTTCCACTCCTGACTCTTATCAGACCGCTCCTCATAAAACGGAACCGGCTTAAGCGTATAAACCTTATGTCCCGGGACCATTTCCATGGAAAACTGGTCATCTGCGATCTTCCAGGTCGCCGGCGTTTCTGTCTCTGAAAGGAACACATGCGTTGCTGCAGGATTTTCTTTGACAACCTTCTCAAATTCAGACTTTAAAAGCTCTTTATCAACAGGGATTGATGTCTCATCGATCTGTTTTCGAATGTCCGCGACCGTCGCATAACTTTGGCGCATGCTCATCATGGACGTCATCATCGGTGTCCCCTGCGGCACCTCTGAATGGATCGCCGGGGTTTCCGGAGACCCGAACTCCAAGACTTGAGGAATTCTGGGACCGCCTTCCATCCCGGGCTGATTGACATATTCTTCAATAGCCTTCTGATATCGCGCCAACCTGTTGAGCCGTTGCCAATGCTGCGGATCAATGCGTACGGTCTTTAAAGTAACATCCCTGTCTAAAAGCATCTGGCCAGACGCGTCCAGGTAGTTTTTATTGTAGGGATCATTCTTGAGCTTCTCATACTGCCAATAAAAGAACGTCTGCTTGCTTGAGACAAGCGTCTTCTTAAGATTCTCCTGAACATCTTCAGCCTGCCCCGCCTGTCTGCCGCCCTTCATATAAGTTTTG